>JANNEV010000003.1:0-7334 GCA_031379145.1 Gemmatimonadaceae bacterium
GGCGACGGACGTGCTCAAGCGCATGCGCTGCGACCGATTCGATGACCTCGTAGCGTCCAATGCGTTGCTGCGTCCCGGCCCGCTCGATGCGGGGATGCACAACGTGTACATCAAGCGCAAGCGCGGCGAAGAGCCGGTCAGTTACGCGCTGCCGGAGCTGGAGCCGATTCTCTCCACCACCTACGGCGTCATCACCTATCAGGAACAGGTGATGCGTCTGGCGCAGGTGATTGCCGGCATTTCGCTGGCCGAAGCGGACGTGCTGCGGAAGGCGGTGGGCAAGAAAGACGCGGAGCTGATCAAGAAGGAGCTGGGCAAGTTCGTCGAGAAGGCGGTGGCGCGCGGCCACGATCCCAAGATCATCGACGAGCTGTCGGGACAGATCGAGACGTTCGGACGGTATGGGTTCAACAAGTGCCTTGTTGGCGATACGGAGATCCTCGACGCCGCGACCGGGCGACTGGTTCGCATCGAAGACATGTACCGCGAGCAAGCGTCGTTGTCGTCCGTGGCGACGTGCGACGTGGACTCGCTCCGCCTGCAGACGGGACGCGTGCTGGACGTGATGGACAATGGTGTGCGCCCCGTCTTCCGGCTTCGTACGGAGTCGGGACGCGAGATCGTGGCCACCGGCAACCATCCGTTCCTGCAGCATGATGGCTGGCGGACGCTCGATGCGCTCCATGTCGGCGATCACATCGCCGTCCCCCGTACGCTGCCAGCATGCGGCACGCGGGAGTGGCCGCTCCACGAGGTCATCGCGCTCGGGCACCTGCTCGCCGAAGGCAACCTCTGCCACCCGTCCGGGCTGTACTACTACAACCAGGATCCGGACTCGGTCGCCGACTTCACCGCCGCAGCGGACGCGTTCCCGAACGTGCGCTGCTCGCGCGCCGTGCATAAAGGCACCGACACGATCTACACGGCACGAGTCGATCGACGGCTACCGAATGGCATCTTCGAGTGGGCGCGCGTGCACGAGCTCCTCGGCAAGACGGCCCACGAGAAGGCGATACCACCGCGCGCATTCGAACTTACGAACGCGCAGATCGGGGTGTTGCTAGGCCGGATGTGGGATGGCGATGGGCACGTCGACGCGCCGGACCGATCGGCCTACTACGCCACCGCGTCACGACGCCTGGCGCGGCAGGTGCAGCATCTGCTGCTGCGCCTCGACATCGTCGCCCGCGTCCGAGAGGTGACCTTCCCGTACGCGGGCGGCCCCAAGGTCGGCTATCAGGTGTTCGTGACCGGCGTGGAGAACCTGCGTCCGTTCACGGAACGCGTCGGCGGGTATGTGGTCGCAGCGGCCAAGCGAGCGGCACTCGCCGCGATGCCGCTGACCGCCGTGCAGGGGCCGTCCAAGGATCTCGTCCCCGTGGCACCGGTCCGCGAGTTCGCGCGGGCGGCCAAGGCGAGCACCGGGCAGACGTGGGGCGCGATCGAACGCGAAGCTGACGTCAGCGCCCGCGACCTGTACCCGGTCGGCACCAACCCCAACAAGATCGGATTCACGCGCGCCACGGTCGGACGCCTCGCGCAGCATTTTGACGACCCCAAGCTGCGTCGACTCGCCGCCAGCGATGTGCTCTGGGATCGCGTGATCGCGATTGAGCCAGCGGGCGAGGCGCGCACATACGACCTCGAGATCGAAGGTACGCACAATTTTGTTGCGAACGACATCATCGTTCACAACAGTCATTCCGTCGCGTACTCGGTCCTCTCGTACCACACGGCGTGGCTCAAGGCGCATTATCCTGCCGAGTTCATGGCGGCGCTGCTGTCGGCGCAGATCGGAAAGACTGAAGAGGTCATCAAGTACATTGCGGAAGCGCGCGAAATGGGACTTGAGGTGCTGCCGCCGGATGTGAACGAGTCTGGGTGGCGGTTCACGGTCCATGGCCAGGTGCGCGTGCGCTTTGGACTGGGTGCCGTGCGCAACGTGGGTCGCGGCGCGATCGACTCGTTGCTTGCCGCTCGTGCGGCCGGTCCGTTCACGTCATTGTACGACTTGTGTTCGCGCGTGGACCTCCGCATTTGCAACAAGCGGGTGTTCGAGGCGCTCATTGCCACCGGGGCCTGCGACGGGCTGGGCGGACATCGGGCGCAGCTGATGGGTGCGCTGGATCATGCGATCAACGAGGCATCGCTGCGCCAAGGCGAAGCGGCCATTGGACAAGGTTCGCTATTTGGCGAGGCCAGCGCGGAATCGGACTCCGGGATGGCTGCCGAGGCGCCGGCGCCTACCCTGCCGTCGATGGCCGTGTGGTCGGAGAGCGAGCGGCTGCAGCGGGAGAAAGAACTGCTCGGGTTCTACATCTCGGGGCATCCGCTCGACCCGTTCCGCACGGAGTGTGAGCTCTTCGCGTCGCACACCGTGGCGCAGTTGGGAAGCTGGACCCCTGAGTCAGTAACCATCGGGGTGGTGGTGACCGCCATCAAGCGTCAGATTTCCAAGAGGTCGGGGGCCGAGTTTGCCCGACTCACCGTAGAAGATTTTTCCGGCTCAGCTGAAGTGCTGGTGTTCCAGGAAGCCTGGGCGGTCATCGCGGAAAAAATCCGCCCCGACATTCCGTTGTTGCTCAAGGGAGGATACTCCCGCAAGGATCAGGGGGTCGAGAATCCCACCTTCATCGTGGAAAGCGTCACTCGCTTCACCGAAGTGCGCGCCAACGGCGAGGTGGGGGTGGCCATTGAACTCGAGCGAGGGCTCGACCTTCCACCGTCAGTGATGGACGATATTCGCGTGACGATCGACGCCCACCATGGATCGGCGCCGATCGAGCTGCATTGGAACAGTGGAGACGGTCACCGGGTGCGTTTCCGCTCGCGCACGCTCTCGGTAGCTGTGTCTCCGGTGGTACTGACCGATCTTCGCGCGCTGTTGGGCGCCGATCGTGTGCGCCTTGTGCGCGCCGATGGCTGACCGCAGATGCGTTCCCTTCATCAGTAATCGATATGGCATCCGCCCCCGTCCTTGAATTCGAGAAGCCGCTCGCTGAGCTCGAGAAACAGATCGAGGAGTTGAAGAAGCTCGCCGGCGAGCGCTCGTTCGACATGGGCGCACAGATCGGACCGTTGGAGAAAAAGCTCTCGGATCTGCGCGTTGAGATCTATCGCAACCTGACACCGTTGCAGCGTGTGCAGGTGGCCCGTATCGCTCGGCGCCCGTTCACGGCGGATTACATTCGGCTCGCATTCACGGATTTCATCGAGTTGCACGGCGACCGCGCGTTTCGCGATGACGGTGCGATTGTTGGCGGCTGGGCGCGCCTCGAAGGCGAAACGGTGATGGTCATCGGGCAACAGCGAGGACGCGACACCAAGGAGAACCTGAAGCGCAACTTCGGCATGCCCCACCCCGAAGGCTATCGAAAGGCGCTGCGACACATGAAGCTCGCCGAGAAGTTCCAGGTGCCGGTCGTCACGTTCATCGACACGCCGGGCGCGTGGCCCGGGCTGGGCGCGGAAGAGCGCGGACAGAGCGAGGCGATCGCGCGCAATCTGCTGGAGATGAGTCAACTCCAGGTACCGATCGTGGCCACCGTGATCGGCGAGGGAGGGTCCGGTGGTGCGCTCGCACTCGGCGTGGCCGATCGTGTGCTCATGCTGGAGAACGCCGTGTATTCCGTGATCACGGTGGAAGGGTGCGCCTCCATTCTCTGGAAGGACAGCAAGACGCCGGCCATTCGCGAGAAAGCCGCGTCGGCGTTGCGTCTCACCGCCAAGGATCTCATTGAGCTCAAGGTCGTGGACGAGATCGTGCCGGAGCCCATCGGCGGCGCGCACTCAGATCATCAGGCCTCAGCCAATGCGCTGCGCGATGCGCTGATCAGGAATCTCGAGGACCTCAGACGTCTGAAGCCGGACAAACTGGTGCGACGTCGTCGCGAAAAGTTTCTCCGCATGGGCCAGTTCACCGAGTAGGGCGCGCACGCGTGTCGCACCTCATCGAAGTGGCCTTTCGGGGCAATCGCAAGGAATTCTTTCAGTGGGACGAGCCAACCGCACCGCCACTCAAGGCGAGCGTGATTGTCGAGGCCGACCGTGGGGAGGATTTCGGACGCGTGCATGCCACGGGCGAACTCGCCGAAGTCCGCTGTCGTGGCTGCGCCCACGGCTGTGGTACCACGCCGCCACCGCGCAAGGCATTGAGACTGGCCACTCACGACGAAGAGGTGCGTGAAGGAGAAATGACGGCGGAGAACGAAACCACACGTCGCAAGGCGTTCGAACGCGTCAAGGCCATCGGGTTGGTCATGAAGCTGACGGATGCGGAGTGGCAGTGGGATCGCCGCAAGCTGACGTTCTACTTCACCGCCGATCGTCGGGTCGACTTCCGCGCGCTCGTACGCGACCTCGCCGCCATGTTTCGCACGCGCATTGAACTCAAGCAGATCGGCGTGCGGGACGAGGCGAAGCGGCTCTCTGGCGTGGGGCGGTGCGGTCGCGAGTACTGCTCGTCGTCGTGGCTGCCGGAGCTGTTGCCGGTGAATCTGGGCGTCGCCAAGGACCAGAAGCTCTCGCTCAATCCGCAGCAGATTTCCGGGGCCTGTGGTCGCCTGATGTGCTGCTTGCGCTACGAACATGAGTTCTACGTGCAGAGTCGCCGCCGGTTCCCGAAGGAGGGAAAGATCCTCCAGACGTCACTGGGTGAGGAGAAAGTGGTCACCTGCGACATCTTCAACGATCGCGTGACGCTGCGGACCGCTGAAGGTGATACGCGCGTGGTGCCGCTGGCCGACTTGCGCGTGGAGATCGACGGCTTCAGTGAAAGCGTCGCCGCGGACGCGGTGCTGGACGAAGCGTTGGAGGATCAGGCGAACGAGCGCGAGTCCCTGTTGCCTCGCGGCCGCGGGAGCGCCACGCGGCCTGTCGCGCCGAGAGCGGACACAACGCAATCGAACTCGGTGCGTCCTGCGGCATCGAGTCCGGCCGCCGGCGCCGCAACGCATTCGCGCGCCCTGCCGATACCGGAGGTCATTCCTCTCGCCACGCCGGTCGCGATTCCCGAGGTTGTTCCCGAGGTTGTTCTCGAGGTCGGTCCCGATGCAGTGCCGCAGGTCGAACCGGCCGCAGAAGCAGAAGCGGAGGTTGCCCAGGCACTTGTCGCTGCCGAGGACAACGATATGCCGGCGCGCGAAGCTGAGGCGGATGAGCCGAAACGCAAGCGCCGTCGCGGCCGGCGAGGAGGGCGACGACTCCGCGCAGCGGAGCAACGGCGGCAGCCGTCGGACGACAGCGAAACAGACGACGACCCGGATGCCGAGCGAGTTCACGAGCCGTCCACACCAACACGCTGAGATGCCACGCTTCTTCCTTACGACGGCCATCGACTACGCCAACGGCGACCCTCATCTCGGGCACGCGCTGGAGAAGATCGGCGCGGACGTGATTGCGCGCTATCATCGCCAGCTGGGCGTCGACGTGCATCTGCTCATCGGCATGGATGAGCATGGGCAGAAGGTGCAGCAAACGGCCGATGCGCGTGGCCTGCCGCCGCAGGCGTTTACGGATGAAATCGCTGCGCGTTTCCAGGCCATGTGGTCGCGACTCAACATTTCGTACGACCAGTTCATCCGGACCACCGACGCCCATCACAAGGCCGGGGTGCAGGCACTCATTCTCCGCATCGCCGAACGCAATCCGGACGATTTCTTCGAGCGATCATACTCGGGCATGTACTGCGTTGGCTGCGAGGCATTCAAGCAGGACGTCGACATTGTCGATGGCGCTTGCGTGTTGCATCCCACCCGTGTGCTCGAACGCGTGGAAGAGCGGAATTGGTTCTTCCGACTCTCCAAGTATCAGCCGTTTCTGCAGGAGCTGCTCTACACGACTCCGTCCTACCTGGAGCCGGAGAGTCGTCGAAACGAGATTCTCGGCTTGCTCGCACAGGGACTGGACGACATCTCGGCGTCGCGCTCGCGGCTGGCCTGGGCCGTGCCCTTTCCACTACCGCTCTCCACGGGAGAGACGCAGGGCACGTACGTCTGGTTTGATGCGCTCCCCAACTATCTCACCGCGACGGGATTTCCTGCCGCCGGGTACGAGCAGTTGTGGCCGGCCGACCTGCACATTGTCGGCAAGGACATCACGCGCTTTCACGCGGTCATTTGGCCAGCACTGCTGCACGCTGCGGGATTGCCGCTGCCGAAGCAGGTCTGGGCGCATGGATTCGTGCAGCTGGGCGGAGAGCGATTCTCCAAGAGCGCGGGCGTAAAGCTCGACCTCGGCGAGGCGATCGATCGGTTTGGCGCCGATGCGTTCCGCTACGTGCTGTTGCGCGAAGTTCCGTTCGATGCCGATGGCAACTTCAGCTGGGAGCGCTTTGAAGAGCGATACACCAGTGACCTGGCGAACGCGCTCGGCAATCTGGCCAGTCGAGCGATCGCCATGGTCGAGAAGTATTGCGCCTGTGTAGTGCCCGTCGCCGAACGTCCGCAGGTGGAGGTGGACGATGACGCCGACATCGCGGCGTATCACGCCGCGTTGGACGGACAGCGGGGTTGGTTGCTCCACGAGGGGCTGGCGGCGGTCGGGCGCATGACCGCACGCGCCAACGAGTACACGCAGGCCACCGCGCCATGGCAGGTCGCGAAGGATCCAACGCGACGCGTCGAGTTGGAACAGTGCATGGCGTCGCTCATTCGGCGCCTCGCGCGACAGGCCGTGCTGCTGGCGCCATTCATGCCCGGGAAATCCGAAGCGCTGTGGACGCAGCTTGGCGGCATTGGCTCCGTACACCAGCAGCGCCTTGACGCGCTCCATGCGCTGGACCCCGTCGGCTGGACGGTGGCCAAGGGCGAAGGCTTGTTTCCGCGTCCGCAGCCTCCAGCGGTGGCATAGCCCCCGTCACACCGCCGCCGCATTCGTCACGCGACGCCACGTCCGCGTCACGTAGCGCAGCACAAGTGTTTCGTCGTGTGTTCGCGCACCCGCGACGAAGTGACGTGAACCGTTGCTCAGCCGTACATCTCTCGTGCAGCAGGATCATTCTCGCACGGGGGACGACTTATGAGAACACGTTCGATGAACGGCGGCGGCAGGCGGCGTGGCGACGCGCGACAACTGACGGCACTCGTAGGCGCAGGCACCACGCCGGCGCGGCCGGTGGAGGAAGCGCGCGTTCAGGTGCGGCGAGGCTTCGCGCTGGAGGCGACGCTGCTGTTGCTCGTCATGTTCTCGATCATCATTCTCGCGGGCTTGTCCGCCGTCTCCACGATGGCGAAGACGTCCAGCGCGGACTATCGATCGTCACGCGCGTCGTACGCCGCAGAGGGCGGCGCCGATGACGTGATGTCGCAGCTGGATGCGGCCATGCAGGACGGCAT
>JANNEV010000442.1:0-3936 GCA_031379145.1 Gemmatimonadaceae bacterium
CGTTGTATTCGCTGGTTGGGGCGGGCGCGCCCTGGGTCGGGAACGTTGCCGGAAATACCTGGTCCATCGCCTCCGCGGGGGGGGCGCTCGACACGTGCGCGGCGGGCAGCGCTATCGCGGGCGCCCACGGCGCGCCGTCCAGGCGCATCATGACGGCGTCGCCCTCCTGCTCCACCAGGACGCACGCGGTCATCCCGACGCGTTGTAGCGTCTGCTCGGCGTCCGTCCATGCGCTACTCACCTGCGCGTCTGTAATGCAGAGCGCGAGTACGCGCCCTTCTGAGAGCAGCGGCTCGAGTTGGGCGCAGGTGGTCGCGACGTCCGAGGCGCGAAGATGTACAAAGACTCGGCCGTCCGGGTCGAGCCGCATATCCAGGAGCGACCCGAGATTCGAGAGGTCGGACAGCGACACGGATTCCAGCCAGCCCCCAACGTCGACCGCAGCATCCTGCAGCAGCTGCAATTGGCTCTCGTCCAGACCGCCGACGAACACCGTCGGGAGCCCGCCGGGGGCCGTGGTCGCGCTCAACGCGACGAAACCGAATCCCGGAGCCAAGTCCAGAAGCACATCACCAGACTCCAGCTGCGCATCCAGAAATGCGCGGATCTCCGCCGAGGCGCCGCCCGCCGCCTCGGCTTCCGCGGCCTGGGCCCATTCTGGATGGTTCGGTTGAGCCGGAATCTGAAAGCGAGGCACGCCATCAACGCCGACTTGCGCGCTTGGGATCGTGTTCAGGCTGGTCGGCGAGTATGCGAGGCTGTTGTTCATGGCTTTCAGATCAAACAGGGGAGATTGAACGCACGGAAGTCAGCGCGCCTGCGTATCACAATTCATGCCATTGTGTAAGTCACTGCTATGAAAACACTTGCGAATTTCATCGCTCGTCAGGAGAGCACCACGCGGGCAATTGCTGCGTCTCAGAACGGCAAGAGATGCCGGTCGAAGCAGACAGGAAGCGCACGGTCGTTTTTTCCGCTCACGTAACAGGAACAAACTGCCGTATCTCCGTAAACTCTTTTACTGCAATTCTTTACGCAGTTTCTTGAAATGGCATGACGATTGCACCTGTGCCGGTCGTCGGCGACCCAATTCGAGGATCATGAGCGCTCTCCCCAACTGTGTCTGGTGCGGTCCCGTGTTCGAACCCACAGGGTACGCCGATGAAGGGCGTGGCCTGCTGTTCGCGCTGGAGCAAGCCGGCGTACCGGTGGCGCTGCGGGCGACGGCGGCGCTCGACCCCGACTTCCGTCTCGGACTCCCGTCGGCCATGCGGGAGGCGCTCGAGCAGCAGCAGCGCCGCGCGATTCGCGCGCCGTATGTGCTGGTGCAACACTACCTCGCCGATGGCTTCGCCGATGCCGAGAACGCGGCCTATCTGGTCGGGCGTACCATGTTCGAGACCGACTCGCTTCCGCCGCACTGGGTGTCGCGCTGCAACACGCTCGATGAACTGTGGGTACCCAGCACGTTCAACGAGGAGACGTTTCGTCGGGCTGGCGTTCGAACGCCGATCTTCGTGGTTCCGGGCGGCATTGATACGGAGCTTTTCACGCCGGCCGCGACGCCGCTGTCGCTCGAAGGCCTGCAAGGAACGGTGTTTCTTGCCGTGTTCGAGTGGAGAGCACGAAAAGGCTGGGATGTGCTGCTGCGAGCGTGGGCGGAAGCGTTCTCGCCCTTGGACAATGTGACGCTGCTGTTGCGCACCCACGCGAAGCGGGTTCATGGCGCGCACCGTTCGGGCGCGGACCAGTCGCCCATGACGGTCCGGCGCGAGATCGAGCGATTTCTTGCCGATGCGTGCGATGGGCGATCCTTTCACGATGTGGCGCCCATTGTCGTGCTGGCCGAGGATCTCCCTGCCGACGCGATGCCATCGCTGTACGCCTGTGCGAATGCGTTCGTCGCGCCAACGCGTGGTGAAGGGTGGGGCCGACCATTCATGGAAGCGATGGCGACCGGGTTGCCGGTGATCGCCACGCGCTGGAGCGCGCACCTGGACTACATGACGGACGACAACAGTCTGCTGATCGCGAATATGGGCCTGGTGGATGCCCATGACCCAGATACGCGAGCGTATGACGGGCACCGATGGGCCTCACCGAGCGCGGTGGATCTTGTCAAACATCTCCGCTTCGTACACGACTGTCCCGATGAGGCCCGCGCCATTGGCGCCCGCGCGCGTCACGATATGGAAACCCACTGGCCCTGGTCGCGCGCGGCGGCGGCGATCACTGAACGGCTGCATGCCATCGACCGGATCGTTCGCCATGGATCGACTGCACGTCCAGTGCATTCGAGTGACGGCGACCATCGGGAAACGAGTGAGCGGTTGTGCGTGGAGGCTTCCGTCTTCGAGGCGGGATCCCTGACTGGCGTTGAGACGCTGCTGGTCGCGATGGCGGACGCGTGCGGCAACAAGATGCGCGTATACCCACGCGCGCGAACGCCGCGACGTCCGGCATATAGCGTACCTGCAGCGCGCCTCTGGCCGCTCCTTGAGCGATACGCCGGACGTGCGGGAGATATCGAAGGAGGCCTGCGGTCTGTGGCACCGCGCGCTGAAGCCGCGCCGACTGGCGCGTGGGCAACGGAACACGCGCGCTCCGTCACGATGACTTGGCTCGATCGATCCGACGAAGCGCCGCCGGTCGCCCCCAGTGACGGTGCGTGGATTGTGTGCACCGGAGACCGTGTGCGCGGCAGCGTTCCCGCCGCGTTGACGGCCTCGCTGCTGACCGCCGCAGACGAAGTGTGGGTACCCCATCATGCCGCATACGAGGCGTGCACACGAATCGGCGTCGACCAGAGTCGATTGTGGATCATGCCCTTCGGTGTGATCACCGATCGTCATACCCCTGACGCGGCGCGCTTTCAGCGTCCACGCGACGTGGATACGGTGCTTCTTCTGCCCGTGTTCGAGGATGCGGACATCGCCAGCGCCGAACTGCTATTGCGCGTGTGGCAACGGGTCGCGCAGGCAACGGATTCGGTTCGGCTACAGCTGCTCGTTCCGCAGGAATCGCGCGCGCCCAACGCCTTTCAGCCCTCTCAGCGACTTTCGCAATGGGGCGCGTCATTGCAGGCACGGTTCCGGAGTGGGCGGCTCGCACCGGGTCTGACCGCCGAGGTTCTCGTAACGAACGTGTGTGAAGACACATTGCCGGCGTACGTGTGCACGGCGGACGTCATCATCGCGCCAGGAGCGACGAACAGCAGCGTATGGCACATCGCCCTCGCGTGCGGCCGACCACTGATCGTACCGGCCAGCGCGGATGCGGAGCCGTTGCGTGAGGCCGGCGGTGCATGGGTGATTCCCACCAGCACCGCCGGCGCGATGGATACCCTGTGCCTGGCGACGGTGTTGCGCGAGACCCTTGATCCGCGTGTCCGTTTGCCGCGTGTCGACGCCGCGAGGGCGTATGCCGGCGCACTGCCAAGCTGGGCAACCATTGCCGACGAAGTGTTGCAGCGCTGCGCACGGCTTCGCGCCACAGCGCGGTCCCGCTTCGAGGAGGCGGCGCGATGAACACGCTCATGGCCGAGCAGCGCGGCAGTGCAGCGCACCACCCTTGTCGCCTCCGGCTCATTCCCGGAGCATCCGGCGTACCGGATGCCTGGCATTCCACGATACCCCGCGTCTGGTTCGCAATCCTCACGTACAATGCACTGGCCTACACCAAGCGATGTCTGGCCAGTCTTGACTTGCATACGCCGGTGCCGTGGCACGCGGTGATCCTCGACAATACCTCGACGGACGACACGCGCGGCTGGCTTGGAGCGATCGACGATGCACGCGTCACCGTCGAGTTGGGGGACACCAATCTCGGTGTCGCCGGTGGCAGAAACCGCCTGCTGCAGCTGATGCGCTCGCGCGTACCGGAGGATGGCTGGATCGTTTTTGTCGACAATGATCTGGAGTTCTATCCCGGATGGAT
>JANNEV010000080.1:0-2487 GCA_031379145.1 Gemmatimonadaceae bacterium
GCGCGGTGGCCGCGTCGGTGATCGCTTCGGCATTCACGTTGGCGAACACCGGCACGAGCGGATCGACCAACCGGGTATCCCGTAGCGCCTGCTCGAGACCCTCGGCGGCGGGTGCCATGAGCGGCGAGTGAAACGCCCCGCTCACCGGGAGAGGAAGCGAACGCTTGGCTCCAGCGTCCTTGGCCAGCTGCATCGCGCGCTCGACGCCAGCCACTTCGCCCGAGATCACCACTTGATCTGCGCTATTGTAGTTGGCTGGCACCACGAGTCCGCTCTCCGCCGAGGCCTCGACGCAGATCTCTTCGATGGAGCGATTGAGCACGCCGATGATCGCAGCCATGGCGCCGGGTCGGGCCATCCCCTGTTCCAGCATCAGTGTTCCGCGGGTGCGCACAACGCGTGCCGCATCGGCCAATTCGAACGACCCCGCTACATGATATGCGGAGAACTCGCCGAGCGAGTGGCCGGCGGCGGCACGAACCGATGGTGCGAGCGCTTCCTGGAGCACAGCCCATACCGCCGCACTGTGTGCGAGCAATGCCGGTTGCGCGTTGTGCGTCCGCGTCAGTTCCTCCGATGGACCGTCGAACGCGAGCGAAGACAGCGCAGTGCCCACGGCGTCGTCCACCGTATGAAATGCGTTGCGTGCCGCAGGAAAGGCCTCGTACAGATCCTTGCCCATACCGACACGCTGCGAGCCTTGTCCAGGCAGGAGCAGCACGAAATCCATGGTCGTCTCGAAAGCGTGGCGACGCTGGCTGCGCTTAGAAGCGCACGACCAGCGAACCCCATGTGAATCCCGCGCCGAAGGCCGCAAAGAGGACGGTCATTCCCTCTTTCACTCGCCCTTGTTGAATGGCGTCGTTCAGTGCGATTGGAATGGACGCCGCCGACGTGTTGCCGAAGCGATCGACGTTGACGAAGACGCGATCCATGCCGATGCCGGCGTGTTTCGCCGTGGCTTCGATGATGCGCGTGTTGGCCTGATGAGGAATCAGCAGGTCAACGTCGTCGGCGGTGAGTCCGGCGCGCTCCAGTGCGCGATCCGTTGATTCCGCCATGGCGCGTACGGCGTGCTTGAACACCTCGCGTCCAGCCATCTGGATGTACTGCCGATTGGTTGTGGCCGAGTCGAACGAGACCGCTTCATCTCCACCACCAGCCGGTCGCCAGAGGAGCTCGGCGAGTGCGCCATCGGAGCGCATGAATGTGGAGAGAATGCCTTTGTCGTCGCCGCGATTGCGCTTCATGATCGTGGCACCCGCTCCGTCGGCGAACAGGATGCAGGTGTTGCGATCCGTCCAGTCCACGATGGCGCTGAGCTTCTCGGCACCGATGACCAGCACGGTCTCGGCGCTGCCAGCCTTGATCATGGATTCACCGACGATCGTGCCGTAGAGCCAGCCGGAGCAGGCGGCGGCAAGGTCAAACGCCGCGGCTCGGTTGCAACCCAACTCCGCTTGAATGTCCACGGCGGTTGCGGGCAGCAATCGGTCCGGCGACGCGGTACCGAGAATGATGACGTCAATCTCTGACGGGTCGACGCCGGCCATCGCCATGGCCTGTCGAGCGGCATCGGACGAGAGCGACTTCACTGTTTCGCCGTCCTTGGCGACATGACGCTGACGAATGCCGGTGCGATCGAGGATCCACTGATCGTCGGTCTCCACGCCCATGGCGGCAATGTCGTGATTGGTCATGATCCGCTTGGGGACGGCATGCCCAGTGCCGGCGATGTAGGCAGCAGGGCGCGTCATGCGGCACTCCCGGTGGTGTTGTCCGAGACGCCTGGCACGGACTCGGCGAGGCGTCGGCCGATCTCGTCAGTCATGCCGGACTCGTAGGCGCGAACGGCCACGTGAATGGCGTTCATGAGTGCTTTGGGGGAACTCTTGCCGTGTGAGATGATGGACACCCCCCGTACCCCCAGCAACGGGGCGCCACCGTGCTCGTCGGCGTCGAGATGCGCGAGCGCGCTTGCCAGCTGTTTCCGATCCACGGCTGCCGCCTCAGCGATCATCCGAATGAGCGTGGGCGCGAGGCTCTCGTAGAACTTGAGCAGGATGTTCCCGACAAATCCATCGCAGATGACCACGTCGATCGGCCCTCGATCGCACTTGCCGCGCGGCAGGTCACGCCCTTCCACGTTGCCGATGAAGTTGAGCCCCGACTGCAGCAGACGCTGGTGCGCGTCTTTCACGACAGCGTTGCCCTTCTCGGCCTCCTCGCCGATGGAGAGCAGCCCCACGGCCGGGTTCTCACGGCCGAGCAACGCACGGGCGTACACGGTCCCGATGCGGGCAAACTGCACCAGCTCTTCGGCGGAACAGTCGACGTTGGCTCCGGAATCCAGCACCAACACTGACTGCGCGGAGGTCGGGAACACCGTTGCGATGGCCGGCCGCGTCAGGTCCGTCGCCTATCGTTGCTGGCTACTCGAGGATCCAGGTGACGTGCACCCGGACCTCGAGCCGGCGGGCGACGGCG
>JANNEV010000093.1:0-2918 GCA_031379145.1 Gemmatimonadaceae bacterium
ACGAGATTGAACTGCAGGGCAAGTCGTTGTTGCACGGAGGTCTTGATTGGCATTGTTACCGCACTTCCGCTTCTGGCGGTCGGCGGCGAAACTGTCCAGCGATGCGAACTCTACTCCAGCGGGTCAGCAGGGCCGAAGTCAGAATCCGACCGGACTCACCTGGCGGCGTCGCCAGAGTCTCCGGACGCATTGGCCCAGGCTACGTACTCCTCGTCGGGTTTTCACCCTCAGACACGCAGCGCGAATTGACGTGGATGGCCGAAAAGATCATGGGACTTCGACTCTTCCCCGACGCCGAAGGCCGGATGAACCACGACCTGCTGGAGCAGCATGGTGCGCTCCTGCTGGTCTCACAGTTCACGCTGTATGGCGACGCGCGAAAGGGCAGACGGCCGAGTTTTATCGGCGCGGCCCCGTCGGAAGTCGCCATACCACTATATAACCGCTTTTTAACACTACTGCGAGAGCGTGTTGCCGATGTGCAGGCGGGCGAGTTCGCCGCGACGATGGACGTGGAGCTCGTGAATGACGGGCCGGTGACACTGTGGCTTGAGCGAGAAGCGCCTCCGGGCCAGCAGGGTGACGCCTGATCACGACAGCACGGGAGCGCGCGTGTTCCCGACGGCGTACCTCATGTACACCGTGTCGCACGTCACACCCTATGTCCGACGTCCGCTGCGTCTGCGCCCGATTCGATCGTGCATTCGAGTACTCACGCGTCTGACGGAAGAATGGAACGGTTGACGGACATATTTCACGGTCCACGGCACGACTACGCCGCCGCTGATCGGTCCAACGCCTGCTCGATATCGGCAATGATGTCGTCGACATGCTCCAGCCCCACACTGATCCGCACCAACCCGTCCGAGATCCCCACGGCTGCGCGTTCTGTCGGCGAGAGCTTGCTGTGTGTGGTCGAGGCCGGGTGGGTCACAATGGTGCGGGTGTCACCGAGGTTCGGCGAGTGCGAGCAGAGCGCCACCGCGTCCAGGAAGCGTCGTCCGCGAGCGAGTCCGCCGTTGACCACGAGCACGACGATGCCGCCCCCCTGTGACATCTGCCGTCGCGCCAGTGCGTACTGCGGATGCGACGGCAGGAACGGATAGCGTACGCTCTCCAGCCCAGCGTGGCCCTCGAAGTGGCGCGCCACCGCCAGCGCATTGCTGCAGTGTCGGTCCATGCGCACCGCGAGGGTCTCGAGAGACTTCGACAGCACCCAGGCGTTGAATGCGCTCATGGACGGCCCGGTGTGCCGCGCGAAAAACCGGTCGTCGGCGATCATTGTCGCGTTCCCGACGATCGCACCACCCAGCACTCGCCCCTGACCATCGATGTATTTGGTTGCCGAGTGAATCACCAACGAGGCACCGAGCGCGAGCAGGGTACTGACCACGAGAGTGCGGCTGGCGACGAGGCGCCACCGCGGGTTGATTACGCGCATCCTATGCATCCGTCGCATTCGAGTGACCGGCACCCGTCGCCGCAGGAGATCGCTGCGGCCCTGGCACCGGCGTTGGGAGCTTCCCGGCTCCGCCTGAGCGAACCACTCGCTCCATACACCACGTTCCGCATCGGTGGTCCCGCGGACGTGCTGTACGATGCCACCACGGCCGGTGAACTCGCCAGCGCCATCACGGCCGCACGAGGGGCGGGCGTGCCCTTCTTCGTGCTCGGACTCGGCGCCAACATCCTCGTCGGGGACCTCGGCTTCCGCGGTCTGGTCGTGCGCAACGTCGCGCGGGGCGTGTCCGATCTCGGGGGTGGACGGGTGCAGGCCGAGAGCGGCGCGGTCGTCGCCGATCTCATCCGGCATTGCGTGGCCGGCGGTTGGGCGGGGCTCGAGCACTATGTGGGGATCCCGAGCACCGTCGGTGGTGCGGTCTGGCAGAATCTCCATTTCCTCTCCCCTGCTCCCGAGCGCGCGCGGACGATGTTCATCGAGGAGGTCGTGGAGTCGGTCGATCTCCTCGGGGTCGGCGGATCGCGCTCGCGAGCCACGCGTGCCGAGATGCACTTCGGCTACGATGTCTCACGCTTGCACACGAGCGGCGAGATCGCTCTCGCGGTGACTTTCGCTCTCGCCGCAGGTGATCCCGAGACGATGCATCGCACCATGCAGGAGAACCTCTCCTGGCGCGGCTCGCGACATCCCTGGCTCGAGTATCACCCGAGCGCCGGGTCGGTCTTCAAGAAGATCGAGGGCGTGGGCGCGGGTCGGTTGATCGATCAGTGCGGGCTCAAGGGACACCGGATCGGCGGAGCCCAGATCTCGCACATCCACGCCAACATCATGGTGAACCTGGGCGGCGCGACCGCGGCCGACGTGCGTGCGCTGATCGGCCTCGCGCAGCGGGCCGTGTCACAGCGCTTCGATCAGTTCCTCGAGCCGGAGATCGGATTCGTCGGCGAGTTCGCCGAGGAGTCGGCGCAGGGGACCGTCAGCAACTGACGACCGAGTGCGCGCATCGTGCGCGGCACGGGGCTGCCCCGCGGGATCGTCCCGCGCTCGTCCCGGCGGGCGAGTCCACGCGGCGACTCGAACCACCACGCCGACGTCGTGCGATCGCGTGTGCGATCCCAGATGAAGCCGCGCTGTCCTGCGCTCGGGGTCCGGCGCAGGAACTCGACGCGCTCCAGCGTCCCGCTGCGGCGGTCAGCGACCGCATAGAGCACCGCCGCCGACGAATCCGCGAAGCGCATCTGCAGGCGGCGACGCAGGTCGTGCGACTCCTCTCCGTCCATCTGGATGCACTCGTAGAACGGCAGCGTGCGGCGCCCGTCGGCAATGGCGTCGCGCACATCGAGCAGTGCCATGAGTCCGGCGGGCAGCGACGCGAAGGCGGCCGAGTCACCGTGCGACGAATCCGCCGCGAGTGAGAGCCATGGCGTGCCTGCCGCGTGTGCTTCCGGCACCGCGC
>JANNEV010000128.1:0-31886 GCA_031379145.1 Gemmatimonadaceae bacterium
GCCCCACCGGGGCCGGCCCGCCCATACATTTATGTGGTGGCGAACGGGCAGCGGCTGCATTGGGGCCCCCCGCGGGGGGCCACCGACGCGGCCGGACAATCGGGGTTCATGCCGCAGTTCGGTGACATTCCAACCATGGGCGTGCATTGGGTGAACCGTATTCGCATGCAGGATGGCGTGCGGGTCGAATCGCCCGACCATCTGCTCTTCTCGCGGATTGCCGGGCGCGATAGCCTCGTCGGCGTAGCCTATGCGTTTCGAGGACCCACAGATGCGAGCATTCCCGCCACGTTCTCCAGCGAACTGGCACGGTGGCATGACCATGCAGCGCTCGGTGGGGGCGCTGGGCAAACGCTGCATATGCTGCACGTTTGGTTCGTGCCTTCGCCGTACGGACCGTTTGCCGGAAACAACTTCTTTCTTCCGTTGATGAGCGCCGGAATGCGTTTGCCCAACGCCTGCTGGATTCAGACGGAGACGCAAGTCGACCGGCTCGAGCTCGTGGCGTCGCTGGTGGACCTGGTCTCGCGGCAGGGCGACTCCACCCGAGCTGGCTTGGGAACCGGGCGAGGGCGGGCAGTCACCCGTGGCATGCTAGGCGCGTCCGGAGCAGGTGCGGCGTTCGCGGAACGCGTGTCCGGTTCGCTGCGCCAGCTCGATTCCGCCGCAGCGCGAGGCGATCAGTCGGGTTGGGAACGAGCCGCCGATGAGGCATTGGACGCACTCCGGCCTGGCGAGCGTCGACTCGTCGAGCTGTTCCGCGATCGGGTCAAGGGCATTCAGGCGTCCGGCGGCAGACGGCGACTGCGGTAGCGACCGGCGAGCGACTCGGCACGAGCCCGTAGTCGCCGCGCAGAACCGAACCATCGGTGACGTTCGGGCGTATACTCTACGCTGCGCCGCGTGCTGTGTGCGGCGTGCCGCCTCCCGCCTCCTGAACCCGCCCCACGATGCTCATCCGTCGTCCTGACGATCTGTCGTCTTCTGCGATCACGCCGGAGTCCGTTTACCTCAACCGCCGCGCGTTTGTCGGCACCGCCGGCGCGCTCGCGCTTGGCGCTGCGCTGTCGCCGCGCGCGCTGCAGGCCCTCTCCGCGACTGGTCACGACCAGGAGCTCAAGCTCACCAGCGAGGAGGACGCCACGAGCTACAACAATTTCTACGAGTTTGGCACCGGCAAGGACGAGCCCAAGGAACAGGCGGCGAACTTTCGAACCAAACCGTGGACGGTAGCGGTGGAGGGACTCGTCAAGTCACCCAAAACGTACGCGCTGGAGGACCTGCTTCGCGGATTGCCGCTGCAGGACCGGATCTACCGGCATCGCTGCGTCGAGGCGTGGTCGATGGTGATTCCGTGGCAGGGCATTCAGCTCAAGGACATCGTGAACCGCTGCGAGCCACTGCCCGGCGCGAAATTTCTGGAGATGACCACGCTGTTCGATCCGAGCCGCATGCCGGGACAGAACCGCTCCGTGCTGCCGTGGCCGTACAAAGAGGCGCTCCGCCTCGATGAGGCCATGCACCCGCTCGCATTGCTGGTGACCGGGATGTACGGCAAGGCGCTGCCGAACCAAAACGGTGCGCCGCTCAAGCTGGTTGTCCCGTGGAAATATGGTTTCAAGGGCGTCAAGTCCATCGTCAAGCTCCGCTTCACGGACAAGATGCCCCGTACCACGTGGAGCGACGCCAATCCCAGTGAGTACGGCTTCTATGCCAACGTGAATCCGACGGTGGACCATCCGCGCTGGACGCAGGCCAAGGAGCGCCCCATCGGCGCGTTTCTCAAGCAGCCGACGCTCATGTTCAACGGCTACGCGGAACAGGTGGCGTCTCTCTATGCGGGCATGGACCTGAGGAAGAACTATTGAACTGGGCCGTACTGGACGCGCGACTTGAGCCCCTGCTCGATCGCGCTGAACCAACGGTGCGTCGCTGGTTGCATCGGGTCCTGTGGATGGTGGTCACGCTGCCGGTGCTCTGGATTGCCGGTGAGGCACTGCTGGGCGAACTGGGTGCCAATCCAATCGAAGCGCTGGAGAAGGAGACGGGAGAGTGGGCGCTCCGCCTGCTGGCCGCTTCGCTGGCGGTCACGCCGCTCATGAAGATCACCCGGTGGGGATGGCTGGTTCCCGAGCGACGGTTCCTGGGCCTGGCCACGTTCTTCTGGGCGCTCGGACACCTGAGCGTCTACATCGGACTGGACATGTTCTTCGATGTCTCGGACATCATCGAGGACGTACTCAAGCACCTGTACATCACCGTCGGGATGCTGGCATTCGTCCTGATGATCCCGCTGGCGATCACGTCGACCAAGGGGTGGATCAGGCGCCTGGGCGGCAAACGGTGGAATGCGCTGCACCGTCTGGTCTACGTGTCGGCCGTGGCGGGATGCGTGCATTTCTTCTGGGGAGTCAAGAAAGACCTCGAGGAGCCGATCATCTATTCATCGGTGTTCGTTGCACTCCTCGTCTTCCGTGTGCTTTGGAAACGGGGGAGCATCCGGGCGCGGGCGACCGTCCGCACGGTGTAGCGCCGATCGACCCCTCGACGCGGAAACATGTCTCAACCCGCCGACGTGAGTATTCGTCGTTCGGGCCAACATCCGACACTGAGCTCGGCGCGCCTGGATTTGGGCGTTCCGCTCGTTCCGCTGCACTGTCTGCTTCGCACCCGCGACCAGCTGGTGCTGGCGGGTCTCGTTGGATACGCGGCCGTGATGGCGACCTGGCTCGCCTTCGGCGCATCGCAGAGCGCCGCGATGTCCAGCATTCGGCTGCTGTCGGTCCACGCGCTCACGCTCGTCGCTGGCGTGCTGGCGGGCATCATTTCGCGCAACCGTTCGCTTGACCACGGGGCTCGACGATTCTGGGCGGCGATCTGCGCCTCGCAGCTTGTGGCCGTGTTGGTCGCGATCGGGGCGCACGTGTCATCCGGACCATTCGGACTGCTCGTGTCGTCGCTGCCTCTGCTGGTGCACGGCCTCATGCTCTATGGATTGCTGCGGCTTCCCAGCGCCCCCCGGTCCACACTGGATCGCGTCAAGCTGACGCTCGACGGCGCGACGGTGGCGGTAGGTGGAGTGCTGGTCCTCTGGTTTGACTTTTACGCGGCCTCGGCGATGCCACCGCGTGTGGCCTCCGTGCCGTTCATCATGGCGCACGTGGAAGCGCTGGCCGAGCTGGTGTTGATTCTTGTGGCCTCGGTGCTGTGGAGACGCACGTCCCTGCGGCATCGGGCGCACGTGCTGGTGCTGTTCGCGGTGGCGCTCCTCACACACTTTCTGGCGCACGTGGGTACGGTCGTGGAGCTGACCCGCGGGGTCCCGGTGCATGACTGGCCCAGCATTGTGACGCCCGTGAGCGCATCGCTGCTGGCGGTCGCCGCGTTTGTGAAATTGCGCACGATGTCGCGACGGGAGCTGCGGCCGGGAGCCGCGACGTCCCAGCGAACCGAGGGCGAGAGTCTCATTCCGTATGCGGCGGTGCTGCCGGGTTTCTTCCTGCTGCTCAAGGCGGCGCAGGAGCAGGGCACCGAACCGCTCACCGGACTGGCGATTGGGTCAGTGGTGCTGGCGGTGCTGGCGTTCGCGCGACAAGCAGCGTCCACGCGCGAGACTATCCGGGTGCTCACCGAATCCAGCGCGCGCAAGAGTGAGGCCCGATTCAGCGCGCTCGTGCAGCACTCCAGCGACGTCATCACGATTCTCGATCCGGATGGCATGATTCGCTACGCGAGTCCGTCCATGGCGTTGGTACTCGGTCACGATCCAGCACGGCTGGCCAACACCTCACTGGTTGGCCTGCTGCATCCCGAAGACGCACCCGCCGCATTGCAGTTTCTCGGGGAGCTCGCCCAACAGACGCACGAACGGGTGCCGCCACCGGGCGTTTCCACGTTGAAACGTGAGTGGCGGCTGGCACATGCGAATGGCAGTTGGATGACGATGGACAACGTCGGTACCAACCTGCTGAGCGAACCGGTCATCAACGGACTGGTGCTGAACACGCGTGACGTCACCGAGCAGAGCGTCATCAAGGCGCAGTACATGCATCAGGCGTTCCATGATCCGCTCACCGACCTGGCAAACCGGTCGCTGTTCCTGTACCAGGTGGGGCACGCGCTGGCGCGGGTGGCGCGCCAATCGCAGACGGTGACCGTGCTCTTCCTGGACCTCGACAACTTCAAGACGGTCAACGACTCACTGGGCCATGCCGCCGGAGACCGTCTCCTGGTAGACGCGGCACGCCGCTTGGCGGCCTGTGTGCGAGATAGCGACTTGATTGCTCGGCTGGGGGGCGACGAATTCGCCGTGTTGGTGGAGGATGCGGATCAGGCCCGCGACGTTCTGCTGATCGCCGAACGCATTGCCGCGGCACTTGGGAAGCCGTTCATGCTTGGCGGAAAGGAAGTCATGGTCAGCGCCAGCGTGGGCATTGCGCGCACCAGTCCGGGTGACTCCGCCGATGAGCTGGTTCGGAACGCCGACGTGGCGATGTACGTGGCCAAGACCCGGGGGAAGGGGCAGTGCGTGTTCTTCGAGTCGAAAATGCACACGGCCGCGCTGGAGCGACTGGTGGTGGAGTCGGACCTGCGGCAGGCAATCGAGCGTGAGGAGTTCTTCCTGCAGTATCAACCGATTGTGCTGCTCGAGACGGGTGAGATCATCGGCGCGGAGGCCTTGGTGCGTTGGTGCTGTCGCGAGCGCGGGACGGTGCCACCGGGCGTCTTCATTCCGATTGCCGAAGAGACCGGCCTGATTTCGGCGATTGGGCGCTGGGTACTGCGGCGAGCGTGTCGGACGGCCAAGCAATGGGAGAAAGAGCGTGGCCATCCCATGCGTATTACCGTGAACTTGTCCGGCCGTCAGTTGCAGGAGCCCGGCATCGTGGACGAGGTGCGCGAGGCGCTGGAAGACTCGGGATTGGACGCCAAGCATCTGGTGCTGGAGCTGACCGAGAGTATGCTCATGCGCAATACCGAGCTCTCCATGGACCGGCTCACGGGGCTCAAGGCCCTGGGCGTTTCTCTGGCGATCGACGATTTCGGCACCGGATATTCGTCCTTGAGCTACCTCCAGCGCTATCCGATCGACATTCTCAAGATCGACAAGTCGTTCGTGGATGTCATCGACAAAGGAGGCGAAGGACCGGTACTGGCCCGCGCGATCGTGGCATTGGGGGAAACGTTGCGGATGCGAACCGTGGCGGAAGGTATCGAGACCGAGGCGCAGCGGGGACACCTGATGGGGCTCGGATGCGAGCTTGGCCAGGGCTACCTGTTCGCGCCGCCGCTCGACGCCGAGGATTTCTGGAAGATCCTCGTGGCCCGCGGTGCCCGATCGCCTGAGACCAAGCGCCGACTTCGCGAACAGGATGCGCAAGCCGCCTAGCGGATCGAAGCACGTACCAACAGCAGCGGCACTCCCGATTGCTGCGCCTGCAACGCTTGATGCATTCGCGGTGACCGCACCGGGGCTCGCGCCCTTGGTGGTCACGGAACTGCGCGCGCTGGGGATCGCCGCGCGCGACGTCAGTGACGCGGGGGTCGCCTTTGACGGCGCACTCGCGGACGTGCTGCGGGTGAACCTCTGGTCCCGCCTCTCCAGTCGCGTACTTGTGCGTCTCGCAGCGTTTGAGGCTCGCGATTTCGCGACGCTCGAGAAGCAGGCGCTCAAGGTCCCCTGGGATCGGGTATTGCAGCGGGGAATGACGGCGCGACTGCGCGTCACCTGTCGCAAGTCCAGGCTGTATCACTCTGATGCGGTGGCGGAGCGTGTGGCGCGGGGTATTGAACGGGCGGTGCCCGGCGTGACCATTGAAGTGCGTGGGCGCGACGATGAAGAGGGCGACGCCCTCCCGCCCGCACAGCTGATTGCGGTGCGCTTCGATCACGACCACTGCACGATCAGCGCGGATAGCTCGGGCGAACTGTTGCATCGCCGAGGCTACCGGCAGGCCATCGCGAAAGCGCCGCTGCGGGAGACGCTTGCCGCGGCCATGCTGGCCGCCTGTGGCTGGGACGCGACGACGCCCTTGGTGGACCCGTTTTGCGGCTCCGGCACCATTGGCATTGAAGCCGCGCTGCTGGCACGCAACATCGCGCCCGGACTGGATCGCTCGTTTGCGCTCGAGCAGTGGCCCGGGACCGACGTCGAGATGGTGCGCACGGAACGCGAGGCGGCTCGATCGCAGGGGCGCCCCGGGTCCGGGGTTGCGATTCTGCTGGCCGACCGGGATGCCGGCGCGTGTGATGCGGCCGTCGCCAACGCCGAACGCGCGGGTGTTTTGGGCGACGTGATCATCGCGCAACAGTCGCTCTCCGACGCGGATCTCGGCGCCGTGGGCCCGCGAGGGCTGGTGCTCACAAATCCGCCGTATGGCCTGCGCGTGACCGATGGCAACGACATTCGGTCGCTCTACGCGCGTCTTGGCGACGTGCTCCGCGAAGGTGGGCCGGGCTGGCGACTGGCCATGCTCATCCCGGATCGACAGCTCGCGGCGCAGCTGCGCATTCCCATGGAGACGATGCTCCGCACGACCAACGGCGGCATTGCGGTGAGCGTGGAGATGACCCGAGCGGTGCGCGCGACCTCGGCGGGCCGCGCGTCGGCGCGGTCTCTCTCCGACGCTCAGATAGACGGTCAGATAGACGGTCAGACGCGGAAGTAGTCCGCCTTCCAGTTGGTGATCTGTGACTTGATGTCCTTGCTCGTCATGTCCGGGTTGCCGATGACCTTGCGCGCGAGTTCCGGCACCTCGGCGTCGGAGGCGAAGCGCAGCGCGATCAGCTGCGATGGACGAATGTCGTCCACGCGCGACTGCAGATCGGCGGGCAGCAGGCGGGTGAGACGCAGGCGTTCTTCCAGGCGAATCACGCGATCCTGCGCCTTGAGGGGTGAGAGCCTCGCGAAGGCGATCGCGCCGAAGAGCGCGAGCGCACCGACGAGTGCGTACACGGTGTCGGCACCCGGCTGCTGGACCAGTCGCGCGATTGACCACACCACGTAGATGAGGCCGAGCGGCGAGGTGACGTAGTGATAGGCGGGCACCATCTGGGCGTGGTGCTGGAAGCTCTGCTGATTCTCGCTGGCCATGGGATGCCTCGAATGGGAGATCACGTTACGCCGAAGGTGCGTAAGTTATCTCCTGTGCACCCTGGGGTTGAGCGGGGTGGCAGTCAGCCGTCCGACCTCCACTGCATACTTCCATGCGTCGTCCTTCGCTGTCCGCGCTGGTGCTTCCAGCAATGCTTTTCGTGTCGTCGCTCCAGGCGCAGTCCAACAGACCGTCACGTACGGCGGCCCCCATCGGCCTGCGACTGATTCGCGAGGCCGACCTCAAGCGCGAGCTCTACGCGATGGCGGGTGACGACATGCGTGGTCGCGAGGCGGGCACCATCGACGAAATGCGGGCGTCGATGTGGGTGGCCGAGGCAATGCGCAAGATCGGCGTCAGGCCCAAGGGAGAGGATGGTGGCTGGTTCCAGTGGTTCAACATGCGCCGCACCCGAGTGTCGAGCGTGTCCAGCTCCATCAAGGTGGCCGGACGGACGATGGCACTCTGGACGGAGATCACGCCCACGTCGAACGCCGCTGTTGATGTCTCGGCGCTAACGGTGTTTGCAGGTGACGGCCGGGACACAACCATCGACGTGCGCGGCAAGATTGCGGTGGCCACGCTCCTGCCACCCACGGCGGCGTTGCGTACCACCACCAACACGTACGAGTATCGATACGCGCGCCAGGCCATCACCGCGCAGGGTAATCAGCTCGCGCGACGCGGTGCGGTGGGCGTGATTCTGGTGGCTGACTCGTTGGCGGATCTCGCGTACGATGGCGTATGGAAGCTCCAGTCGCGGGGCACGTACGACGTGGTCGGCGGCGTGCCGCGTTTTTCGCAGAACGCCGGTGCGGGTCGCGGCGCGGGTGCCGGTGCGGGCGGTGGCGTGGTTCCTGTTCCGGTGCCGGTGTTGTTCGTGCGCCGTGCCGCCTTGGCCGCGTTGCGTGCCAACGATCAACCGGTGGAGATCAAACTGCGCGCGGAGAGCTTCGAGTATCCGTCGGTGAACATCATTGGCGTGGTGCCGGGAACGGACCCGACGCTGCGGAACGAGTACGTGGTATTCAGCTCGCATCAGGATCATGATGGGGTGCGATTCGACGTGGCGGGTGATTCGATCTGGAACGGGGCCGATGACAATGCGACCACCAGCGTGGCGCTATTGGCCATCGCACGTTCGTGGGTGAAGCATCCGAGCAAGCGATCTGCGCTCTTCATCTTTCACGGCGCGGAGGAGCGCGGCCTTCTGGGTTCGCGGTATCACGCGGCCCATCCGGTAGTGCCGCTCGCGCAGATGGCCGCCGTGCTCAACGGCGATATGCTCGGCCGCAATCATCCCGATACCGCCGCGTTGATGGGGTCACAGCCCCCGCATCGCAACTCCACCACGCTGGTGCAAATGGCGCTCGACGCCAACCGGTTGGTCAGCAAGTTCGTCGTCGATTCATCGTGGGATCGGCCAACCCATCCGGAAGGGTGGTATTTCCGCAGCGATCACGTTCCATACGCGGAACGCAGCGTGCCATCGCTGTTCTTCTCCTCCAACCTGCATGCGGACTACCACACGCCGCGCGACGAGCCCAAGACCATCGACTATCCGAAACTCACGCGCATCACCAAGTGGATGTACATGACCGGCTGGATGGTGGGGAACACGTCGCAGCGTCCGGCGATTGATCCGGGGTTCGTGTTGCGATGAACGGCATCGCGGACGAGGCGCGATTGCGGACATCTGCCGCCACGGTGAGCGCCGCGTGGGGCTGACGGACGCGACCCCGCAGTTTTTCGAGACCGCCGAGCCGTGGCGCGCGTGGCTGGCGCAGCATCATCACACCCACACGTCTCTCATCGTTGGCTTCTACAAGGCGCAGTCCAACCGGCAAAGCATGACCTGGCCAGAGTCGGTAGATGAGGCGCTCTGCTACGGCTGGATTGACGGTGTGCGCAAGCGGATCGATGACGTGAGGTATCTCATTCGCTTCACGCCGCGGAAGTCGGGGAGCATCTGGAGCGCAGTGAACATCGCGCGAGTGGCTGAGCTGACCGCCGCGGCGCGCATGATGCCGTCAGGCGTGCAGGCGTTTGAGGCTCGGCAGGAGGACCGTTCGCGCGTGTACGCGTACGAGCAGTCCGCGCACGCGGCCCTGGCGCCCGAGGACGAAGCGCGCTTCCGTGCGCAGCCAGCGGCATGGGCGTTCTTCTCGGCGCAGGCACCGTGGTATAGAAAACAGATGTTGTGGCGCGTGGTGAGCGCCAAGCAACACGCGACACGGCAACGGCGACTGGCGCTGCTGATCGACGCGTCCGCAGCGGGGACACGACTGTAGCGGGCGCGATGGCGCGTCAGTGATCCCGCGTCCAGATGGCGATCACGCCGCACCAGTTGTCCGTCCGCAGGCCGCCCATCTGCACCGGGAGTCGCGCCGGCCCGCTGAAAATCTCGATTCCGTGGACGGTCTTTGGCACAATCGCGTCGATGTTGCTGAGCGGGGGCATGACCACGCCATCGACCGTGATGCGCATGACGCAGTCCACGAGCCCCTGTGACGTTCCGCTTCGCGACATTTTCTGACCGCGGGTGGACTTGGCCACAGTGCTGCCCAGCGAGTCGGCGACGCGGAGCCCGGGGACGCGACGCAGCAGTTGAGACAACGCGATCGGGTCGCGCTTCTCGATCTCCTCGCGAGAGATAACGGCGCTGGCGTCGCCGCGGAGCCGCCGGGTCTCAAAGTCGTCGAGTCGCGCCGTGGTGAGACGACTCGACACGATGCGCACGGCGTCGAGTGTGGCGGTGGCGCGATCGAGTCGCACGATCAGCACATTCTCTCCTTCACCAACACGGAGATCCACCGCTGCCGCTGCGAACCCCACGCGACGGATCGTGGCTTGCTGCAGGCCCGCGCGCAATCGGCTGAACAACGCATCGCCCGCGCTGTCGGTGCGGGCGGTCACGGTGGCACCATGGCCCTTGAGGGTCACTTCCGCTGCCGCAAGCGGGGCGTCTGTCGTGGACAGTACGCGCAGCCGCAACGTCGCGTCGACTTGCTGCTGGCCACGCACGACGGATGCCAACGTCAGTACGGTCAGGAGCGCCAACCCAACGGTCCGAATGGCTTGTGAACGAGGCATGCCCGATATTGCACCCGGTCCACCCGTATCGCCATTGCGTCTCCGGAAACCGCATGTATTCGCACACACGTGATGTCGAACGCTGAACATTTCCGGCTGCGGCCCGCCCTGCCCGAAGATGAGGACGAGTTGCGGCAGCTCATCCAGCGCTCGGCCCGTGCTCTGAGTGCGGGCTACTACGACGATGCGGTACGGGAGGCCGCCATTGTCCACGTATTCGGCGTGGACTCGCAGCTCATTGCCGACGGCACGTACTTCGTGATTGACGGTACCGCTGGCCTGTTGGCGTGCGGCGGGTGGAGCCGCCGCAGAACGCTGTTTGGAGGTAACCAGCACAAGTCGGACGTTGACCCCTTGCTCGACCCAGCCGTAGACGCCGCTCGCATTCGCGCGTTCTTCGTGGCACCGGAGTGCGCCCGACGGGGATTCGGCGCCCGATTGATGGCCACGTCAGCGGCCGCTGCCTATGAGGCGGGGTTTCGACAGCTTGAACTGATGGCCACGCTTCCCGGTGTGCCGCTATACGCGGCGTACGGATTCGTGGCCATCGAGGACGTCACGGAAGTCGTACCGAACGGCGTGAGCATTCCGTTTGTGCGCATGCGTCGTGCGCTGTTGGCGCCGCACCTCTCCCGCGCTTAGCGCGTCGGTGGCGCTACGGCTGAATGGCGCGCCGCCGCTTCATCAGCGCTTCGATTTCAGCGATCTCCCGCGGTGCCGTGCTGATGCGCTCCAGCCCTTTGTCCGTGAGGATGTAATCGTCCTCGATGCGGACGCCGATGTTCTGGTACTTGAGTACCGCCGAGCGCACTTTGGCAATGAACGCGCGGTTCTTTGGAGTATCCGGCAGCACGTCCAGCGCCCGCGTGCTGATGTAGATGCCGGGTTCGATGGTGAACGCGTCGCCCACCTGATACGTACGATCGCCGAACGAGGCCTGTACCGGATCGTGGACCTCCAGCCCGATGCCGTGCGAGATGCCGTGAATCATCCAGAGGTTGGACTGACGGCACGCCGCCACCTGCACCGCACAGTTCACGGTCCACGGCGGGTCAAACGACGCCTCCACGCTTTCGATTAGGCCGAGCGCAGCGAGTCCGCGGGCCCGCACGATCACCGAGGAATCGGTGGCCACAGATTGGCGCATGCCGACCTGCGAGTTGCGCTCGGCAATATCCTGCGCGTCACGCACCAGCTGATAGAGCTGCTTCTGCTCGGTGGTGAAGGTTCCGCTCACGGGAATGGTGCGCGTGATATCGGCGGCGTATCCGTGCAGCTCGCCGGCCGCGTCCATCACCACCATGTCGCCCGCCTTGATGGGATCGGAGTCCTTCATGTAGTGCAGCTGCGTGCCATTGATCCCCGAGCCCACGATCGACCCGTAGGCCACGCGTTCGGCACCCATGCGCGTGAATGTGTACTCCAGCGCCGCGCGAAGTTCGTACTCGCGTGAGGGATTGGGCGTGAGCATCGCCGCCCGGTGACCTTCCGAGCTGAGTTCCGCCACCTGACGAATCAGCGCCAGCTCGGCTGCTGATTTCTTTGCGCGGAGCTGCAGCACCAGCGGCATCGCGTTCTTGATTTCGAGCGAAGGATACCGGCGTGACAACGCCTTCACGGCCTCCTGGCCTCGCGTCAGGCTGTCATTGCGGGCGAAGTCCATGGTTTCGACGTCTGGCACGTGATAGAACGGCAAGCCGAGCCCGGCGAGGGAGTCGAGTACGCCGGCGAGCTCATCGAAGACGCGCCCTCGCATGCCGTACTCGCGCGTTGTTGCACCGGTGTCCGCGCGTGGTCCCTCGTAGAAGGCCCGGCGCGCGTCGATCGGCGCCACGAACAGGGTGCTCGACGCTCGCTTGTCTCGCACCACCATGACGAAGGCGCCATCCGGCTCCTCGTAGTTGGTGAGGTAGCGGAACGTGGGCAGCTGGAAGAACATGTTGTAGTCGTGCACGTCGCGGCGAGCGCCGAACGCCAGTACGATGCCGTTTTCCACCTTCTCTGCCAAGCGATCTCGTCGGGCCATCACCTCGGCAGTGGAGATGCCCGTGGCGCTCTGGGCATGTATGCCTGTTGATGGCCGCGCGGCGGACGCAGCCGCGATAGCGAGCGGGAGCGAACGAAGGAGGGACGAGTGGAGCGTCATGAGCGGCTACGCTGAGGTTGAGGTTTGGTCACGGTACAATATCGCGCTTGCGGAGTCGCGCGGGAGAGGCGGATCTTGGCGGAACCGACTACCCGATCCCATTCTCTTGCTCCGGAGTACATCGTGAATACCAAGGACATTGGCACTCGGCTTGTTGAACTCTGCAACGCCAGTGAGAACACCACCGCGCTCGATACGCTGTACGCGGACAATATCGTGAGCATCGAAGTCAGCGATCCCATGCGTGAAACCCACGGGATTGAGGGCGTGCGCGGCAAGTCTGCGTGGTGGGTGGAGAACCACGAGGTGCATTCGCACGTGACGCGCGGTCCATGGGTGAACGGCGACAGCTTCATTGTAGAGCACACCTATGACATCACGTTCAAGCCCACCGGGAATCGCACGACGATGAATGAGACCGCCCTGCATACCGTGCAGGATGGGAAGATTGTTCGCGAGGAGTTCTTCATGTAGTGGGCCGACGCCACCCACGGCGGCCGTGTCGCGCGGTCGCAGGGTTGATTCCGCCGAGCGGTTCTGGTGAGATTTCCGCCTCGGGCGCCACTCACATCGGAGTGGCGCCTGACGACGAACCAGATCGCGAGGAACAATGTCAGTGCAGTGCAGATCTCATACCGCAACGGCCACCGTGATTGGACTTGTTTCGTTTCTGGCAGCGTGCGCAGGAGACGTTCCCCAATCCGCTACGGTTGATTCAGCGGCCGGTGCGCTCCCCCGGAAGGACGCGGAGAGCCTCGCTGTCGCTGTGGCGCCCGCCGGGTCGCCCAGGACCTGGACCGTAACGATACAGGGCCTCGGGGGCGTCGTCCCGGGCATGAACATGACGCAGACCGCCGCCGCCCTTGGCGGTACCTTCGCCGGCGCGGATACGACCATCGGCTGTCATGAGACGGTCATGCCAGGCGCCCCCGGCAAGATTGGCATCATGATGATCGATGGCCGGGTCGGAGCACTCTTCACTGCCGACACCGCCATTCGCACCGATCTGGGTGCGCGCGTCGGTGACACGGAAGCGCATATCGATTCACTGTACGCCGGCCGGCTCTCGGTGCAGCCGCACAAGTACCTCGCCCAAGGGCACTACATGGTCGTGCTGCCAAACAGTCCCGTCGACAGTCTCCGTCGCATCATCTTCGAGACCAACGGCTCCCGCGTGACTGAGCTTCGCACCGGCATCTTGCCGGCCGTCGCCTACACGGAGCACTGCAAGTAACACTGCAAGTAACACCGCAAGTAGCGTCGGTTACGGTCGCGACTGCGAAAACCGCAGGATGGTCACTGCCACACGTTTCGCGCGAACCGAGAGCGATCGCAAGTCGGCGGTTTCCTGCGGGGAATGGTCGTCGTGGCCGGCGAGTCCAACCCCATCGATGATCATTGGTACCACTCCGGCTACGAACGACACATCCGCCGCACCTGCCTTGGACGGATCGACGGGCTGAACCGGTCCGAGGCCAAGGTCCCTGCTGGCCTTGTCGTAGACGGCCAGCAGGGCGCGATTGCCGTCGGTTGGCGCCATGGGCGGGTAGCCGTCGTCGAACGTGATCGTGGCGCTGGTGTGCCCCAGGTTCGCCGAGACGATGGACCGCATCGTCTGCTTCGTACGCGCAAGCTGCTGAGGTGTGAGCGTGCGCAGGTCTCCCTGCACGCTCATGCGCTCCGCCACAATGTTGCTCTTGCCCTCGGCAGACCCCGCGTTGGCCACGGCATCGAGGGCAACGCGGGCACCGCCCAGCGCGACGCCGGGGTTGAAGGTGAGATACGCTTCTCGCGATAGTTGGGTGCGAAAGGCGTCGAGAATGCGTGCGGTCTCGAAGATCGCACCGTAGCCGATGCTGTCCTTGAAGATCTGTGACGAATGGGCCGCCTCGCCTTTGACGTCGAGCTGCCATGAGGCCGCACCGCGTCGCGCGATGATACCGGTACGCAGGTCTCCCGCGCCATCCTCGAATCCGATCGCAGCCTTCGCTCCTTTCGCGGCATCGAGGAGGGCGCGGCGCGCCTCTGCCACCGGCTCGCCAGCGTGCTCCTCATCCCCGTTCATGACGATCGCGATGTTGAGCTGGTCCAGTGCGCCTGCCGTGCGCAGTGCCTGCAATGCCAGCAGCATGATCACGTCGCCGCCCTTCATGTCGATGATGCCGGGGCCGCGTGCCGTGGAGTCTGCGAGGTGCACCATCTTCTGAAACGGACTGGTTGGCTCAAAGACCGTGTCCAGATGCCCAACCAACAGCAGTCTGGGGCCAACGCCCGGATGCTCGGCAACCAGATGCCCCGCGCGCCCGAATGGCGTTCCATCCACCCAGCGCGTCGTGAATCCGAGCGAGTCGAGCTGACTTCGCAACATGGCGCCCACTTGGCGAACGCCAGCGAAGTTCATGGTGCCGCTGTTGATGTTGACCAGACGCTCCAGCAGGGCCAGCGAGGCCGCCGTGCGTTGATCAACGGCACGGGCAATGGCGCGCTCGGTCGCGCTGAGCGAGTCGGCGGGCGACACTGGAGCGGACAGCGCGTAGCCGGCTGCGCATGGTGACACTGACGCAGCGGCGAGCAGCAGTGGGATGACGCGTGAACGGAGGGTTGGCATGAGTGCGTACGGGAGGTGGCGGAGCAGAGGGGTGTGCGCTGTCCCACGCGGCGATGGGACCGTCGGCGAATTGGTAGAGCGACTACCTCACTTTCTCGTCGGTCATGCCGGTGCTGCTCGAGCGATAGGGGGCGAAGCCGCGACCCCAGTCCACGCCCACGACTTCGAGACTCAGTTTGCTGCCGTCCACGTGTACGATGACGTAGTGGAACGGGTTCCCGCCCGGATCGATGGAGGGACGCGCGAGATGTTGCACGGCCACCCGCTCGCTGGCGTACTGCTTGAGGTAGTCGCGGAGATCCGGTTCACCGGTATACGCGTACAGCGGCGCGCCGCCACCACCACTGACAATCTGATCCATGCGGTGCGTTCCTGTGCCGTCGGTATAGCGCTCCACCCAGTGCTCGTACAGATGCTCATGCCCCGTCAACAGCAAACGCACGTGATGCTGGCGGAACAGGGGCATCCATTTGCTGCGAATGGCCGCGGCTTGCGTTTCGAGGTTGGCGCCGCCGTGTGGTCCGGACGAAAACGGTGGATGATGGAAGAACAGCGCAATGTTCACGAAGCGCTTGCGGTTGAGCCCCTCGAGTTGCGACTTCACCCACGCGAACTGCACCGCGTCATTCGGGATTGCCGAGTCGAACGCGATGAAGAAGGTGTTGCCGAAGCCGAAGGCGTAGGTCGGGTAGCCGTTGAGTCGTCGCGCGGACCCTTCGGCGGGAATCAGTTTGGCGTTCGCCGCGAAGTAGTTGCGCAGACCCGCCACGCGCCGAGGGTCGGAGAGGTCTTCCGAACTGCCGATGTCATGATTGCCCACCGAGAGGAAGTACGGCACGCCGCCTTCCTGCGTAAGGCGATTGATGAGTGGCGCGTAGCTGATCGTGAGCTGCTTCGCGATGCTGCCGTTGACCACGGCGTCACCGCTCTGCAGCACGAAGCGAATGGGATCGGGCGTGGTTGCGGCAGCCTTGATGCTTCGCAGCATCGATTCGATTACCAGACCGTGTTCGGCCTGCAGCTCCACGCCGTCGTGGCGACCACGTGTGTCGCCGTATGAAATGAAGGAGAACTTGGTCACGCCAGCACTCGCGGCCTCCGCTGGGAGCGGAACTCGGGGAGCGAGCATGGGCGGCACCGTGTCGGTGGCGGTGACTGCCGGAGCCGTGCGTGCCGGTGCGCTCACCTGCGCGTCGGTCGCCACCGGAGTGAGTGATCCCAGGCAGACGGCGCCGAGCAGGAGGCGCACGAAATTCGCGGGACCTGTGTTCGTGAGCGGCCTTCGCATTGACGGAGTGTTCATCGGCGGGGCACACAAGAGGAGGGGAGGGATCCAGGCAGATGCGAAAACGAAGCCGCATGCAAGAATGCGCCCGGGTGCCTCGTCTGCCTACCCCACGAGACCTGTGAATTGCCTGAGGGAGCAACGTCCGTCTCGTGTTGCCCGGTCGGTCGGCCACGGCCGACGTCGACGCGCAGGCAGGCCGCGCGCCGGCGTGACTATGCGCCTGCCGCTACGCGGCCGCCATGGCGGGCGACGTGTGTGTGCTCGGTACGCGTCGAAGCTCGCGCCTAAGCAATAGCAGGCTGACGGACATCTGCACCAACACCGTCGCCGCAGAGAGCAACCACACCTCCCGCAACTGAAAACGCGTCTGACGCGCCAGCCAGATGGCGGGCAGCGCGAACGTGAGGACGCGCGTGGCGCTGCTGATGAGCGACGGAATCGTGTTGCCGAGCGCCTGGAACATGCCGGAGCAGGTGAAGATGACGCCCGTGGCAACGAAGTTCCATGAGATGATCTGCAGGAACTGACTCCCCGTCGCGATGGCCGCATCGCCGTGCGCGAACAGGCGGACCAAGGCGTCTGCGCGCCACTGACAGAAGAGCGTGAGTGCCACCATCAACACGCTCCCCATCGCCACTGCCGCTCGAAACGTTTCGGCAGCGCGATCCCTGCGGCCCGCGCCCACGTTTTGTCCCGCGACAGGGGCAGCGGCAAACGAAAGCGCCATGGCTGGCAGGAAGATCGCTTGCATGACACGCGAGCCAACGCCGTATCCCGCCTGGGCGTCGGCGCCGAAATCGCGGATGATCCAGTAGATCACCGCGGTGTTCACGAACATCAGCGCAAACTCACCGCCGGCAGGAAGTCCGATGCGCAGAATCCGTCCCCACACCGCCGCACGCACGCGCATCAGCGACGTGTGATATCCGACAAACGTCTCGAGTTTCCTGAAATAGAGAAGCATCAGGATCACGCCGACCCCGATGGAAATCGAACTCGCCAGGCCCGCACCAACGACACCGAGCGGACGATTGGTGAACCACCCGGCAATGAGTACCGGCGCCAGAACGGCGTTGAGAATCACCGTCAACATCTGCACCACCATTGTCGGCTTAGAGATGCCGGTGCCCCGCAGCGCCGAGCCCGTGGCCACCAGCGCAAACTGCAGTGCCAGTCCCGGGATGAACGCGTACAGGTACGACGTGCCCGCCGCGACCGTTGCCGCGTCCGCAGCCACCGTGCGCAGGTACGCCCCGGAGAGGGCGTAGCCGCCGATGAGTGTGGCCGTCGCGCACACCAGCGCGAGCACGATGCTCTGATTGAACACCAGGTTGGCGTCGTCCCGATCCTTGCGACCACTGGCGTGCGAGATGAGCACCATCGTACCCACGCCAAGGATCTGCGTGAACGCCATGACGATGAACTGCACGTTGCCTGCCGCACTCACGCCGGCGATCGCCGCGTCACCCAAGCGCGCGACGAAGTACAGATCGATGAAGTAGTACATCGTCTGGAACAGCATGCCTGCGGCCATCGGGACCGCCAGCCGGAGGATGTGTTTCGGGATGGAGCCCTGAGTCAAATCCTGCACTGGTCGTCTCGGAGGTAGGTGTGTGCGGCACGACGAAGGAAAAATACCGGCGGTGCGACGAGGTCAGGTGCGGAACGCATCATGGGCCAAATGGAGGGCATGCGCACGAAGGTCCGTCGGCCAGGACAACGCACACTCGGTGAATTTCACCGAGTCACCGGCGAACAGCGCCCGCGTGGCCTCCTCGAACCCTGGCGCGTCCCCCAGCATGGCCGACAGGAAGCGGTAGCAGTACTCCTGCGATCGTTGCCGGCGATCCCGTTCTGCACTCGTGTTGCGCGCGTCGTCTACCAGCCGACGAATGGTGACGGAGGCGCCGCCGCGCTGCTCACTCAACCACTGCCAGTGCCGCGGCAGCAGGGTGACCTCGCGGGCCACCACCCCGAGTCGAGGGCGTCCGGGTCCGCTGCGGGATCCGGGTAGCAACTCGGCAGCACTCTCGTCGTGTGCTGGCGGTGACGGAGTCTCCGACGGCTCCGCGGGCAGCCGGGCCAGCACCTCGTCCACTGTACCGCGTAGGTCGAGATCCAGGGGTTCGCTCGTCACGGCATTGAACGCGAGCAGAGGCCCCGGCATCCCCGCGTCCACGCACGCCTTCGCCGCCTCAGCGACCCGCGCCTTGCTGCCGCTGCCCACGCGCTGAGATCCGTCAAAAGCGATGTACTGCGTTCCGAGCTGCATAGGCCGCGCATCCTGCAGAAGTGAAGGAGAAGGTCGATGGATGGATATTATCCGGGTAATATCTCTTGTCAATACTATCCGGGTAAATTAGTCAACCCGCACGACGTTGAAGCCCGCCTCGATCTCGACTCGGCCGAACGCGCGCACCAGTACTGCGGGCTCCGTGCATGACCTACTGTTGAGGCTCAACGCACCGTGTCTAACCACAAACAGGATCCCGATGGCGCTGTTGGGCATGCAGGACGTTCGCGTGGCGTTTGGAGGCCCTCCGGTGCTGCACGATGCTTCGTTCAGCATCGAGCGCGGCGAACGCGTGTGCCTGCTCGGTCGAAATGGCACCGGGAAGAGCACGCTCATGAAGTTGCTGGACGGGTCCGTGGTGCCCGATGGCGGAGAGATCGTGCGTCAGGGCGGGGTGACGGTTGCGAGACTGGAGCAGGATATCCCAACCGGCGTGGCTGGTTCGATTTTCGACGTAGTGGCCGCGGGACTTGGGGCCACTGGTGAGCTGCTGGCCCGATATCATCAGGCGAGTCATCGGGTCGCAACGGATTCGTCGTCGTCGGCGCTGCGCGAGCTGGATCGTTTGCATCACGCGCTCGATGCGGCCGATGCGTGGCAGATCCAGACCAGGGTCGACACCGTGCTGGAGCATTTGGGGCTGGAGGCCGACGCTGCGTTCGCCGCGGCCTCAGGAGGTCGGAAGCGCCAGACACTGCTGGCGCGGGCACTGGTGCGGCAACCCGACGTACTCTTGCTGGATGAACCCACCAATCACCTCGACATCGAAGCCGTCGAGTGGATGGAGCAGTTCCTGACTGATCGTGCCACCACTCTGCTGTTCGTGACCCATGATCGCGCGTTTCTGCGGCGCGTGGCTACGCGCATTGTGGAGCTGGATCGCGGGCGCCTTGTCGACTGGGGTACGGACTACGACACGTACCTGCAGCGCAAGGAAGGTGCGATGGCGGCTGAAGCGCGCGAGTGGGCGGAGTTCGACAAGAAGCTGGCCAAGGAAGAAGTCTGGATCCGCACGGGCATTCAGGCGCGCCGCACACGAAACGAAGGGCGCGTGCGCGGGCTCGAGGCGTTGCGGGTCGAGCGCGCGGCCCGTCGTGATCGGGTGGGTACCGTGCGGTTGCAGACAACGGAAGCCGAGCGCTCCGGCAAGCTGGTTTTCGAAGCGAAATCGGTGAGTTTCGCACGGGGCGAACGGTCCATTGTTCGCAACTTGACCACCACGATCATGCGTGGTGATCGGGTAGGATTGATCGGGCCGAACGGCTCCGGCAAGACCACGCTCCTGCAACTTCTCCTCGGCGATCTGCCGCCGGACAGCGGGTCGGTTCGGGCTGGTACCAACATCGAGCTGGCATACTTCGATCAGCTCCGAGAGCAGCTCGATCCCGATCGCACGGTCTTTGACAGCGTGGCCGACGGCGCGGACTTCGTGACGGTTGGTGGCGCTACCAAGCATGTGCACGGATATCTGCAGGAGTTTCTCTTTCCCACCGACCGGGCGCGAACGCCGGTGCGCGCACTCTCCGGTGGCGAGCGCAATCGCCTGCTGTTGGCGCGCTTGTTCACGCGCTCGTTCAATCTGCTGGTGCTGGATGAGCCCACCAACGATCTCGACATCGAGACGCTGGATTTGCTCGAAGCGTTGCTGTTGGAGTACACGGGCACGCTGCTGGTGGTCAGCCACGATCGCGCCTTTCTCGACAACGTGGTGACCAGTACGCTGGTGCTGGAGGGGGGCGGTCGGGTTGGCGAGTACGCCGGCGGATACGCCGACTGGGTGCGACAGCGTCGCGCGCCGACCGCGCCGACCGCGCCGACGGCGACCAAGGCTCCCGCGGTGAGTACTGCGCCACCGGTGCGCGCGGAGAAGAAGCGCAAGCTTTCGTACAAGGAGACGCAGGAGCTCGCGGGACTTCCCGACCGCATCGATGTGCTCGAAGTGGAGCGCGTTTCGCTCTACACCCGCATGTCGGACGCCGCCTTTGGTCGGGACGCTGCGGCCGTCCTGACGGCCAATACCCGACTCGCCGAGATTGACGCGGAAGTGACGCAGCTCACGTCGCGATGGGAAGCACTGGAGACCATCGCCTCCTCGTAGCGTGCTGGCTGCACTCCACGGTCGCGTTCGCGGTGCCTTTGTAACCGAGCGTGCTGGCGACCCGGGGCGATGGGCCGCACATTGACCACATGAAGCTTCCGTCACTATCGCTCACGAGTACCCGCCCGTTCGCTCCGACGGATTTTCGTCGATGGGTGCTTGGAGGTGTCAGCTCGGCCGCCATCGGGTACACCACGATCACGATGGTCGGGCTCTGGAGAAACGGCTACGACGTTGAGTATGTGCCGAGACTGCTGATCGCCTGCGTGGTCTGCTACGGCGCGCTGCTGCTCGCGTTCCGTGGTCGCGAGATGGAGGGTGCCTTGCTTGCGTTGACCGTGACGTGGTTGGAGCTCGAGGTGGGTTTTCTGTATTCCTCCGCGTTTCCGGGCCCGGGCCTCATGATTCCGCCGGTCCTGGTGCTGGGTGTTGGCATGTTGCTCGGTTCGCGTCCGGCGCTGCGCATGACGCTCGTAACGCTCGTGACAACGGTGCTGACGTGGCGATTCTCCCCCGCGCTTCGTGGCACGGGCTTCACGTCGGAGAGCGTGTACTGGCTGACGTTGTTTGGAGTCGGACTCACCACAGCGTGGCTGCTCACTCGCCTGAGTCTGTCGGCCTTTCTCCGGGTGTTTCGGGAGATGGAGCAAAAGGAACGCGATCTGGCCGACACCATTCGGTTCGCGCCCGATGGCGTGCTGGTGGTGGACGGGGCGCAGACGGTGCGCATCGCGAATCCGGCAGCGGCGGCCGTACTGGACGTGCCAACAACGCGCATCGTGGGTCACTCGCTGCCCGACCTGTTGGCGGAAGTGACGCGTCACAACGCCAAGCAGGAACCGCTGCCGCTTCTTCTTCCGCTACAGCTGCCGCTACCGCCGGCCGAGACCAACGCGTCGCCGATCGCGCTCACGTGGACGAATCGTCATGGAGTGGCCGTGCACGTGGAGGCGATGTGGCGTCGCATGGAGGGGGATCGGCACCAACTGCTGTTGCATGACGTGTCCGCGCGAGTGCTCGCAGAGACGCAGCAGCGTCAGCTTGCAGCGCAGCTGGCGCAGGCGCAGCGTCTGGAGGCCGTCGGGCATCTCGCCGGCAGCTTGTCGCACGACTTCAACAATATTCTCACGGCCATGGGGGGGTCTGCCGAGTTGTTGCGACACGAGCGCGACCCCTTGGAGCGTGTCGAGCTGATTGATGAGATCATCGCGGCGCGAGACCGTGGGGCAGCGCTTACCCGACAACTGCTCGCCTTCGCGCGTAACGATGCCGTGCAGCCTCGCGTCGTCGATCTTGCGGAGCTGGTGCAACGTATCCAGAGCGTGCTGCATGATGTGGCGGGAAATTCGCTGCGATTGTCCTTGCAGCTGACCCCAGGGTGTCGAGTGCGTTCGGACGTGGACCAGCTTGAGCAGGCTGTCGTCAACCTGGTATCCAACGCTCGGGATGCCATGGGTGATGGTGGCCGTTGCACTATCTCGGTCACACCGGAACGCGAGGACACAGGGAAGTCCTGGGTGCGGCTACGGGTGACCGATGAGGGCCGCGGAATGGCGGAAGATGTGATGTCGCGCGCGTTCGAGCCGTTCTTCACGACCAAGCCCCGTGGGCAGGGTACCGGACTGGGGCTCGCGTCGGTGATGGGCACGGCGATGCGCAGTGGTGGAGCAGCGACGATCGACAGTGTCCCGGGCATCGGCACCTGCGTCACGATCAGTCTGCCTGCTGCGGACGCGCTTCCCGAAGTCGATCGGATTTCGCCGATCCCGCCATTAAAAACCTCTGGACCGTATTCCGTTCTGTTGGCCGAAGACGATGACGCGACGCGGAGTATCGTCGAGCGTATGCTGCGTCGCGCCGGCTATGCGGTACACAGCGCCTCTGATGGCGCCGAAGCAGTTCGGATTCTGGAGTCTGGTTCGGTGCGTGTGGATCTGGTGCTCACCGATGTGATGATGCCGGGACTCAGCGGCCGCGTGGTAGCCGCGCGCGCGCAAGCAATGCATCCACGGCTTCCGGTTCTGTTCATGTCGGGCTACGCAGACGCATCGATCGGGGACCTCGACACGGAACACGCAGACCGAGCCCTGGTCACGAAGCCATTCTCGAGCACCACACTCCTATCACGGATTTCGGAAATGCTGCAATCATCGCACGCGCTGTCGACCCGATACCAAAGGGAGGCCACAGCATGAGGAACACGGTCACGGTCATCACTGGGGCGAGTGGGGGTATCGGCGCCGCATTGGCGCGCCGCATGTCGCGCCGCGACGCACCGCTAGTGTTGGTCGCGCGTCGTGCCGACGCGCTGGCGACCGTAGCCGCGGAGTGTGGTGGGAACGTGCTCAGCGTGGTCGCCGACGTGACGGATCGGGAGGCTGTCAACAGCATCGTGGAGGCATCCATCGCGCGTTTCGGACGCATCGACGTCTGGGTGAACAACGTCGGGCAGGGCATTACACGCCTGCCGTCCGAGTTAACCGACGCGGATCTCGACGAGATGATGCGCATCAACGTCAAGTCGGCGCTGTACGGCATGCAGGCGGTTCTGCCGCATTTTCGCTCGCGGGACGCCGGGCACATCATCAATGTGTCGTCCATGCTCGGGCGCATACCGAATGTTGTGATTCGGTCCGCGTACACGGGCGCCAAGCACTTTCTCAACGCGCTCTCGGCCAACATGCGCGACGAAGTGCAACAGGCGCATCCGGGCATCCAGATTTCGCTCGTCTCCCCGGGGGTGGTCAGAACCGACTTCGGCAATCACGCGCTGCACGGCGGCGTCGACTCGCATCAGTTGCCGAATTCGCAGAGCACCGACGATGTCGCCGAGGTGATTGTCGGCGTGGTCGAGTCGCGACAGCCCGATGTGTATACGCGAGCCGGGGCGCAGGCGCGCGTGTTGTCATACATGAGCGGGGTCGGCGTCGATCCGTGACAACCCAGGGCGGTGCTGCTGCACGGACCTTCCTCCATTCCCTCTCTACCCGCAACGCATGAACCGACGCGACTTTACCCGGCTGGCCGTGGGCTCACTTGCCGCCGCGGCGCTTCCGCGTGGCGTGGGTGCCGCCGCCATCAGGGCGCGGTACACCGCTCCGACGCCGCGCGTGAACGGCGCACGGTTGAACGGTTGGCTTTCGGCGCTCAGCGAGTTTGGCAAGAATCCGCAGGGTGGGGTGACACGTCTGGCGTACAGCGCGCCCGACCTTGCCGCGAGAGCGTACGTGTCACAGCTCATGCGCGACGCCGGGCTCGCGGTGCGTGTGGACGCGGCCGGAAACATCTTTGGTCGGCGCGCGGGCACGAACGCGCAGGCGCAACCCATCATTTTCGGGTCGCACATCGACTCCGTACCCGAGGGCGGCAACTACGACGGCGATGTGGGCGTGCTCGGCGCCATCGAGGTGGCGCGTACGTTCCGCGAACAGGGCATCACGACCGTGCATCCGCTGGACGTGGTGGTGTGGCAAAACGAGGAGGGAGGCACGTGGGGCAGCCACCTGATTACCAGCGAAGCGGATGCGGCAGCGCTGGACTCGATGGCGGGTAGCGGAGTCAGCATTCGCGACGGGCTCACGAAGCTGGGCGGCAGTGTGGGTGCGCTGGCGGCGTCGCGCCTTCGTGCCGGTGCGGTGCATGGGTATCTCGAACTGCATATCGAGCAGGGCGGCACGCTGGAGCGCGAGCAACTGCAGATCGGGATCGTGGAAGGCATTGTGGCGCTGCGGCGATGGGACGTGACCATTGATGGATTCGCCAATCACGCCGGCACCACGCCCATGGCCGAACGGCGCGATGCGTTACTGGCAGCGGCCCGGTTTACGGACATGGTGAACCGGGTAGTTACGCGCGAGCCGGGCCGTCAGGTGGGCACGGTGGGGAAGATCCAGGCATTTCCGGGCGCGCCCAACGTGGTACCGGGCAAAGTCATCTGCACGCTGGAATTGCGTGATCTCGATGACCAGAAGATCCAGCGCATCTTCGACACCATCGCTGCGGAGAGCAAGAACATCGGCGCGCAGAACGGCACATTGTTTGGCTTCCGTGAGGGCGTGGTGCATGAATCGGCGCTGTGCGATGAACGCGTGCGCACGATGGTCGGCGATTCCGCGAAGGCACTTGGGTTCAGTGCAAAGCGGCTGCCCAGTGGTGCGGGCCACGATGCGCAGAATCTCGCGCGTGTCTGTCCGATGGGCATGATCTTCATTCCGAGTGTAGGCGGGATCAGCCACGCCCCCACGGAATTTTCGCATCCGTATGACATCACGAATGGGGCCAATACGCTTGCCGCGGCAGTGTTGCGCATGGATGCGGCCGCGCTGTAGCCGCGACGCGATTGGCGGTCTGTCGCCAAGCGATCGCGCTCGCAGATCTTTCGCATGGCGCTCCGGCTCCGCATGCTGCGAGCACGAGCATTGACGCACGACGTTTGTTCCATGGTCTGCGTTTTAATGCGCCAAAAATGGCATTTTATAGAAGAAAAGTGTCGTAGCGCGTCATTTATGGCGCTTTAGTGAATTGTTTAATATGCGCCATAAATGACTCTTATAATTGAGTTTATACAACAAGCCGCCATATTTGGCACTTATGGACGACTTTAATACGCTCGCCGACGAGCCGCTCCTGGTCACACTCGGCGCTCGACTCGCGGGGGTTCGGCTGTCCCGCAACATGACGCAAGCCCAGCTCGCCGCAGAGGCCGGCCTCGGGCTGCGCACGGTCCAACGTTTGGAACAGGGGGCAGCGGCCACACACCTGTCCGGCTTCCTCCGGGTATGCCGCGTGCTCGGCCTCCTCGACCAGTTCGACGCCCTGATCCCCGAACCGACCGCCAGCCCGATGGCGCAGCTCAAGCTGAAGAAGCACCAACGCCAGCGTGCCACGGGCGCGACTGCACAGCCGAAGGAACGATCGGACTGGACGTGGGGGAAGCCGGAGTGATCGCCGAGGTGCGCCTCTGGGACCGCACGATCGGCGCGGTGTCCGTGGACGCCGGACGTGAGGTGGCTACCTTCGAATACGACCCGCAATTCGCGCGGAGCGGCATTGAACTCTCGCCACTCGTGATGCCGTTGAGTGCCCGCGTCTACGAGTTTCCGGCGTTGCCGCGTCGCACCTTTCACGGACTGCCAGGACTCCTCGCCGACTCGCTGCCCGACGCGTTCGGCAACGCGCTCATCGACGCATGGCTCGCCACACAAGGTCGAACGCCGCAGAGTTTCGGCGCGATAGAACGACTGTGCTACACGGGCACCCGCGGCATGGGCGCGCTCGAATTCGCTCCCGTGCTCGGGCCACGGCCGCGCGCGGCACGCAGCGTTGACCTGGACGCACTGGTGCGTCTGGCGAGCGATGTGCTCACTCATCGCCACGAGCTGCAGGGTCACTTTCACGGTAACACGAGCGCCAAGACGCTGACGGATATTCTGACCGTCGGTACATCGGCCGGTGGAGCACGAGCAAAGGCTGTGATCGCGTGGAACGCCGCGACCAACGAAGTGCGCTCGGGCCAGATCGCGGCAGGCGATGGGTTCGACTACTGGTTGCTGAAGTTCGACGGCGTCGCGGGCAACAAAGACAAGGAGCTCGATGACCCGAAGGGATTCGGCGTCATCGAGTACGCGTACTACCTGATGGCGAGGGCGGCTGGCATCACCATGAGCGAGTGTCGCTTGCTCGACGAAAACGGTCGGCGGCATTTCATGACCAGGCGCTTCGACCGACTGGCTGGCGGGGCGAAACTCCACATGCAGTCCCTGTGTGGGCTGGCGCACTTTGACTTCAATCAGGCCGGTGCCTACTCGTACGAGCAAGCGCTGCTGGCGATACGGCAACTCGCGCTCCCGATGGCCACGGTCGAAGAGCAGTTTCGTCGCATGGCGTTCAACGTGGTCGCACGCAATCAGGATGACCACGTGAAGAACATCGCCTTTCTGATGACGCCGCAGGGAAACTGGTCGCTCGCTCCAGCGTTTGACGTCACGTACAGCTACAACCCATCAGGCGACTGGACCGCAACGCATCAGATGACGCTGAACGGGAGGCGTGACGGTTTTGCGCGTTCCGACTTTGAGCGCTGCGCTCGGTCGGCCCAGATGAAGCGGGGGCGCGCGCAGGCCATTCTCGACGACGTCATCGCGACCGTGCGGCGCTGGCGGGAGTTCGCTGCGCAGGCGAAGCTGGACGAGCGGCAGTGCGACCAGATTCAGCGCACCCACCGGCTCACGTTCGCAACCGGCTGACTCTCGCTGCCGGCGCAACGCAGCACCGCGCGAGCGTTCCGTGCACACGTGTTTCGTGCAGTCGCCATTCGCGCTTCAGCGATTCGGGCTCTGGCGTGTTGTGCGGGCTGGGCGCATCGCCGCGATCGCATCGCGCATGGCCTGCACCACCACGGCGAAGGCGGGATGTTGTGGGTCGAGCATGGCGAAGTGACTGGTGCTGTCGGCCACGATAACCCAGGTGCTGTCGCCGAGCGCGCGTGCACGGAGCGCAAACGGGGTCATGGCGCCGTCGGCGGCATCGGTGCCGGGCAGTGAGGCGTCGAGGCGTCCACGCACCATCGCTTGTGGAACGCCGAGGGGCAGAAACGCCGAGGGGGAGGCATCGCGCCAGCGGTCGGGCGCCGATGTGGGTGTACTGGCCAGCAGTTGCTCGAGCACGTTGTCGCCGCAGTAGCGCGTGATGCCGCTGTTGACGGCGATCAGGTCGCCAGGGCCGTCCAGCGCGACCACGGCCTGAACGTCCAATGCGCCGGGCAGTGCGTGCGCGATGTTCGTGCCGGGCAGCTTGCGCTGGGCGGCCAACCACAGGGCCAGGTGCGCACCGGCCGAGTGCCCCGACGCAATGACACGCGTGAGGTCGAGCCGATACGTCGGTGCGAGGTCGCGCAGTACCGCGACTTCGGCGGCGATGTCGGTGAACGTGCCTGGCCATCCGCCACCCGGTTCATCCGCGCGACGATACGAGATAGTCCAGGTAGCGATACCCGCCTGACGAAGCCCCTCGGCCATCGGCTTCATGTAGCGCGCGTCGGCAAATCGCGTGACCCAACAGCCACCATGAATAATGATGGCCACCGGATGCGGTCCCGGTCCGGCAGGCACTCTGAGTTCGGCGAGCAGGTCCTTGGTGCCGGAGCGCAGCGTCACGATGGTGTCGGCGCGATCGACTGCGCGTGCCTCAAGTGTGGCCGGTGTGACGCGTTGCGCGTACAGCGGCTGCGTGCGGGTGGTGAGCGCGAAGAGGCCAACCGCGAGTGCCGCACTACGCGCGCGTGCTCGCAGGCTGGGGGAGGTCCAGACAGATCGCATGATTCGGTGGGGCTCGGTCGGGTTGACAGCGGAGGTTTGAACGCGCATTGACTGCAGCGTGAAGAGACCCACGTGCACTGCACAGAAGCTACGCGGTGCGTGGAATTCTCGCCCCGATGGCCAGGCCTGGATGGCCAGGCCCGGACGACCAGGCCCGTGCACCCCATTTCACCACGAATCCGACTCCCACCATGATGCGCACCCGACTCTCCGCAGCGGTCCTGCTCGCGCTTGCTGCTGGCACGCGTGCACTGGCCGCACAACAAGCGGTCGCGCCACAAGCAACGTCGCAGCAGGCAGCGATGCCGCGTATCGCGAGCATGGCCGAGGTGATCGCGCGCGGGCAGTCGTTGCAGCTACCTGGCAGCTGGGCGCCACCGCCCGGTGATGCGTTGTCGCACTACACGGCGGGATTCGCGACCACGCTGTGCGCGGCCGTGTTCATCACGGGACTTGATGTCGCCGATGCCGCCGCGAATGTGGGCTTCTTCACGGGTCCGGTGGCGTATCGCAGTGAGGTGCGGGACACGGTTATTGACCGGGCGCACGAGACAGTGCGGCTGACGCTCAAGAACGGTGTGACCCGTGTGGCCAAGCGCTATGGCAGCCAAGGATGTGTGGCGTTGCCTATCGGCGCGGACTCGGTGTCGTTCACGCCCAGCATCGTGCGCTCCACGCTGCCGCCGGCGGCCACTACCACATGGCCCATGGGCGACCTGACGCCGAAGGCGGCATGGCCGGTTGGCGTCGACTCCGCGCTGGTCGCGCGGGCCATGACCGAGGGTTTCGGGCCGCCCGACGCGATGACGCTCGCCTTCATGGTCACGTACAAGGGGCGCATTATCGGGGAGCGGTACGCGAAGGGTATCGGGATACACACGCCGCTCGAGAGCTGGTCGATGGGCAAGAGCCTGACCGGTACGCTCATTGGTCGACTGATCCAGATGGGTACGTACACCTTGGACCAGCCGGCGCCGATTCCCGAGTGGCAGCGGGACGGTGACGCACGGAAGGCCATTCGAATCATGGACATCATGCGCATGTCCAGCGGACTCCGCATTCGCGCCCCACAGGACCCGGGATACGATGCGACCCTCGGCTATCCCGACCACCTGTACCTGTATGCCGGAACAGCCAACTCCTACCAGTGGGCGGCCACTCGCCCTCAGCAATGGCCCCCCAACACCGTGGGCCGCTATCGCAACACCGATCCGGTGCTGGCCAGCTATCTCGTGCGGCTCGGCGTGGAGAAGCGCGGCGAGAACTATCACGCGTTCCCGACTCGCGCGTTGTTCGACAAGCTGGGCATGCGTGACGCCGTCATTTACACCGACCCCTTCGGCAATTTCCTGGGACAGGGGTACGAGGCCATCGCCGCGCGTGACTGGGCTCGGCTCGCGAACCTGTATCTGCAAAACGGAATGTGGAACGGAGAGCGGCTCTTGCCAGCGGGCTATGTGGACTACGTGCGGACGCTCGCACCGGCGTGGCTTGCCGACGGCCGACCGGTGTACGGCGGTGGGTTTTTCTGGATCAACGGCGACGGCGCTGAGCCGATGCCGCGAGACGCCTACGCGATGCTCGGTGCCGGCGGACAGAGTGCCTGGATTGTGCCGTCGCACGATCTCGTGATTGTGCGCATCGGCAAGTATCGAGGTGCTACGGTTGGCGAGGCGGCCCGGCAGCGGGCAACGGCCATGCTGCTAAAGGCGGTGCGACCGCGTGGCGGCCGCTGAGGGTCCGCCGCTTGGACGATCCGCTGCTGGCCGGTGATTCCCACCACGGCTGGCGAGGCGCGCGAAGCGATGGCGGCACAACACAGGTGTTGCGTGCGCGCGACACAACGGTGCGACACTGGAACCAGGCCAGAGCGAGCTGTAACTGGCAAATCATTGTCGGCTATTGGCTTGCAAACTCTTCTGTGATATGGCTCACGTATTGCGAGCTCCCCGAAGGTCAGGCGTACATTCCATCGAGCGACACCCCGTCCGCTCGGGTCCGGCTGGCGTTTCACCCCTCCAGGAGGAAGCATGAAGAGAATCCGGACGATGGTGGCAGCCATCGTTGCTTTCGCGGTGCCGGCTATGGCCGGTGCCCAAACGCTTGATGGCGGGTGGTACCAGTTCGGTTTTGGTCAAGCGCCATCATTGGCCCATTCGTTTTCGCTCACCAGCCTCAACCCGTTCAACATCCGGGTCGTTGACGGCTTTATCGTCGGCGATCGGTTTCAGCTGAACTGGTCGGGTACGTCCACGGGGATGTTCCAGACGTCGCCCATCGCGAACAATGATGGCGTACAGTCCAGTGCTTTCGATGGGAACGCCGCCTGGTCGAATCCTGATCTCTCGCGCGGTCAGCGCGTTTTTGCGGCAGGTACGTACAATTTCGACGTGGACATCATCCGCAACGCACCTGGAACGTCGGGCGGAGGGGCGTTCATCGACGCGACGACCGTGGTGCCTGAGCCCGCCACCTGGGCGCTCTTGGCTACGGGGTTGGCCGGCGCCGCTTTCGCGAGGCGCAAGCGTCGCGCGTAGTTTGACTCGGCTCGACGAGTATCTTTGCGGCCGGATCGCGGTTTTCACGCGCGATCCGGCCTCAAGTGTTTTTGTCACCGGCGATGTCCCATCTCAGGGTGCCTGGGTACCGCCGCTGGGCCAGGGCTTACTGTGAACCGGCCTGATGAACCTGTGGTACGCAGCCAAAAGCAGCCGTGGTATTTCGTCTCCCCGATCCACCTACTTCCCGTACATCAACCGCTCGGCCAGCCATCGTGCATCCCGAGCGCGCTGCGGACCATCCTGCTCTGACGCCGCGATTGCGCCGTCAAACAGCACCATCAGCGCGCCTGCAGTGCGATCGACATCAGACGCGCCAGCAGCGATCGACCATGTGGTGAACTGAGACAGCATATACTGGCGCTGATCTGACGCAATAATGCGTGCTTGATGTGATGGATCTGGCAACTCGTTGACGACGTGCTGCATGGGGCAACCACGGAATTCGCTGGTCTCCGCCCACGCCAGAATCCAGTCAAAGATACGGTACGCCCGTTCAGCCTCAGGGATGCCCGAAACGAACGCGTTCATGCTGGCACGCGCCGACAGTACTCGCCGGTGCAGGTACGCGGCCACCAGGTCGTCCTTGCAGCCAAAGTGCGAGTAGAGCGACGCCTTGGCCGCGCCGGCCTCCTCGAGCACCCGATCAATTCCCACGGCGCGGATGCCTTCCTGGTAGAACAGCCGATCGGCGGCATCGAGGAGTCGTTCCCGTACCGCCGGCAAGGCTGATTTCTGAGCGGTTGAAGTCATGCTTGACAATACAGACAGGTCGGTCTATAGTCAACACAATGCAGACAGACCTGTCTGTTTACATACTTCAAAACTCGGGGATAGCACCATGAGCTTCTCAATCGCAGGTACAACGGCGTTGGTCACTGGCGCAAATCGCGGCATCGGCGAGGCAATTGTGGGTGCGCTGGTCGACGCCGGGGCGCGCAAGGTGTACGCGACGGCTCGGAACATCTCAGATCTGGCTGACCTACGCGCCCGCCATGGTGATCGCGTCGTACCGCTTCAACTGGACGTGACGAATGCCTCTGAGATCGCCAGCGCCGTTGCCGCGGCGTCTGACGTGCGGCTGCTGGTCAACAACGCCGGCGTGGCTGCGTTTGCCGGTGGCGACTTCACCGATCCGCAGTGGCTCTCAGCGGGCCGCCTGGAGATGGAGGTCAACTTCTTCGGGACGTTCGCGGTGACGCAGGCGTTTGCACCGGTGCTCGCGCGAAACGGCGGTGGAGCGGTGGCCAACCTGGCGTCGGTGGCGTCGTTGTCCAACTTCCCGTTCTTCGTCGCCTACAGCGCCTCAAAGGCCGCGACCCACTCGCTGACCCAGGCCGCGCGCGCGATGCTCAAGCCGCAGGGCACCCAGGTATTCGGCGTCTATCCTGG
>JANNEV010000169.1:0-1701 GCA_031379145.1 Gemmatimonadaceae bacterium
TCTGATTTTCGAGGACACCGACGGCGACGGGGTTTTCGATTCGCGGAAAGTCTTTTGTGATCATCTGAACCGCCTGACCGGCCTAACCGTGGGTTTCGGCGGAGTTTGGATCACCGCGCCGCCGAGTTTTGCCTTCATCCCGGATCGTGATCGCGATGATCGGCCCGACAGCGAGCCCGTCGTGTTGCTCGATGGGTGGACGCTCAGGGCCGAGCACAACAGCGTGAACGGACTGAGTTGGGGGCCCGATGGCTGGCTCTATGGCCGCCACGGCAACAAGCAGCCCTCACTCGTCGGAAAGCCTGGTGACCCCAAGGAAGCGCGCACGTTCATGAACTGCGCGATCTGGCGGTATCATCCTGTCGATCGGCGCTTCGAGATTGTCGCGGACGGCACCGTCAATCCCTGGGGGCTCGACTTCGACGACCATGGGCAGGGTTTCCTGAGCACGAGCGTCATCGAGCACCTCTGGCACCTCGCGCCGGGAGCGCGCTATGACCGGGGCCCGGGACGCGCAGCGCATCCGAATCCCCACAGCTACGAGCTCATGGAGACGACGGTGGACCACCGGCACTGGGGCGGAGCCAGCTCCGAAAAGAGTACGCGGGTTGCGGAGGGCAACGAGGCGTTCGGCGGCGGCCACTCGCACTCCGATGCGATGATCTATCTCGGCGATCACTGGCCGGCGGAATACCGGGGCTCGATCTTTCTGAGCAACATCCACGGCCGGCGGATCAATCGCGACCGCATCGACCAGGACAACGGCAACGGACGCTACCTGGCCCGGCACGCGCCCGATTTCCTAACCGCCGACGACCAGTGGTTTCGCGCCGTGTCTCTCGCCTACGGCCCGGACGGCGACGTGGTCATGACGGATTGGTCCGACACCGGGGAATGCCATGATCGCGATGGAGTCCACCGCTCCAGCGGCCGCATCTACAAGATCAGCTGGGGCGCGCCGCGACGCGTGGTGGTCAACCTAGCGCACGAGTCCGACGCCCGGCTTGTCGAGCTGCAGTTAAATCGCAACGACTGGTATGTACGGCACGCGCGCCGGATTCTCCAGGAGCGCGCCGCTGCCGGTTCTGACCAGAACGCGACGCGTACCGAACTGCGACGCATGTTCGACGCGCAGGAGGACGTCACCCGAAAGCTGCGCGCGCTGTGGGCGCTGCACGTCACGGACGGAGCGGATCCGGCGTGGCTGCAGGGCCTGCTCGCGCACCCGAACGAACATATCCGTGGGTGGGCGGTGCGGCTCCTGACGGAACGATCTGTCGATGCCACGGTGGTGAACCGGCTGGCCGCGCTGGCACGGGACGAATCCACGTGGCTGGTGCGGACCGCACTGGCTTCCGCCTTGGGCAAGATCGAGCCGGCTTCGCGGATGACACTCGCGAGCGCGCTCGTCGAGCGATGTCCGGCTGACACCGATGCCAACCTTGCCCGGCTGCTATGGTACGGGGTGGAGCCGCTGGTCGCGGCAGCGCCCGCGAATGCCGCGACGCTGGCGGTCGCGACGCAGGTTCCCAAGTTGCGTCGATTCCTCGCGCGCCGACTGGCGGAGGACTTGCGCAGTCCGCCGGCGGGAGCGGCGTTGATCAGTGCGCTTGAGCGTATCACGGATCCCCGGGCCGCGCGCGATGTGCTGGAAGGCACCCTCCAGGGGCTCGCGGGGATGCGCGAGGTGCCGGTCCCGAC
>JANNEV010000181.1:0-10913 GCA_031379145.1 Gemmatimonadaceae bacterium
CTGGTGCTGATGGACCGGCAGATGCCGGTCATGGATGGCCTGACGGCTACGCGCGCGATCCGGACGTGGGAGCATGCGAACCAACGCACCGCGACGCCGATCGTCGCCCTGACCGCATCGGCGTTGAAAGGCGATCGGGAACAGTGTCTGGCCGCCGGGTGCACCGCATTCCTCACCAAGCCCATCCGGCAGGACGTGTTGCTTCGCGCGATTGCGAATCGCACCATAGTCGCGCTCGCACCCACGCGCGAGGAGCGCATTCAGAGCCTGGAAGTCCTGGTGCCGGAGAATCCGCGCATTGCGGAACTCGTGCCAACGTTTCTACGGAACCGGCGTAACGACGTTTCGACCATGCGCGACGCCGTTACGCGGGATGACCTGCAGACCGCGCAACGACTCGGCCACAACATGCGCGGCACTGGCGCGAGTTATGGATTCCAGGCGATCACGGACATCGGTTTCGCGATCGAGGAGGAGGCTGGCCGAGGTGATGTGCTGGCGACGCGTCATTGGATCGATGAGCTGTCGGTGTACCTGGCGCGCGTCGCGAGCGATGGCGGGGCGCGCTGAGGACAATCGTTGACCTGCGCCGCCCGCCGTCCAATCCGTGCGCAGGGTCATCGCACCGCTCATGCCATTCACGCCTTGGTGGGAGTACCCCGTGGCTCAAGCGGCGGAGTCACAGCGGCGTGCGCTGTGTATCGATCGACGCGACACGGTCAGGCGAATGAGGTAGCACTGTGGTGATCGGGCGGTGTTCGCCTGACCTACTAGTCCGGCGCACCACAGCTGCTCAACACGCACGGCAATGCAAACTTCGGCACGTTCGTCACGTCGGGCACAGGGCCATCGACGTTCGCGAACGTGCTGTTCGCGTTGACCATCAACCAGACGACACCCACCGTATGGTCCTTATACGACCTGCGCATCGGTGCAGGGAACGGTGTCGGCGATTCAGGGTGGCTTGGTGTGGGGGCCGATCAGCCCGAGCGTCTTCACCATTGGCGCGGTGAACTACACGATCTCGCGTGACTTGCTCACCGGTGGCGTGCGGATTGATCCGCCCGGCCTCGGCGGCGTGGCAGGCGATGCCCAGACGATTCGCGGTTTCGTGAGCACGGTGCCCGAGCCGAGCACCTATCTGCTCATGGCGAGCGGGTTGGCGGTGCTGGGCTTCTGGTCGCGTCGCCGTCGTTCAGTCGGGTTCTCTATCTGAGCAGAAGACTCGCCGTGATCGACGGTGGAAGATGAACACATCGGTGAGGCTCCGCGACCCGGGGCCTCATCGATTTCCTTTTCGGGACGCAGCGCGTAGCGGTCGTCGTGACCCACGACTCAGGCAAGATGACTACGTCGATCGCGCGATGGTTCGACGAGTCTGCGCGCCCTACACTCAACGGTCGTATGAGATGTCGTGTTGTAAACCCTCTCGGAGCAAATACGATGCTGTTCGAGCCGTATCGTCTGGGCGCGCTGATGCTGCACAATCGTGCGGTGACGGCCCCCATGACACGCAATCGGGCCACCGCGGCACATGTGCCGACGCCAATGATGGCGTCGTACTACGCGCAGCGAGCTGACTTGGGCCTCCTGATCACCGAAGGAACGTCGCCGTCACCCGACGGCTTGGGCTATGCTCGCATTCCCGGACTCTTCGACGTCGAGCACATCGCCGCCTGGCGTGTGGTGACCAATGCCGTGCACACCCGTGACGCGAAGATCTACGCGCAGTTCATGCACTGCGGTCGGGCGGCACATGTTGATAACATGCCCGCTGGCGCTCGGGTCGTCTCCTCAACTGGGGTGGCCCTGACGGAGTCGATCTTCACCGACACCGCTGGACTGCAGCCGGCCAGTCTCCCGCACGCCCTCACTGAGCCGGAGATCGCGGTAGTGGTCACCGAGTTTGCGCATGCGGCTCGTGCCGCCATGGACGCGGGCTTTGATGGCATCGAACTGCATGCCGCCAACGGCTATCTCATCGAGCAGTTCCTGAACGCGAATATCAATGATCGTGCGGACGGCTACGGCGGGTCGATTCCCGAGCGCAACCGGTTTGCCCTTGAGGTTGCGCGGGCCTGTGCGGATGCGATTGGCCCCGACCGGGTCGGGATGCGCGTATCACCGTACGGGGTCTTCAACGCGTCAGGAGCGTTCCCCGATGTCGAGACGCAATACCTCGCCCTCGCGACGCAATTGAGTGTACTCGGTATCATGTATCTGCACCTCGTTGATCACGAGTCGATGGGTGCCCCGGCCATTCCGCGCGACTTCAAGACTGCGCTGCGCGAGGCGTTCGCGGGAACGTTCATCGCCTCAGGTGGCTTTGATGCGGTTAGCGCGGAAGCCGCGCTACAAGGCCAGCAGGCGGATCTGGTGGCCTTCGGCCGCGCGTCACTGGCCAACCCGGACTTGCTGCACCGCCTCGAAGCGCACATCCCGCTGGCACCGCCCAGCATGGCGACGTTCTATACGCCGGGGCCGGTTGGCTACACGGACTATCCCGCAGCCTCACTCGCGTCGTAGTGTGATGGCACCGATGGCAAGCGCGCGGCGCCCTGAGCAACATCTGGTTTCCCGTGTCGGCTGGCTTCGCGCGGCCGTGCTCGGGGCGAATGACGGCACTGTCTCGACGGCGAGCCTCGTTGTCGGGGTTGCCGGTGCGCTATCCGTGGCCGCCGGCGAGTACGTTTCGGTAAGCTCGCAAGCTGGCACGGAACGCGCCGAAGTTGCTCGCGAAACACGAGAACTCGCCGAGCAACCAGCGGCGGAACTGGAGGAGTTGATCCAGATCTATGTAACACGCGGCGTGGAGTTGCCGCTCGCTCGTCGCATCGCGGAGCAGATGACAGCTCACGACGCGCTCGCCCTACATACGCGCGATGAGCTCGGCCTTTCTGAACACGTTATGGCACGACCCATACAAGCGGCGTGGACGTCGGCGTTGACGTTCACGGTTGGCGCGTGACGTTCTGGGCGCATTCGCCATGGCCGCCACCGCGGCCATTGGCGCGCTCGTAGTCCGTGTCATCTGAGGAGCGTGTGATGGACAGTTGGCACGAAACATCCGGCGCCGAAGTGCTCGCGCACTTTGCCACGTCCGAGGTTGGCCTGTCCGCGGTCGAAGCTCGCGCGCGCTTGCGTTCCAACGGCGAGAACCGCTTTCGCGAGGCGCCGAGGATTAGGAAAACGCAGATTCTGGTACGGCAGTTCCAGAGCGTCCTGGTCTGGATCCTCATCGGCGCCGGCGCGATATCGTTCATCCTCGGTGATGCGATTGATGCCATCGCGATCCTTGCGATAGTGGTGCTGAACGCCGCCATCGGATTCTCGCAGGAGCTCAGTGCTGAGCGCTCGATTGCCGCGCTCAAGGCCATGACGGCGCCGAACGCGACACTCCTGCGCGATGGCAGGCAAGTCTCGGTGCCCGCTACTGACGTCGTGACTGGCGACATCCTGGACCTCGTGGCAGGAGATCTCGTAGCCGCGGATGCACGCATCTTGAGCGCGTCGTCACTCACCTGCGTGGAAGCGGCGCTGACGGGTGAAGCCGATGCGGTGTCGAAACGTGCGGTGCCGATCGTGGGCGACCGCGTCGCCATCGGTGATCGCTTCAACATGGTATTCATGGGCACCGCCGTGGCCACGGGCATCGCGCGTGCCGTTGTGGTCGCGACCGCGATGCATACCGAACTCGGGCGCATTGCGGCCATGATCACTGATGCCGCCCCCTCCAAGGGGACTCCGCTGCAACAGCGTCTCGCATCGCTCGGTCGTTCACTGCTGTGGGCCGCGGTGGCGATCGTGGTGCTCGTATTTGTGCTTGGTCTCATGAGAGGAACCCCGCTGAGTGAACTCGCCCTGAGCGCTGTCAGCCTCGCGGTCGCGGCCGTTCCCGAGGGGCTCCCCGCCGTCGTCACCGTCGCGCTCTCGCTCGGGGCCGTTCGGATGGCGCGACAACACGCGCTGGTGCGTACGCTGTCAGCGGTGGAAACGCTGGGATCGACTGATGTCATCTGCACCGACAAAACCGGCACACTTACGGTGGGCGCCATGACCGTTCGCCTGGTGTCTGTCGACGGCCGATACTTTGAACTCACCGGGGAAGGCTATGCGCCCACCGGCGCGGTGCACCGGCGTGACGAAAGCGCGCCGCCTACGAGTGCCGAACAGACGCTCCTCCACGCGCTGGCGACCGTCATGGCGGGGTGCAACCAGTCGCAGATCACCGAAGTCAACGGCGTATGGAGCGTCATCGGCGATCCCACGGAAGGCGCGCTCCTCGTCGCCGGAGGGAAGCTCGGCATCGAGCGATCACAGGTGGACACCGATATGCCAGTCGTCTGCTCGCTCCCGTTCGACTCCGAGCGAAAGCGGAGTGCCGTCGTTCGCCGGCGAGCAGATGGCACGCACCTCGCCTTGGTGAACGGTGCGCCGGGTACGCTGCTGGACTGCTGCACACACCGCCTGACGGCGAACGGACCACAGCCGCTCACCGCGCACGATCGCTCGGCGATTGTGAAGCGGTCTACCGCGATGGCGAGACAGTCGCTCCGCGTGTTGGGCTCGGCGCGCGGCGAGATCGGCGCCAACTTGCCCGACGCCTGCACGCCCGAGACCATCGAACGGGAGCTGACGTTCGTTGGTTTGTCAGGGATGTACGATCCCCCACGTGTGGAAGCGAAGCAAGCCATTGCGCGGTGCCGCACCGCCGGCGTTCGCGTCGTCATGATCACTGGCGATCATCCGGAGACCGCGCTCGCCATCGCGCGCGAGCTGGGCATTGTGCTGCACGCTCACGAAACCGCGTTGACCGGACCCGCGCTGGAGGCCATGTCCGACGACGAGCTGCGGCGTACGGTGGAACACACGCGGGTCTATGCCCGCGTGAGCGCCGCGCACAAGCTACGGGTCGTGCGCGCGTGGCAGGCCGTCGGCGCCGTGGTGGCCATGACGGGAGATGGCGTGAACGATGCCCCGGCGATCACCGGGGCTGACATCGGGATCGCCATGGGCCGCACGGGCACCGAGGTCACGAAGCAGGCCGCCGACCTCGTGATGACTGACGACAACTTCGCCACCATCGTGACGGCCGTCCGGCAGGGTCGTGGGATCTACGACAACATTCGCAAAACACTGCAGTATCTGCTGGCGGGCAATACGGCCGAATTGCTGCTCATGCTGGTCGCCGTGGTCGCCGGTCTGCCCATGCCGTTGCTGCCCATCCATCTGCTCTGGATCAACTTGGTGACCGACGGACTGCCCGCACTCGCCCTCGCGGCCGACCCTATCGACACCGACGTGATGACGCGCGCTCCGCGGCCACGCGCGGAGCATCTCGCGAATGCGCGCTTCCTCTGGAGCATGAGCTTTACCGGCGTGCTCACGGCCGGTGTAGCCCTCGCGGTCTACTGCACCATGCTGCAGCGACATCCGGTCGACGTCGCGCGTACCTGGGCCTTCACCGTAATTGTATTCGCCGAGCTATTGCGCGCGTTCGGGGCGCGCAGTGACACACGCAGTATCTGGCAGTTCTCACCGCTCAGCAATCGCTGGCTGGTCGGCGTAGTGGCGTGCTCCGTCGCGGTGCAGGTACTCAGTCACCAATGGACCATCCTGGGCGAATTTCTCAAAACCACGCCGATGTCACTCCCCGACGCCGCCCGCCTCCTGCTCCTCGGCGCAGTCCCTCTGCTGATTCTCGAACTCGTGAAGTCGCTCCGTCGTTGGCGGCGCCGAGCAGGCGGTGTGCCGACGTGACGTAACCCGTCATGGTGTGGCGCAGCGTCTCGTCAAAAACCCGTACGGCGTTCCCTGACTCCGTCGAGTTCGCCGATGTCTGATACTTGATTGGTCTGAGTCCCCCCGAAACGAAGGAGAGTCTTCCATGATGGTTCACTGCAGTGTGCGGTGGCTGCTGGCCCTGCCGCTCCTCGTGCTGAGCGCATGCGCCACCGTCAGCGTTGGCGCCGACCATGATCCAGACGTTCGCTTCGATCAGTATCGAACGTTTGGATGGGAAGCCAGCGACGGACTTCCGGTGGGCGACCCTCGTCTCGACAACAATCCGTTCTTCGATTCCCGCGTACGCGCTGCGGCGGAGTTGGAACTGTCGGCCAAGGGACTTCGTCTCGTTAACCAATCGCCTGATCTGCTCATCCACTATCACGCCAGCGTTCAGCGGCACGTCGATGTGATCAAGGGCGACGAACGTCGCGGGTACTCGTCGCCGGACTATGCCCAGTCGAGCACCATGGTGGAGTTCGAAGAAGGGACACTCCTCCTCGATATCGCCGACGCCAAGTCGAAACGCATCCTCTGGCGCGGGTGGGCGCAAACGGATGTCGGCGGCTTGCTCGATCGGCCGCGCGAATTGGAGAAACGCATCAGTGAATCGATGCGCCGGATGGTGAAGCCGTTTCCTCGGACTCCCTGAGATGAACGGTTTCTCTTGGTCTGATGAAGGACTGGGCAGTCGTTCACGCAGGAGGAAACGCGACTGTGAGCGGATGCAGGGGCACTGACCATCCGCCGCGCGCGCGACGCGACCCCCTCGAACTATGCGGAGCTTCCCTAGTGTTCGCCGCCCTCCCGACGCCCTTCGCGCCTCCCACCACCCTCTCCGTCCTCATTCCCGCTGCGATGGCACCGGGCGCAGTCCTGGAAGTCGCGGATCCCTTCCTCGACATGCTTCGCGCGGATACGCGCCTCGGTGTGCGCATGGCAGCAGTAACAGGCGTAGCGGCGGTAATCGCCGCCGGTATGACAGGTGACGCACGTCGGCGTGTGGCGACCGTCAAGCACGAACAGCTTGCTGTGGTCCAGCGTGGCGGGTTTCCAGGCGCTCTGGCCATGACGCTGCGCGCAGTTCTCCGTCAGGTTGGTGTGAATGCGGATGAGGCGCGCGGTATGACACCCCTCGCACTGTTCCCCGACCGCCGGACGGAGCAAGGCGTGCGAGAATCGCACGCGGTTCGCTTCGGTCCGCAACGGTCCCTGATGATCGCTGTGGCAGGCGTTGCAGTTCTGCTCGACCAGCTGCTGATGAAACGCGGTCGACTGTCGTTGACGCGCGATCGGCGCGCCGTCGGTAGTGCGCAAGCCGATGTCGGCCACGGCGTGGCACCCGACGCATCGGGCCGGGTCGGGACCGCGCCACGGGGTATGGCACGACGCGCAGTCGGTCGTCAACTGGCTGTGTGCCGCTACCAGCGGTCCGGGGCTCACCATGAGATGCGGGTAGACGAACACAAGTCCGAGCAACGCCACCAGATTGGCCGTGATGATGGCAAGCCCCCAGCGGCGGTTCATGTCCAGCTCCAGAATATCAGCTCGGACACAATGTGCACGATGGCCCGCACACCGAAGGCGAGCGAGATCGGGATATGCACCACGCGCCAATTCTTCACGACGTCGAACGTCATCATGTCCTGATGGAGCCGCTCACTCACATCTGCGGCCGTGACTCCGCGCTCGCGTCGAGCAGCGTGCCAACCGCAGCGTGATCGTGAAGGTAGTTCGATACGATGCCTGCGGGTGCGTCAGGTTTATCGAGCGGCGGCCGCGCCCGCTTCACGGTGATCCGATACGAGTCGGCGCGCGACGCATCAGACAGGGAGTAGTTCCTAGTCACCTGCTCGACCGACGCGTCCGTGCCGTCGTCGCCGGCGGTGGAGAAGGGAATCACGAAGGTGAGGAGCTGCCCCGGCTTGAAAGCCGGCAGTGTTTCGCCGTTGACCGGAGCGAGCAGGAACGAGCACTGACTGTGTGAGGCGTCCTCGAAATGGCGCGCGACGACGCGGAATGTGCGCAACCCTGGCCACGCAGCCTGCGCGGTCCGATCGGACTCGATCGGCGCGTGACTTGCACCACGCGTCCGCACGGAGATCGCCATGCCAAGCACAAGTTGCACGATCATGCCCAGTGCAATCCAACCGAGCAGAATGGGAGCGGTCATACTGAGTCCATGGGGAGAGGAACGTCTAGAGCATTCCCAAGAGTGCACGTCGTATCAGCGATCCGCGACTCTCGCCGCAGAGCGTGGTGGCATGGCAGCGAATGACTGATAGACGAGCGTCGGCACTCGCTCATCAACGACCGCGCACGGTGCGCCCCACGCCTTCTGCGATACCGGAAGACGTCGATGCGGCCCACCCGGCGGTCGCCGACATCGCGCCAATCCCTATGGCTCCCTCGCGAGTAGCACGCGTACTCACCGACATGTGCTATTCCGAATTCATCTGTCGGAGCGATGGGCTTGTCGTCCGAGTCCCCGTAGACTCACGGTTATGCAAATAAACAAGATCGTCCTCATCGCTCTGACTGTCGCGACCGTCGCCGTAATGCGTGACGTCGGCGCACAGCAAATGTCCATCAAAGCCGGAGTCTCCTATGGTACAGCCTCCAACACAGGGTTGGCACCCGGCGCGAAGCAGCGCTCGGGCTTCGTACTTGGCGTTGGTGCCGCAAGCGGCGGACCCATCGGATTCGGGATTGAGGGACTCTACGCGCAGCGGGGGTACACCAGCACCAACCCCGCAGACTCACGTCGCCTCGACTATATCGACGTGCCGGTGTACCTGCGCCTCTCTGTTCCCAGTCCGGCCGTCACGCCATTCGCATACGTGGGACCTCAGGCGTCGTTCGAGATTCAGTGTGGTACTGGCGGCGGTGACTGCCCTGATTCCGGACGCGAACCAGTCACGTACTCCGGCGTCATTGGCGTGGGTGCGCGCTTTGTGACGCTGGGAGGCCTCATGGCCGAGGCGCGCTATGTGTACGGCCTCAGCGACCTGAGGCTGAAGACCGTGACATCGTCATCGAGCTACAAGCCACGATCGCTGCTCTTGCTTCTTGGTCTCGGATTCTAGCATGCGCATCTCGCGGAGGATCACGCGTCTCGGCGCGGGACTGGCCTGGATGGGAGCATCGTCCATCGCCTCTTCTTGCGCCATCTCGCAAAAGCAGGAAGTCCAGCTGGGCGCGGACTACGCGACGCAGATCGACGCGCAGTTGCCGATCGTTCGCGACGCGCAAGTGGCGCGCGCGATCAGTACGCTTGGAAAATCCCTCGCCGCTGTCACCGACATGCGCGGACTGACGTGGCATTTCGCCGTTGTTGACAGCAAGGAGGTCAATGCGTTTGCTGTGCCCGGCGGCTGGGTGTACGTCAACCGTGGGCTCATTGCGCGCGCCGAGACGATGGACGAATTGGCGGGCGTACTGGGTCACGAGATTGGACACGTGACGCGGCGTCACTCGGTGCATCAAATGCAGCAGTCGCAACAAGTCGGTGGTGGGCTGCTGGCCCTGTGCACGCTCACGAAGGTGTGCGACACTGGGGCGGCGCAAGCAACGATCGATCTGGGCGGCACGGCGCTCTTTGCGCGATTCAGTCGGCAGGACGAGGCCGAAGCGGATGAAGAGGGGGTACGCACCAGCGTGAAGGCGGGCATCGATCCCAACGGCATCCCGAAGATGTTTCGCAGTCTCTTAACCGAACGCCGCGCCAATCCTGGAGCCGTCGATGCGTTCTTTGCGACGCATCCGCTTGAGGAAGACCGCATCACGGCGACGTCACAACAGATCGCGACTTACCCGCCGTCGCAGCTCAGAGGTCTCCGTGTTGACTCTGATGCGTTCCGACAATTGAAGCGGCGGCTCGCATCGTTGCCGCCGTCGCCGACGCCGAAAGCCACCAAGTAAGCGCCGATTCAGGGGCCGTTGGCGGCGTGGGCCCTCGTCGGATTCCTCATGTTCACCGCCGGACTGATTGCGATCGTCTCGTCGCTCACGAGCCCCTTCAGCGCTAAACGCGTACCGATACAGGCGAGCGACGCGCCGGAGCAAGACCATGCCAAAAGATCAGCGTCGCAGTCTTTCGGACTGGCCTTTGCTCTTTCCGTGCCGTTCCGGGTGATCGGCGCCGTGAGCAACGGGCACTTGATGCCCGGCCTCTCCGTCGGCGCACTGCTGGCCTTTTGCCCGATGACCGACGCACTGATTCTTGTATACCGCGAGCGCCGCGCTGTCGGCGCAGCCGAACTGCTCAAGCGGTCGGTCGACGTTCGCCGCATGCCGCGGGCTGTCTGCCTTGTGCCGGTACGGCTCACAATGCCCGGCGCGTGAGCCTGAGACTCGCTGTAGCAGGAGTGGCTTTTCGAGTTGGACGCGTGTTCTCCATGACGGCGCGGCGCAGCGATCAGGGGCGTCGAGCGCGCACGCCGTAGCGCAGGGGCGCTCTGGCGCGCTTGAGTCAGCGACCGTCACGGCGACGCTACGGCCGCTCGGACGCGAACGTGTGCATCGCTTCGAGATCGGGCTGAAGCAGCATGTTGGTCTGTTGCCCTGTAACGCTGCGTTAGCCTGCAGCACGCACAGTGGCGTACGTCGACTAACTTTGTCGCCATGCCTCTCGACTATGCGCGTGGGCTCACGGCGACCGTCCGTACCGAACGACAGAATACGCATCTCGGGGTGGGACTTGCCTTCGTCGCCGGCGCGACCAACGCCGGGGCCTTCTTGGCGGTGCAACAGTACACGTCCCACATGACGGGGATCGTATCCGCCATGGCCGACGCGCTGATCTTGGGCGACCCGGGAATTGTGGCCACCGGAGTCGGCGCGTTGGGCGCCTTCATCGCCGGTGCGGCGACCACGGCTGTGCTAGTGAACGCAGCCCGTCGCCGCGGCTTGAGCAGCGCGTATGCGCTCCCGCTCCTCCTGGAAGCGATGCTTTTAATCGTTTTTGGGATCGTCGGCGTGCGCCTGAATCGGGTGCACACTCTCTTCGTTCCTGCGACCGTCGCGTTACTGTGCTTCATGATGGGGCTACAGAACGCCGTGATCACAAAGATCTCGCACGCGGAGATCCGGACCACGCACGTCACCGGCATCGTGACGGACATCGGTAT
>JANNEV010000460.1:0-1921 GCA_031379145.1 Gemmatimonadaceae bacterium
GCCACGGGAGCCGCTTGCGCAGCGACTCGAGCGCCGGGGTGAAGGCGCGTTCGTCGCCGGCTACGCCGGCCATGCGGTTGATGTCTTCGGTGGCCTCTTCCTTGATGACGTCGATGACGTCGTCCACGGTGATGATGCCGACCAGCTTGTTCTCCTCGTCGACGACCGGGATGGCCAGCAGGTTGTAGGCGGCGACCTGGCGCGCCACTTCCTCCTGGTCCATGTCCGCGCGGGCGCTGATGAGGTCCGCCGTCATGATCCGCTTGAGCGGTGTCTCGGGCGACACGAGGAGGAGCCGACGCAGCGACGTGACGCCCACCAGATGGCGGCGCTCGTCCACGACGTAGAGGTAGAACACCATCTCCACGTCGCGGTGGCTTTGCAGCTCGGTGATGGCCTCGCCCACCGTCAAGTCCTCGCTGAGCGCGAAGACCGTCGGGTTCATGATGCGGCCGGCGGTCTGTTCGGCGTACTCGAGGAGGCCCTCGACGACGCCCGATTCGCGGGGCCGCATCAGATCCAAAACGGCCGCCGACAGTTCCTCCGGGAGGTTGGCCACCAGGGCGGCGGCGTCGTCGGACTCGATCTCCTGCACCAGGCCGGCGATCTCCTCGGCGGATCGCGAGGAGAGGAGGGTCGCGCCTGCCTCGGGCCCCAATTCGGACACGGCTTCCATGGCCAGGCGGCTGTGCCGCTCGACCAGCATGTTGAACGCCGCCTCCCGATCGCGGTCGCTGAGTTCGCTGAGAACCTGGGCCAGGTCGGCCGGGTGTTGCTTCTGGAGAAGGTTTAGGAGGTTAGCGGTCGCACCGATGCGCAGCAGTCGCTTGACTGAGTCGAGCACGAGATCGAGTCGTCGCTGCGCCGCCATGATGAGTGTTCGCTGGGCTCCAAACGATTCACTGTAGCACGCGTCATCTAGCCTTCGCGATTCTGCGCGGCGATCTCGTCCAGTAGGCGGTCGCTGTCGCGCCAGTCCGCCTTCACCTTGACGTGGAGTTCCAGGTGCACCCGGCGCTGCAGCTCGCGCTCCAACTCCACGCGGGCCGCCGTGCCAATGGCCTTGACCATCTGGCCACCGCGCCCTACCACGATTCCTTTTTGGGACTCGCGCTCGACCCAGATGGTGCAGTACAGGACCGTCTGCTCCTCAGGCGGCGCCTCTTCGAATCGGTCCACGACGACGGTGGTGGAAAACGGCAGCTCGTCGTGGGTCAGGCGCAGCACCTGCTCGCGCACCAGTTCGGCCACCTGAAAGCGTTCGGTCTGGGACGTGAGGTAGTCGGGCGGAAACAGGGGCTCGCCCTCCGGCAGGTGTGCCAAGAGGACCTGCTCTAGCGCCTCGACGTTGGTGCCATCGATGGCGGATATCGGCACGAACTCCGCGAAAACGTTGGCCTGCTGATACCGCTCCAGCAAGGGCAGCAGCCGCGGCTTGGCCACCAGGTCCACCTTCGAGAGGATGAGGATCCTGGGCACCGTCAGCCGCGTCATCAGGTTCAGCATGTAGCTGTCTCCGGGGCCAGGCTTGACCGACGCATCCACCACCAGCCCGACCACGTCCACGTCGCGCATGGCTTCGAGTGCGGTCTCCACCATCCGCGCGTTCAGGCGATGGGTGGGCTTGTGGATGCCGGGCGTGTCCACGAACACGGCTTGTGCCGTGTCGTACTGCTTCACGCCCGTGATCCGCGTGCGGGTCGTTTGCGGCTTGTCGGACACGATGGCGAGCTTCTGTCCGACGATGCGGTTGAGGAGCGTCGACTTGCCCGCGTTGGGCCGCCCGATGAGCGCGATGGTGCCGCAACGCATACGGCGCGCCTAGGCGCTTCCCGCCGGCGACGGACGGCGGACGCGTACCTTCGTGATGCGTCGCCGCTCCACCTCCAGCACCTCTACCGCCAGCTCGCCCGCCTCGAAC
>JANNEV010000247.1:0-9975 GCA_031379145.1 Gemmatimonadaceae bacterium
TGCAGTTCAACCGCGACGAGACCGGCACCATGCATCCGCTGCCGAAGCCGTCGGTTGATACCGGCGCAGGTCTTGAGCGTATTGCGGCGGTGTTGCAGGGGGTCACCAACAACTTCCATACCGACATGTTCGCGCCGCTCATCGCGCGAGTCGAGGAAGTTGTGGGCATCAAGTATCCCTATAAACCAGGCGTGGGTCTCGGCACCGCCATCGGCCACGACGGTCGCGAGATCGACCCGGCCTCCTTCCGCGTCATTGCGGATCATGCCCGCGCCGTCTCTTTCCTGCTGGCAGACGGCGTGTTTCCGTCAAACGAGGGGCGCGGATACGTACTCCGGCGCATCTTGCGTCGCGCCGTCAGGCACGCCTGGCTGCTCGGACGACGCGAGCCCACGCTGGTGCATGTGGTCGACGCGCTGATCGATACCATGCGTGAGTACTATCCTGAGCTCCAGGTTCGTCGGAAGCACATCCTCGATACCACCCGCGCCGAAGAGGAACGATTCCTCGCGACGATCGACGCCGGAATGTCGCGGTTTGAGGAGCTGGCCCCCATCGCTTCTACGCAGGGCTCGAGCAGCGTACGCGGGACCATCGATGGCGATGACGTGTTCCGACTGTACGACACATTCGGATTTCCAATCGATCTCACGGAGCTGATGGCGCGCGAACGCGGCTATCTCGTCGACATCAGTGGCTTCGAGGCGGCGCTGTCGGCACAACGCAAACAGTCGCAGGCCGAACGCAAGTCCCGTCAGTTGACCGTGAGTGCCGACGATTTCGGCGATCCCACCCAGTGGACGCACGACGCCCAGCATCGCGCCGCACTCGGCGTCTTCGTTGGCTATGACACCACGGAGGTCGACACCGTCGTCACGGCCGTGCGGGAATTGCCTGACGGGCGCGTTGCGGTAATGCTGAACGAGTCGCCGTTCTATGCGGAGTCGGGGGGACAGGTCTCGGATGCTGGCCGTATCAGCGGCGCAGGTTGGGCGGTGGATGTCTCGGAGGTGCGAAAGCTCGATGGTCGCATCGCCGCGATAGGCCCCGTCACGGGGGAGATCGTCTTCGGCCCCGCGCGCGCGACGGTGTCGCGTGAACGTCGGCACGATACCGAACGGAATCACACCGCGACACATCTATTGCATGCTGCGCTTCGCCACGTCCTTGGTGAGCACGTGCATCAGGCGGGCTCGCTGGTCAGCCCCGATCGCCTCCGGTTCGACTTCACGCATCATGGCCCGGTGACTCCGGAACAGCTTGCGCAAATCGAGGCCATGGCAAACTCGGGTGTATGGAACGCGGAACCGGTCACCACTCGCGAGGAGTCGTACGTGAACGCCGTGGCCCAGGGCGCGATGGCGTTGTTCGGAGAGAAATACGGCAACGTGGTTCGTGTCGTAGAGATCCCCGGTCTCTCGGTCGAGCTTTGCGGTGGTACGCATGTACGAAATACTGCCGAGATCGGTTTGGTTCGAATCGTGTCAGAAGTGGGCGTCGCCGCGGGAGTTCGCCGATTGGAAGCACTCACCGGTCCGCGAGCATTCCAGTTTCTTGCCGAACGCGAACGCACGCTCAACCTCGTTGCTCTGCGACTCAAAGTCCCGATGGGTGGCGTCGCCGGTAGCCTTGACCAAATCGAGAAGAAGCTCGACGTGCTCCTGGACGATCGGAAGCAGCTCGAGAAGCGCCTCGATCAAGCGATGCGCGGCGGTGCTGCCGGAACCGGGCAGGCACAGCAGATCGTCGCGCAGGCGTCCGATCACGCTGGTGTTCGTTTCGTGTCTGCCCGCGTGGATGTCGCCGACGTGAAAGCGCTTCAAGCACTCGGCGATGCGGTCAGGGAGGCCCTCGTGAGCGGTGTCGCCGTGATTGGTGCCCAGCTCGCGGATGGAAAGGGTGCCCTGCTGGCAGTCTCCACGGACGACGTCCGCGACCGTGGGCTTCGCGCCGACATCGTGGTTCGGGAAGTGGCCGCGGTTGTGGGTGGGCGTGGCGGAGGCAAAGCGCATATGGCGCAAGCAGGCATCGACGGAGGACAGATTGATGCGGCTTTGGCAGCGGCGGGCTCGATCGTGACCCGACTTGTGTTGGCCGGGTGACCGTGTCGATGTCGGCTCAGGAGACGGCACCGGATGCGGGAACGAGTCAATCTGCCAATGTTGGCAGTTGGTTGGAACGCCTGCATCCGGCGCCGCCGCCCGCGCTTGCTGCACGGCTGCGTGTGGTGTTGTCGAGTTACCTGGGTCAGTCGGTCGAAACGGTGCCGGAAGCATGCCTCGAAGCGGGAGAGCAGCTACTCGAGGAACTGCTCGCGTCTGGGTCCACATCGCGAGGATCGGCCCTCGATCTGTTGACGGTCGATGCATTGGTGACGTACGCTTTCCAATCCGCCGCGGACTCACCGCAGCGGCTCGAGTTGAGAGCGGCTCGCGCGATGGCGCGAATCGCCTCGCTTTCCGCGGCACGGCCGGGCTGAGATCTGGTCGCGTCCGACATGCGGCGTCGATGGGAGCCCGGTGGCGCCCGCCACGCGTGCCAACCCACGAGGTTGATCAGGGCGTGATCGATATCCACTCGCACCTGCTGCCAGGCGTCGACGACGGTTCGCCGTCGATTGAGGTGTCGGTGGAGGTGCTCGGGCGATTCGCGTTGGATGGCGTTGCGCGGCTGGTCTGTACGCCGCACCTGACTGCCTCCCAAGCAGCGCTGGCGCCACACGCCGAGTATGCAACACGGCTGCAGGCGCTTCGAGAGCACGCTCCGGCCGTACCCGAACTGTTGCTCGGCTGGGAGATAATGCTCGATACGCCCGGAGTCGACTTAACCGCGCCGGGCCTCGGCCTCGGGGGCTCTCGTGCCTTGCTTGTCGAGTTCAGCCGAGGCGGAGTTCCGCGGAGAGCTGAGGCCGAGTTGCGCCGTATCACTCGGTCGGGGCGCACGGCCATTCTGGCGCACCCCGAGCGGTACTTTGGCTGCACGCTGGCGACGGTTCGCGCGTGGCGGGAGCTTGGAGTCATCATTCAAACCGACGTCTCCGTCCTGCTCGGCCGCGGCGTTCCGTCAGATCTGGCGCGCGACATGCTCCGGGACGGGTTGATCGACATACTCGCGTCCGACAATCACGGGGATTCCCGGTCCCTGCGGGTGGGTCGGGACTGGCTCATGGAGCATGGTGGGGCGGAGCAGATCGACCTTCTGACGCGACTCAACGCGGAACGCGTTCTGGCTGACGAAGACACGCTGCCGGTGCCGCCGCTTGGCAATCGACTGATAGGCAAGCTGAAGCGCCTGTTCGGAGGCTAACATCGTCGGCGCGACGATCGCGCAAGCGTAGCTCACTCCTGCCCATACGGAACACCGATGAATCGTCCGTCCACTGCGTTGTTGACCGCGGCACTTCGCGAGCTTTCGGCTACCGCACTTCGCGTAGCAGCTGAGCTCGAGGCCGACATCGGAGTCGCGCTCGAGATGGTTCGAAAGACCGTGGAGAACGGAGGCACCCTGTTCTTCTGTGGGAATGGCGGGTCAGCTGCCGATGCGCAGCATCTCGCCACAGAGTATGTGGTGAGGTACATGCGAAACCGCCGCGCGTACCCCGCGGTGGCCCTGACCACAGATACGTCGCTGTTGACCGCCGCTGGGAACGACTTCGGGTTCGAACACATCTTCTCCCGCCAGATCGAGGCGCTTGCCAAGTCGGGAGATCTGCTGATTATCCACTCGACGAGTGGGAACTCCCCAAACGTCCTTCGCGCAGCGGAAGCGGCGCGGCAGCTCGGCGTTCCAGTCTTGGCGATGTCCGCGAAAGACGGAGGAGCGCTCAAGGAAATGGTCGACCATATGGTCTTGATCCCCACCGACCGCACCGATCGCGCGCAAGAGTTGCATCTCTGCATCCAGCACGGTATCTGCGAAGCAATCGAGCAATCGCTGTAGTTGTAGTGTCGCAAATCTACGCAGAACAACGAGTTGATGCGCGACAACTCACGTGACTTATCATCTTCCGCCGAGGCGTGGTTTTCATGATTGATCTTCGAGGAAGGCGAGCGATCGTAACTGGGGGAACTCGTGGGATCGGAGCGGCCGTGTGTCGGATCTTCGCGTCTGCAGGCGCTGACATTGGGTTTTCGTACCGGTCTCGCAGCGACCTGGCAGACTCGCTGTGCGCCGAGCTCAGTCGATACGGGGTACGGAGTTTTGCACATGCAGCAGATTTATCAACACGCGATGGCAACGAACGGTTCGTGAACGCCGCTGTTGATAACTTTGGCGGTGTGGATATTTTTGTTGGTAACTTCGGCATTTGGCCTTCCGTTGCCGTCAATGTGGAAAAACTCGACGACGAGCGCTGGTTTTCCACAATCGGGGCCAACCTTAATGGCATGTTCTTCGGGGCACGCGCAGTGTTGCCCGTCATCTCCGGCGGTGGTCGGATGATCTTTGTTTCCAGCACGGCCGGTCAGCGAGGAGAGGCCGGTCACGCGGACTACGCCGCGTCCAAAGGCGCGATGATCTCTTTCGTGAAATCGCTCGCGGTTGAGCTGGCTGTTCGGGATGTGACGGTCAACTGCGTCGCGCCGGGTTGGGTGGACACCGATGCTGTTGCGCTGCCATTCGCCGGACAAGGAAGAGCGATGATCGAAGCGGCCATTCCGCTTGGCCGAGTGGCCGCCGCGGAGGACATCGCCGGCCCCGTGCTGTTCCTCGCCAGCAGCTTGGCGCGCCACATCACCGGCGAGGTCCTCAACGTGAACGGCGGCAGCGTGCTCTGCGGGTGAGCGATCGAACCCATTCCGACGCGCTTCGAGTTCCTGGCGCGGTGACCGAGATTGCGCGCACACTCCAGGCGGCCGGCTTCGAGACATGGTGCGTTGGCGGTGCCGTGCGCGACGCGCTGCTCGGAGTGACCAGTCTTGATTGGGATCTGGCCACTGCCGCCACTCCGCCCACGGTTCGGAAACTTTTCCGCCGAACTATTCCCGTTGGAATTGAGTTCGGTACCGTCGGTGTGCTCGATGCGCACGGCATCATGCATGAAGTGACGACCTTTCGGCGTGACGTGAAAACCGACGGACGACACGCGGTTGTGGAGTTCGGCGCCTCGCTGGACGATGACCTCGCCCGGAGAGACTTCACCATGAATGCGATAGCGGTCGACCCGATTTCCGGCCGCCTCTACGATCCGGTCGGAGGACGGGCCGATCTGAGTCGTGGACTGGTTCGCGCGGTCGGTGATCCCGAAGCGCGTCTGGAGGAGGACCGACTTCGCGCCCTTCGAGCGATTCGGTTCGCGGCCCGGTTTGGATTCGACATCGATGTCGCCACTTGGCAGGCCATTCTTCACAGTGCCCCGTTTCTGCCTCGGCTCAGTCCGGAGCGCGTGAAGCAGGAGCTTGAGAAGACCATGGATCAGGTGCGACGGCCATCGATCGCCCTTCGTCGATGGCGTGATTCGGGCGCCTTCGGCACTCTCATTCCTGCGCTCAGCGGGGTTCGCGACGAAACGCTGTTCGCGGTTGATTCGCTGCCGCGTCCAGGACTGCCGTCAAGGCCCCAGCGCCGAGTGCTGCGACTGAGTGCGCTTTTCAGCGAACTGGATGGTCGAACGGCACAGCGCGCGCTCCGGGCCCTGCGATTTTCCAATCAGGACATCGCCTGGATTGAATCGATGGTCGCCCTTTGGAACGTCGACGGAGATCGCCTGGCGGTGGCGCTGGCGACGGGAGACGGCGTAGACGATGTCTTTCTTCGGCGCTTGGCGCAGCGCACCGGTCGACTTCGTCTGGCGCCATTTCTCCGCCTCGCCGCAGCGAAGTGGGCATCTCAGCCTGCCGAGACGGCACCGACCCCGGCGCAGGTGAGGGCGCTGTATCGGCGGGCCTCCAGAGTGGCGTTCCATGACGCTGTTGAGCTCGCTGATCTCGCCATCGATGGCGACGATTTGCGCCAGATCGGAATTCCCGCCGGACCGTTGTACGGGCCGCTGCTGGCCGCGTTGCTTGACGACGTCGTTTCCGACCCGACGCTCAACGCGCGCGAGACGCTTCTCCAACGGGCCAGACGTTGGCTCGATGCCCGTGCGGAGGAACGACCGGCGTGATCGATCTGACGGATTCTCGCGGTGAAATTTCGCAGCGTTTCGGGCGGACCACGGAGTGTTTCGTGGTGACTCGCGCGGACGATGTCGTGATCGCGCGCGTGTGCGGCGGCGCCGAATGGATCGTGGACCTCTTTCATACGCTCCTGTTGCAGCTGGACCCGGCCGTGGACATGGACGTCGAGAGCCACCGGGATGGCCGGGCGTGGCAAGGCCAGCTGCTCGCATTGCCGGATGTCCGGGAAGTCCTGGGCCGACTGCGACTGTTGTTGGCGACGTTCGGCGGGGTCGAGGTGACCGTGAGCAGCGCCGAGGCGCAGGTGTCGCTCACGCCGGAGTTGGTCGTGGTGCTGTACGCCCGAAGTGATCGGTGGCTCTACGTGTTGGAAGGCCTTGGCATCGAGGAGCGAGCGGATCCGCCGCATCGCGTGTGGTTCGTAGGACGATCGTCGTTGCCGCCGATTCCCGAACTGTCCGTGGCACTGCGCGTCGCCGCCGGTCGGCTTGGGCTCGTTGAGTCGCCGCTGCCCACGCTGCCTTCACCATGACGAAATCGGGTGGTTCTCCGGAGTCGAGCGGTCCGACGCTCTTTGCCGGACGTGTGCCGCAGCCGCTCGCTGCGCGCATGCGCCCCGCGAGCCTCGACGAGTACATCGGACAGGCGCACTTGCTCGGAATCGGCAAGCCTCTGCGCGAAGCGCTCTCGCGTGGTACTGTGGATTCGATGGTGCTGTGGGGGCCACCGGGCGTCGGCAAGACCACGTTGGCGCGGCTCTTCGCGCTGTCGGCCGACGCGGCGTTTGTCTCCTTTTCCGCGGTGAGTGATGGTGTGGCTCGCGTACGCGAAGTTGTGGCGGAGGCCGAGCGTCGCCAACAGAGCGGGCGCGGCACGATTCTGTTCGTGGATGAAATCCATCGCTTTAATCGGGGCCAACAGGACGCATTCCTACCGCATGTGGAAGCCGGTACGGTCGTTCTCGTCGGTGCGACGACGGAGAATCCGTCGTTCGCGCTGGCGGGCGCGTTACTGTCGCGCGTGCGAGTGCTCGTGCTGGAGCCGATTCCGGTTGCCGACCTTGAGGGTCTCGCAGAGCGGGCGCTCCGCGACGTGTCGCGCGGGTTGGGAGCGCGGACGTTGAGCATTGAGCCGAACGCTCTTCGTGTGCTGGCTGAGCAATCGGACGGTGATGCTCGACGCCTGCTCGGTATTCTCGAAGCCGCAGCGGCGCTCACCGATGATGGCGGAACGGTGACACGCACCGCCGTCGAATCGGCACTGCAACATCGCGTGCCGCGCTACGACAAGAGCGGTGAAGAGCACTACAACTTGGTGTCGGCGCTGCACAAGTCGCTGCGTGGGAGCGATCCACAAGGGGCGCTCTACTGGCTCGCGCGCATGATCGATGCCGGCGAGGACGCCCGCTACATCGCGCGGCGCATGATTCGAATGGCCACCGAGGACATTGGGTTAGCAGACCCGGGCGCGCTCTCCGTGGCTATCGCCGCCGCTGAGACTTTCGAGCGTTTGGGCTCGCCCGAGGGCGAGCTCGCACTCGCGGAGGCCGCGGTGTATTTGGCCACTGCGCCAAAGTCCGCACGGGTTTACGAGGCCTGGAAGGCGGCGCTCGACGCCGCGCGCGCAACGCCCACCGCGCGAGTGCCACTGCACCTGCGCAATGCTCCCACCGGTTTGATGAAGGAACTCGGATACGGGAAAGGGTACCAATACGCGCACACCGTGCCCGAAGCGTACACGTCACAGGAGTACCTGCCCGCTGAGCTCGAAGGACGTACGTTTTACGAACCCGGGCCGTTCGGTTTCGAGCGAGATATCGCGAAGCGACTAAGTTGGTGGGCTCAGCTTCGCGACCGCGCACGCGCTGCCACAGTCGAAGTTCCCACATCATCTTCTGGAGAAGCCTTCTGATGGGTACTGCCAACCGGTCGCGCCACTGGGTTCGGATCGTGCCGTTGGGGGCGCTCGTCGCTCTCGCCGCCAACTGTGCCAGCCTCGGCCGAGCGTCGTTCAAGGAGCCGGTCGTCACGTTGAAGGAGTTCACAATCAGCGGTCTCGGGCTCACCGGAGGCAGCGTGGACGTGGTGCTCTCCGTGTATAATCCCAACGGGTACAAGCTGGACGCGCTCAAGATGACTTATCGCGTGGACATCGACTCCGTGCAGCTTGGTGCTGGGGAGCTGGACAGTCGTTTCACGGTGACCGGCGGCGACTCGTCGATTGTACGACTGCCGGTCCGTTTCACGTATGCCGGTCTGGGAGCAGCTGGTCGTTCGCTTGTGACGGCGGGCACCATCAACTACCGGGTGCGAGGAGACTTTACCGTCGGGACGCCTATCGGCAACTTTACGCGACCATACGATCGCGCGGGTCGTTATTCCTCGGTATCCGGCAACGGTCGCTAGCTCCGCGCTCGCGGCAAACGTCGTATTGGATCGTGGCCATCCTCTCTTCCGGATTTATTTCATCAGTCGCGACATCATTTCACTGACGCCGCTCGTCGAGCGCGCGATGCTCGTGGCAGCTCCATCCAAGAGCAGCCGCGCTCGCGCGCACATGGACGAGCATCTTGAGGAGTTGGGGCGGTTGGCCGACACCGCGGGCGCCGAGGTGGTGGGGATACTCACGCAGCAGCTCGATCGCCCGCATGCCGGCACCTACCTCGGCAAGGGCAAGATCGAGGAACTGAAACAGCGCATTCAGGAAGTTGGCGCCACGCTGGTGATCTTCGATGATGAGCTTTCTCCAGCGCAGAGCAAGAACATCGAATTGGCGGTGAACACGCGGGTGATGGACCGCGCAGAACTCATTCTCGACATCTTCGCGACGCGTGCGCGGTCGAGTGAGGCACGCATGCAGGTGGAAGTGGCGCAACTCAAGTACATGTTGCCTCGACTCACGCGCATGTGGACGCACCTCGAGAAGTTCAGGGGCGGAATCGGCGTGCGCGGTCCCGGTGAGACGCAGTTGGAAACCGACCGACGACTCATCCAACATCGGATCAAGGTGCTGACGGAAAAGCTCGAGGACGTCGATCGGGCGCGCGAGGTTCAACGGCACCAACGCCAGTCGCACTTCCGCGTCGGGTTGGTCGGGTATACGAATGCCGGGAAGTCATCGATTCTGCGCGCGTTGGCAAACGATCTGGATGTCTTCGTGGAGGATCGATTGTTCGCCACGCTCGATCCGTTGACGCGCGAGATCGAGATTGGCGATGGCTACACGGTGTTGCTCACAGACACGGTGGGGTTCATTCGGAAGTTGCCGCATCATCTGGTCGCGTCGTTCCGCGCCACGTTGGCCGAGGCGAAGGAGGCCGATCTGCTGTTGCACGTGATCGACGCGAGCCACCCAGCCTGGGAAGAGCACCGTACGGTGGTCGACGCAGTTCTCGCGGATCTTGACCTCGCCCAGCAACCAACGCTGCACGTGATGAACAAGATGGATCTGCTGCCGCCAGAGGATGCCGACGCCTTGCGTCAGCGCGTCACCAATATCATGCCCGATTCCCTGTTCGTGTCGGCCCTTGAGCCTGGCGGACTCGAGGTCTTGCGCTCGGCACTTCGGGATGCGCTGCGAGGTCAACGCCCGTTACTTGAGATTCGCATACCTGCGGCGAACGGACGGCTGCTGGCGGAGTTGCATCGCGATGGTGAGGTGCTGGACCAGCATCACGAGGGCGACACGATGGTGGTGCGAGCGCGCCTCGATGAGCGCTCGATGGGGAGGATGCGGCACGCCGGAGCGCGCATCACGGTCACTTCGTCCTCAGCGCGCCCGACTCGACCCCCGGCGCCCGCTGCGTAGCCACGCGGGCGTCGCACCAGAACGAGAAGAACATCAGCCAGCCGCCGAGGCC
>JANNEV010000296.1:0-1765 GCA_031379145.1 Gemmatimonadaceae bacterium
GATGACGAGTTTTTAGAACCATCGTCTGATGAAGATGAGGCCAAGTCTGGAAAAGCCGTTAAATCGCGTCGTCGGACTCAAACCAAGAAGAAGCACTACACTGAAGACTCGATTCGTCTTTATTTACAAGAAATCGGTCGGATTCGCTTACTTCGAGCTGACGAAGAAATTGAACTAGCACGTAAGATTGCCGATTTACTCGAATTAGAAAGAGTTCGAGAAAAATTGTGTCAGCAATTAGACCGCGACCCCAGGGACGCAGAATGGGCAGAAGCAGTACAGTTGCCTTTGCCACAGTTCCGCTATCGCTTGCACGTTGGTCGTCGTGCCAAAGATAAAATGGTGCAATCGAACCTGCGACTTGTGGTTTCAATTGCCAAGAAATATATGAATCGCGGATTGTCCTTCCAAGATTTGATTCAAGAAGGCAGTCTGGGTTTGATTCGTGCCGCTGAAAAGTTTGACCATGAGAAAGGTTACAAGTTTTCGACCTACGCGACATGGTGGATTCGTCAGGCAATTACCCGCGCCATAGCAGACCAGTCTCGCACAATTCGTCTGCCGGTTCATCTCTACGAAACCATTTCGCGTATCAAGAAAACAACTAAGTTATTGAGCCAAGAAATGGGTCGTAAACCCACTGAGGAAGAAATTGCGACTCGGATGGAAATGACCATCGAGAAGTTGCGATTTATTGCCAAATCAGCGCAATTACCTATCTCTCTGGAAACACCCATTGGTAAAGAAGAAGATTCCCGACTCGGCGATTTTATCGAATCCGATGGGGAAACTCCTGAAGACCAAGTTTCTAAGAACTTACTGCGCGAAGACCTCGAAAAAGTTCTCGACAGTCTCAGCCCCCGCGAACGCGATGTTCTTCGCTTGCGCTACGGTTTAGATGACGGTCGCATGAAAACTCTCGAAGAAATCGGGCAAATTTTCAACGTTACCCGCGAACGTATTCGCCAAATCGAAGCGAAAGCACTTCGTAAGTTACGTCACCCCAACCGTAACAGCGTGTTGAAAGAATATATTCGGTAAGGAGTCAGTTGTCAGTGGTCAGTGGTCAGTAGTCAGTAGGTAAGCCTAACCAATGACAATTGACCACTGACTACTGGCTACGGACAGGCGAGACGCCTATCCTACGTGACAAAAAATGAGAAACCTGGAGGTGTTTGACCACTTCCAGGTTTTTTTATTTATTAAATATTCGTAACGTTAAAAATTAAAGAATGTTCCAGAAATGTAAGAAACCTTCACCTGAAAACACTTCGATTAAAGCAGCAGCCAAAAAGCCAATCATTGCCAAGCGACCATTCCAAATTTCGGCTTGAGGTGTGAATCCCCAGCGCCAAGCATTACGGTCTTCAATTACTGGGGCATTGATTTTTGTCGTATCTTGCATGGTTGGGACTCCAAACTGGATTTACTTTGTATCCTTATGTAAATCAATATAACAGACTTATTTAAGAAATGTTACATGTATTTATATATTTGTGAATTTGATTGACTTCGATAGCATTTACTGATACGTGAACGCGGAAGTAGAAGAGGAGTCGGGAGTCGGGAAGTAAATAAAACAGATAAAAAGAAAAATACTTATTTCTTTTTTGCCTACTCCCCAATCCCTACTCCCTACTCCCCAATTCAATCACGGTAGTGATTTTTTCGTCACGGTTGAGTTGGAGAATATTTTCGCCAGTACCATCACGACCGGATAATGGCACCGTTTCCACAGCAAGACGGACGACGCGCTGTTGGTTAG
>JANNEV010000301.1:0-5137 GCA_031379145.1 Gemmatimonadaceae bacterium
GTGCCGCGCGCTTCCATGTGGGCACGCAGCAATGCAATCGGGTCGCGCTGCAAATACTCGTCGAGTTCTGCCTTGCTGCGATATGTGCCGCTGACGGCATCTGACATCGAATGGCCCATGAAGCGATACGTGCGGATTTCCAGCAGCGTCGGCGTGCTGTGCTTGCGCGCGCGTTCGATGGCCTCCGCAGCGGCGATGCGCACCGCGTGCACGTCCTGTCCATCCACCACGCCACGCGGCATGTCGTACGACGATCCGCGGTTGTAGATGTCGTTCACCGCCGACGCACGCTCGACGGCCGTCCCCATGCCGTAGCGATTGTTCTCGATGATGAAGAGGCACGGCAGCTTCCAGAGCGCGGCCATGTTGAGCGCTTCGTGGAAGGCGCCGTTGTTGACGGCGGCTTCGCCCATGAAACAGACGATCACCTGATCGCCGCCACGATACTTGATCGCGAATCCGACACCGGCAGCAATCGGAATGTGACCGCCGACGATGCCGTGTCCACCGAGGAAGCCGAGCTGCTTGTCGAACATGTGCATGGAGCCGCCCTTGCCACGCGCGCAACCGTCCTGTCGACCAAACAGCTCCGCCATGCAGGCGCGCGGTGTCATGCCGCGAGCCAGCGCCTGCCCGTGATCACGGTACGTGGTGATGATGTAGTCATCCGGGCGGAGTTGCGCGATGACGCCGGTGGAGATGGCTTCCTGTCCGATGTACAGATGACAGAATCCGCCGATTTTGCCGATGGCGTACATCTCCGCGACGCGCTCCTCGAAGCGGCGTTGCAGCAGCATCGAGTAGAGGAGTTCGCGATTCAGCGCGGCCTCGTCGGATGCGGCCTCCGGCGGGACGGCAGCCGGAACAACTCGGACGGGCACACTCTTTTTGCGGGCTTTCGTGGTACTCATGATGAAATCTGCGTGGTTGTAGGAACTGAGGCCGGCGTCGGTCGCCGCGCGAACGACCGCCTCATACGCCAGCCGCCTGCACCTGCTCCCAAGCGTGGTAACTGGATCGCACGAGGGGACCGCTCTCGACATGGCGAAAGCCCAGCAGCATGCCGACGTCGTAGAGCTCTCGGAACTCCGCCGGTGTCACGTACCGGTCCAGCGCGATATGGCCGTCGGACGGACGCAGATACTGCCCCAGCGTGAGGATATCGACATCCACGGCGCGCAGATCCTTCATGACTTCGATCACTTCCTCGTTGGTTTCGCCGAGGCCGAGAATGATGCCAGTTTTGGTGGGAACGTCGGGCGCCAGACGCTTGGCGACGCGAAAGATCTCGAGCAGTCGCTCATAGCGTCCGCCGGGCCGTGCCTTCTTGTACAAACGAGGGACGGTTTCGGTGTTGTGGTTGTAGATGTCCGGGCGCGCCTCGAGCACGGCGCGGATCGAATCCTCGTTGCCCTGGAAGTCGGGAACGAGCACCTCGATGGAGCACGAGGGAAGCCGGTTGCGGATTTGCCGGATGGTCTCGGCGAAGATGAATGCGCCGAAATCGGGAAGGTCATCCCGGTCCACCGACGTGATCACCGCGTGGCGCAAATTCAGTTCGGCGATGGCCTGCGCGACCCGCGACGGCTCTTCGACATCGTAGGCTGGTGGGCGTCCATGTGAGACGGCGCAGTACGCGCAGTTGCGCGTGCACACGTCCCCCAGAATCATGAAGGTCGCCGTCCCGTGCTCCCAGCACTCGCCGATGTTTGGGCAACGCGCTTCCTGACAGACGGTATGCAAATTGAGATCCTGCATCATCTGCTTCAGGCGCAGGTAGTTGGCCCCACCGGGCGCCTTGACCTTGAGCCAGGACGGCTTTCGCTCCGGGAGCGGGTCCCGCCGATGACGTCCCATGATCTGGTACAGCTGCTCGGCCATGTCGCGCACGTTTGGAGTAGGCGCTCCGGCAGTCACCGAAACGCGTCGGCGGAAGCTAGTTCGCTGCCGCTCGTGCGGCCACAAGGGAGTAACCTGCATTTACGATTTAGCAGGCAATCCGTAACTCTCCGCATGGCGAAACTCATCGGTACGACTATCGTACGAGGAGAAAAGAGCTTCTCACCAGTCCGAGGGTCCGAACATGCTCCGCAACCTGCTTTCCATTGGTATCATCGCCCTGATCGGGCTGGTCGCGCTCAAGGTCGTCTTCGGCCTGCTGGGTCCGCTCGTCGGCCTGCTCATCTGGTTGTCAGTGCTGGCGTTCAAGGTCGCACTCGTGGGCGCGGCGGGTTACTTCGCGTTGCGTTTGGTGAGCCCGTCCACAGCGGAACGGCTCACCTCCGGTTTTCGGAAGTAACCGGGCGGGGGCCGACGACCTAGTCGTCCGCCCCGGACGGTCCGTCGCCCGGCGACGCGCCCGCGTCGGTGTCCGGGCGCTCGCCGATTTGATCGATCCGATCGCGGTTGCGGGATCGACGCGCCCCGCCTCTGCGCCCTCGGCGACCCCGACGCTTCGCGAGGGCCAGCTCCGACGCTCCGTCACCTTCCGCGCAGCCGCCGTCGTCGTCACCGCCGTCCGCTGCGGCAAGGGCTTCTGACGGTTCCGCGGTGGACTCGCGGGTGCGGCCGACGGCCTCTCTTGCACTGCGGTCGTTAGTGGCCGGCGGGCGTTCGTCGTTGCTCTCCGGCGCGGCAACGTGGCCCTCTGCCGTCTCGGCACCTTGCGCCCCGTCGTCCCGCGCTTGGGACTTCCGGCGTCGCGAGCGTCGATTGCGGCGTCGCTTCCGGTCGCGGGAGTTGGCGTCCGTTTCGTCAGCTTGTTCGCCAACCAAGTCCGGCTCGGTTTCGCCCGTCTCGGCGTCCGCATCGATGTCACTCGTATCCCGGGCTGCGTTCTCAGAGCGCCTGGACTCTGCGCGCTGCAGTGGTTCTGACGCGTCACCCGCGTCCGGACGCGGGCTGCTGGCAGTGCCCGACTCGATAGCGGCGTCATCCGGTGTGCTATTCGGTGCGTCATTCGCTGCATCGCTAGCCGCAGTCGCGCGGGAACGCCCTCTTTTTCGCCGCGGTCTGCCTGTCTCGCGTGGCAAAGGCGTGTCCGCTGCCTGGTCGGACGATGCCTGCGGACTGGCAGAGGGACTCACGCTCGGTGACGGGGCGATTCTGCTGGTCGGCGGGGAAAACGGATCGAGCGGTAACGGGTCCTGGTCGGCTGCCGTAGCGCGTGGAACCCCCCGCGCCTGACGTGAATCGCTGGCTGGCGCGCCGTGAACGACCGTCTTGGCGCGTACCGTCCGATCCTCTCGTGTTTCGCGCGTCGCGGGCGTCATTTCGGTTGATCCGCTCGTGCCGCTGCGAGTATCCGCCTCGACTCGCGCCTCGCGGCGATCGCGACGCCCTTTCTCGCGACGAGCGTTGTCGGTGGCGTCCTCGAGGCCGGAATCGCTGCGAGGACGGTCCCGGTCGCGCTTGCGCTCACGGAGCCGTTCGGCGGTGACTTCGGGCTCATCGCGGCGCTTGGCTGCTGGAGCGGCGCCACGGGCCGGTCGGGCCATGGCATCTCCACTCGACTCCGGAACCGTCGTTGGTGCAGCGCGGCGACCGCGAGCCCGCCAGCCCCAGCGTAATGCGGCGAGCGCATCGCGGACCGTGACGCGACGCGTGTCTCGCATGCGCACGCCATATGTCGGCTCCATCGGCACCGACTCGACGCGGCGCGCGTGCGGCACCAGCCGCAGCAACAAATCGGCGTTGGCGGTCCAGGAATCTCCTTCGCACACCGACGAGGTGCCGGCCGATCGCAGCGCGTCGCGAAGCACGGAGATGCGCACCAGTCGCATGGACCCTGTGAGGTCACGAACGCCGTTTACCGTGACGAAAGGGCGGAGTGCCCAGCCAGCGGCCGAGAACAGGCGTTTGACGGGCGTAGGGGCGTCGACCACGGCCGTGCGTTCTCCAACGACCACATCCGCGCCACCTTCGAATCGACGCGCGAACTCCGGCACGATGCCCGGCGGATCCGTGAAGTCGGCTTGCAGGAGGAGCATGGCGTCTCGCCGCGGGTATCGCGTGTGACCGGACACATAGCGAACCAGCGCGTCCACGGCGCCCGCGTAGCCCACCGCTGTGGTGCCTCGCAAGACGGTCACCGGCATGGCATTCGCGTACTGCTCGGCGACGTCTGCCGTTTCGTCGCTGCTGGCATCGTCGTACACCACGACTTCGTACTCGCGCGGGAACTCAGCCAGCACGGTTCGAAGACGCCAAAGCAGTACGCCAATGGTGGCGACCTCGTTCTGAGCTGGGATAGCGAGGTAGAGCACGGAGTGGGGCGACGGGTCAGGAAAAGGATGCGTTGGCGCGCGTGGCTGCGTCCGATAATAACAGAGGTAAGGCTCCGACGGGCGCTGTCCCCGTTGGCGGGAGGTCGTCTTTCTCAGGAGGAGACTCCGTGATTCTGGCCAATGTGCGGTCGAGGCTGACCCGGGAGGATGCGCAACTCGTACTCCGGCTGGTTGCTCGAGGGTCGGGGCGCGCGCAGGATGCCGCCGAGCGCGTGCTTGCGGACCACGGCCTGGACCGGATGCTTGACGACCCCGGATTGCAGGAGGGCATGCTGACCGCGCAGCAGGGCGCGCACGCGTCACTGCCGCTGTTCGCGTATGTGATTGTGCGGCACGCCCTGCTGGCGTCCGGCGAGACGAATCGGACGCTGGCCGACTACGTGGCCTCGATCCTGCTGCATTTCGGCTTGCGCCAGCGGGCGCACCAGATCGCGACGCACGACGACGCGACGTACGCGACGCTGGCGTCAATTGGACAGGAGATCGAGGGAGGCGACCCACAACGCAGCTACCTGGCGCGGGCCCATCTGGGGAACTATGCGCTGTGGATGAGCGGCATCTATCCGGACCACATCGAGCGTCGGCGCTGGCGACGCGGTGGACCTGATCTGGGCTATTTCGAGGCGATGGGCGCGCGGGGCTTTCGCCTGGCGGCAGATCACCGTTTGGCCGACGCACACGGAATGTCGGCGCTTTTCGCGAACGCAGCGGAGAAGTTTCCCACACTGCGCGTTGCGCTTAACCGGGTAAGCGATCGTCTGTTCTTCCCCCACGCGCACTCGCCCGAGCGGCTGATGCGGCAGGTCTCTGACGCGGATTGCTGGACCCGGACCGATCCCGACGGCGTCAGC
>JANNEV010000333.1:0-1990 GCA_031379145.1 Gemmatimonadaceae bacterium
ATTGCCGCTGCGCTCCGAGAGGGGTATACCGGACCGCTGTTCATTCAGGGCGACCACTTCCAGGTGAACCACAAGAAGTTCGCCGTCGATCCGGTCACCGAAGTGAACGCGGTCAAGGCGCTGGTTCGTGAAGCGGTCGCCGCCGGCTTCTACAACATCGACGTCGATACATCCACGCTGGTGGATCTCTCCAGGGAGACGCTCTCCGAACAGCAGCGCCTGAACTACGAGGTGTGCGTGGACCTCACGCGCTACGTGCGTGGTGAGGAGCCGGCCGGCGTGACCATCTCCATCGGCGGCGAGATCGGCGAAGTGGGAACGGAAAACAGCACGCCCGCGGAGCTCGAAGCGTTCATGGAGGGCTATAATCGCACGCTTGGACAGCAGGCGCCGGGAATGGCCGGGCTGTCGAAGATCTCGGTGCAGTCGGGCACGTCGCACGGCGGCATCGTACTTTCCGACGGATCGATCGCCGAGGTGAAGCTCGACCTGGACACGCTGGAGACACTGTCGCGCATTGCTCGCGACAAGTACGGCATGTCCGGTGCGGTGCAGCACGGTGCATCGACGCTCCCCGACGCTGCCTTCAACAGCTTCCCGCGCACGGAAACAGCAGAGATTCATCTCGCCACGAATTTCCAGACGATGATGTACGATCATCTGCCGGATGCGCTCCGTCTGGAGATGTACGAGTGGCTGCGAGAGAACGCGAAGGATGAGCGCAAAGCCACCGATACCGACGAACAGTTCTTCTACAAGACGCGAAAGAAGGCCATCGGACCGTTCAAGCGTCAGCTGTGGGCAATGCCCGCCGACGCGAAAGCGGCGCTCGCCACGGCCTACGAACACAAGTTCGAGTTTCTTTTTCGGCAGTTGGGGGTAGCCGGTACTCGCGCGGTGGTCGCGCAGTTTGTCACCGCGCCGGAGCAGCACCGGCCGCTCCCCTCCGGCGCCAGTACTGTTGTGGCCGCGCCAGACGATGCGGACTTGAGCGACTGAGCCTCGTCGCTCACCTGGCGGCTGGAACGCACACGGGGGTCATGCCGCAACGCGGCGGGAGGGCGTATGGCAAGAGACGACGAGTACGACGACGAGCGGGTTGTGGTGGTGCAACGCGAGAGCGCGAGCGGCGTGGGCATGCTTCTGTTGGGTCTGGCAATCGGGGCAGGGGCGGCACTGCTGTTCGCACCGGCCAGTGGTGAGGAGACGCGCGAGCGCTTGCAGCGCGAGGCTCGTCGGGCCGGACGACGCATGAGGGAGGCGTCCGAGGCGTTCGGCGAAGAGCTGACCGAGCGCGTCGGTCGGACGCGTTCCCGAATTGATTCGCGCGTGGAGCGCGCCCGCGATGCTGTCGGTGCACGTGTCAGTGCCGTTGGTGATGCGGTCGAAGCCGGACGCGGGGCGGTGGACCAGACGCGCGCCGAGCTCGAGCGCGCTGTCGCGGACGCCAAGCGCGCGTACGCAGAGAGTCGGCGGGCGTATCGTGAGGCGCGAGTGCGCGTCGCTGATGCCAGCAGTGAATCCGACGACACTGACGGGACCGCGGCCGAATCCTGACGCGGTCGGAGACATTGCTCGCCGTGTCTGGACGCAGAGCGGCGAGGACAATGTGCTCTTCCTGGCGGGCGGGCTGGCGTTCAACGTCTTGCTCGCCCTCGTGCCCTTTGTCCTGCTCCTGATCGCCGGTCTCTCGTTGCTGCTCGGCAATCAGCCCGAGCAGGCCGCAACGACCGTCACGCAGCTGGTCAGTGCGTTGCTGCCAACTGACGATATCACCGCCACCAAGCTCCTCCGGGCGGTCATCGACGATGTGCTGCGGACGCGCGGGTCGGTCGGCGTGTATTCGGCCATCGGCTTCGCCTGGTTCTCGACACGACTGTTCGGGTCGTTGCGCAGCGTGCTGTCGTTGATCTTCGATGGCACCGATCACGGCATCGTCACCGGCAAGCTCTTTGATTTTCTGGCCACGCTGATCGCGACGGCAGCGGTG
>JANNEV010000368.1:0-11006 GCA_031379145.1 Gemmatimonadaceae bacterium
GGCGACGGCGCCAACAACGGCGATGGCGAAAGCAAGGCGGATTGCAAAAGCGCTCGCAGCACGACGTCTACTCCTTCCCGCTGCCGCCGGACGGCGGTTCAGGCGTCGGCGGTTCGCCAACGCGCATCACGTTGTACACCGTGCGGGAGGGGAACGCGATCGCAGAGCCGTGCTCGGCGACGATGTCCACGAAGCCGAGTAGCATGCGGTGTCGAATCTCCAGAAACTCGCCCCAGTCGTCCGTCTGGAACCAGGCAAAAACGCGGAGGCGTATCGCTGAATCCGTCAGCGACACGACATGCACACGCACCGCGTCCGGCCAGTGCTTCGGGTGCGCGCGCACCGATGCCTCGATCGCGTTGCGAATGCCATCAATACTCGCGGCGCTCGTCCCATATGCCAGATCGAGCTCAGCCCGCAAGAACATGCGATCACGCTCGCCGAACGTTTCAATGCGCTCGTCGGCCAGTCGACCGTTGGGAATGCGCACCACGGTGCGGTCGTTGGTACGAAAGCTCGTGGAGCGCAGTCCGATCCGCTCGACCATGCCCTCCGTCGCGCCCGCCCGCACCCAGTCGCCCACGCGAAACGCCTTGTCCGCGGCCAATGACACGCTGCCGAACAAGTGTTCGACCGTCTTTTGTCCGGCCAACGCCACGGCGATACCACCAATGCCCAGTCCCGCCAACAGCGTCCCCACCGGATAGCCGAACTGCGACAACGTGACCAGCATGGCGATCACCGCCAATGTCACGCGCAGAATGTTGCCGAGGAGCGGTACCAGCGTCCGCGACTGCTGACTGTCACCGCTGGCCCAGACCGCACTCGCCACGCGCTCCTGTATCAGACGAATAACCCGGAGCACGCCCCAAAACAGCGCCAACAAGACCAGTCCCCGGGTGCTTGCGTCGGCGAACGCGGTGACGCGCGCGTTCAGGTCGATGAGGTTGAGCAAGGGCGTGGCTGCGACGGCCGCAACCCATAGACGGAAGGGGCCGCGCAGATGAAACACCAACAGATTGTCCCACTCCGTGGCCGTTCGGGACGCCACCCGCAGCAGCACTCCGCGCAACAACCCGCCGACCAGCCACGCGAGCAGTACGAGCACTGGGAGGAGCACCGCCATCGCGATCCATTGCCAGTAGAACACGTGCCAAGGCCCTTCGCGCATCAACGCCGGCGGGACGCGGTCGCGGATCCACTCTGCCCCCAGCATCTCGTACCAGTCATTCACCGCCGCGACCGTGGCGGTTGAAAAGATCCATCGCGTCGGAGCGCTGCCCTGCACGCGTTCCAGACGCACCGCGATCTCGCGACCGTTTGCCCCGGCGATGACGCCGATGCGGTCGCCGGAGGGGTCGCCATCGGTGGTATCGCCAACCGCAAGCGGCGACGCACTGGTTCGGTCGAGGGCGAGCCGCTGATCGAGCACCACCTTGAGTCGACGCGCCAGCACCGGCGCCTGGTCGCGGTCGGCCACCGGAACGGCAAGGTAGTCTGCGGCAGCCGTCCACTCCTGCGCCGCAGCGAGCCGCAGGTAGTCCTGCAGCGATGTGCGCGGTGAGCCTGCGGCAACGAGTGCCGGCGCAGCCGCCGGCGGCGGAGACGATTTAGACAGGAGCTGCGCGGTAGCGGTGCGAAGTGGCCACCATACGACTGGTGCCACGAGCAGACACCATCGAACCGCGGAGCTGCGGAGCGCACGACTGAACCGCGCGCGAATTCGGACTCGACGTCGCATCGGAGCAAGCTAGCGCGGTATGCCCCCCCGGGCAGGCCCGAAAAGGACGGTGCGCGAGGCAGGCAGTCGTCGTGGACCTCAGTGCAGTACCTTTATCATGCTTCCCGTCTCACCACTGTTCCGCTCAGGAGTTCCGCACCATGCATGTAACCCAGTCCCGTCGCCTGCTCCTGCTCGTTCTCTCATTGAACGCAGCGCCCTTGGTCGTCTCTGCACAGCACGCCGGCGTTGATCCCCGCCCGCCCAACGCGACTGGCCAGACGCCAGCGTTGGCTGGACAGACACGCGCACCGGAGCAGAAGCTCGGCGTCGCGTTCGACGTGGTCGCAGTGGCTCAGGGGCTCGAGAGCCCGTGGTCGCTGGCGTTCCTCCCCGGTGGCAAGATGCTGGTCACCGAAAAAGCGGGACGGTTACGCGTGGTCGGCGCTGACGGCGCCCTTTCTCCCGCCGTCAGCGGATTGCCCGCGATGGACGTGGGCGGACAAGGCGGCCTGCTCGATGTGGTGCTGCACCCGAACTTTGCCACCAACAAGCGCATTTACTGGAGTTACTCAGAAGCGCAGGGCGGCGGGATGAACAACACCGCGGTCGCTCGTGGCACCTTTGTCGACGGCGCTGCGCCGCGCGTGGAGAACGTCCAGGTCATTTTTCACCAGGTGCCGGCCCTCGTCTCAAAGCTCCACTTCGGCGGCCGATTGGTCTTCGCGCGGGACGGAAAACTGTTCGTTACGCTGGGCGAGCGGTCCACGATGGAAGGGCGCATGCAAGCGCAGCGGACCGACGGCTTGCTCGGCAAGATCGTGCGCATCGAAGCCGACGGGAAAATTCCGGCCGACAACCCGTTCGTAGGCAAGAGCGGCGTCCGTCCGGAGATCTGGTCGATGGGGCATCGCAACCCGCAGGGCGCCACGCTGAACCCAGCCACCGGTGAACTGTGGGCGGTGGAGCACGGTACGCGAGGCGGCGACGAGATCAACGTGTCGCGCAAGGGTAAAGACTACGGCTGGCCGAGCATTGCCTACGGCATCGAGTATCGCGGCGACAAGATCGGTGGCGGACTGACGCAGCAGGAGGGCATGGAACAGCCGCTCTACTTCTGGGATCCGGTCATCGCACCCAGCGGCATGATGTTCTACACGGGCAACCTCTTCCCGGCTTGGAAAGGCAGCCTGTTCATTGGCGGACTCGCCAGTCTCAACCTGGTGCGCTTGACGGTCGACGGAACACGCGTGGTCGGCGAAGAGCGCCTGCTTACCGATCTCAAGCCCAATCGCGAGCGCATTCGCGACGTGCGCCAAGGCCCGGACGGCGCCATCTACATGGTCACGGACAACACAGCCGGCCGTATTCTGAAGCTGGTGCCAGCGGGAACGCGCTAAGCGCGCGGTCCCGGAACGCGAGCGTGTTGCTGTGACGGCGATACGCGACAGAAGAACCCGACGCGGCTACGCGACGGGTTCTTCTGTATTGAGGCGACGAGGCGCGGGGAGTATCCCGCCTAACGCACAAAGGGCAGGAGCACGCTTGGCGTTGTGGACGAGAACCAGATGAGCGCGTCGTAGTCGAGCGGGATCAGCGTCTGATCGAAGTAGACGCTGGAGGAGGCCGCCGAGTAGAGTGCGCCGACGCTCCGCATGCGCAACGGTGCCTGAAGCACTGCGGTCGCGCCATTCGACGCGATGCGACGGGCGTCGAAAAGCAGCCGCGGCTGACTCGTGGCCGCGAAGATGGACTCGAGAGAGAGCGGATCAACGTCGCTGATGGTGTGCGCGGTGAGCCGTTGCGTCGGGTCACTGGGAGTGGGACCTACGGCGTTGAACCGACCCGTACCGAACGTGAACCCGAACACGCGATACTCCGCGTTCAAGCGGGCGGCAACGAACGCACCCATGGCTCCAGGTTTGCGGCTGACGTGATAATTGTGCGCCCAGGCAAAGACGCGTGCCGAAGGATTCTTGTCGACCACCCAGAGGAGATTCTCGGCCATCGCGCGATCGCGCTCCACGCCGCCGTTCGCCGAGGCCGCCATGCGCTGCCATTGCCGCACCAGCAGCAGGTACTGGTCCAGCCAGTCCAGGTCCTCGACAGTACTTGAACCGGACCACTGCGCGCGTCGCGAGGATACCGTGGTTGCCAGTGCCGCGAGCGAATCCGCGCAGGCAGCGCGCGCGGCGACCGTGGTCCCGCCAAGGTACCGCGTGGACGTGTACTGCCCTGAGGCGTCTCGACACGCCTGCAGACAGCTCAACGCAAACGTCGCGCGTTGACCCAGTGCCGGCTCTCGTCGCTGCAACGTGGTCAAGACGCTGTCTATAGCATTCTGCGGCGACTGCATATCGAATCCGACGAATCGCAGGCGAGGCGCGCCGACGCGAACATTGTACGCCCGCATCCATCGCCCGAGATTCCGGCATCGTGGCTTCGATCGTGAAGTGCGTGAAGCCCTGCCGCTCCACGAGATACTCGAACACGCGATGCTTCATGCGGAAGAACTCGCGTGTGCCGTGCGTGGCCTCGCCAAGCGCGACGACGCGTGCGCTGCCCGCGATTGCGCCCACTTCCGCCAGGTCATCGAAACCGGATCCAGGCGCATCGGTCAGAAACGGGCGCGCATTGGCCGAGAACCAGGCGACAGTCGCCGCGTCGGCAACGCTCGCGGCGGAGCTATTCTCGAAATCAAGATTCGACGGTACGCTCGGATTTCGCAGGCTGCTGTTGGTGATACTGGCGCTATCGGCGCCGTTCGGATTCCGTGCGCTCGACCCAGTTGTCGGAACGCTGGTGTCAACGATCTCGAAACGCATATCGTCCACCCGCACGATGCCTCGCCCCTGCAAGAGCGTGCCAATCGTGATGCCGACAGCGTCCATCGGCACATCAAGTACCACCGAGTAGGGCGACCACGTTGATGTGCCGAGCACTGGCCGGGCGAACCCGATCATGTTTTCGAAGCCCAGGGTCGCTGACGGACCGTCCACCCGCATCCAGAGCCCCGCGCCCACGCCCACGATGGAATCCGCGCGCAAGAACCCCGACAGACGTACACGTCGGCCACGATACGACGCGGCGGACAGCGACTGACCGAAGCTCACGAAGGCTGAGTTGTCAACGGCCGTGGTGAGTGAGCGCAAGTACGCGGCACTTCCTCCGGTCCGCCTCAACCCATTGTCAACGCCCACTTCGTACAAGTCCGTTCGCGAGGTGCCGCCAAACCACGAACGGGGCGGGCCCGGCCTCAGGACTGCGCTCTCGACCTTGGCCGGCTCGACCGGTGCGACCTTGTCTTCCGCACACCCGACCGTTGCGCCCCAAAGTACCAGATGCACAACCGCGAATTTCACAAACCGCACTGAATACATCTGCATTGATCGGTTCCAGTGGTGACCCACGTGAACGTCCGCGCATTTCGCATCGCAGGCAGCGCGCAGCGCGTCGCAGCTACGGAAAGGAAGCAAGCTGTTCCAGTCGGTCGCAATGGCTGGAGACCACCAGGCCATACGATTTCACCGCGTTCACGGAACCTTAACGCTGCGCGTCCTGTCCGAGTGCAACAGGAGTAGCCGGACCCTCGCCGCTCACTCGCGCGACTTGATCTTGGAGATGGTCGAACCACTCACGCGGCTCGGCACGTCCATGTCAGCAACGGCGTATGCGACAGCCGCCTTCATCAACGCGGTGACCTTCGCGTTCCGATAGTCGGCCCGCGTCTTCACCGGGATGTGTCGCATCAGGTTTCCCGTGCCCGCCAGCACCCCGTGTGGGTCCGGGAGTCGGGTTCCCTTGTTGAATCCCAGATTCAGATGATTCGAATAGATCGGAATCATGCAGTACGCATCGGCAAGCTTGTCGGACAGCGAGAACACCGACGTCAGCGCGTGCGTGTGATAGAGCAGTTCATTGGCGGCGGGATGCGCGGCAAGCACACACGCACGCAGATCCGTGAACAACGCAATGACCGCATCGCTCTTCTGAGCAAGTAGCGCGTGGAACTCCGGCGGGATCGGCCTGGCAGTTGGCACTGAGATGGGATTGGAGTCCTCGGCAACTGCGCGGGCTCGGCGGTCTGCGCCACTTCCGCCGTCGGCCGCTGCGCGTCACCGCCGGCCTCAGGCCGAAGCCACCGGGCTTGACGTTTCGCGTATCTGTCCATAGCCTCCGTCTCTACATATGTAGACAATCTACACATTACTCCACCGCCCATGACTTCAGAGCCAGCCGCCAAGCGCGACGTGCCCGCCGGAACGCTCGAGATGCTCATCCTCCAGACGATCTCGACCGGTCCCATGCACGGATACGGGATCGCGCAGCAGATCGAACGAATCTCGGAAGGTGTGCTCTGCGCCGAACAGGGGTCGCTCTACCCCGCGCTGGAGCGACTACTGCTCAAGGGCTGGGCCAAGGCCGCGTGGGGAGACACGCCCACACGCCGCAAGGCGCGCTACTACACCATCACAGACGCCGGAACTCGACACCTCGTGCAACGGTTGTCGGACTACGACCGGGTATCTCTGGCAATCGCCCGCGTACTCCTCCGGGCCTGAGCGCAGTCATGTCCTATCTCGACGGCGTGCGCCACCGGCTCCGCATCGCGTTCGACCGCGCCGGATACGAGCGAGAGCTCGCGGCGGAGCGCGATTTTCATCTATCGCTCGAGCGAATGCATCGCGAAGCGGCCGGCGACGCACCAGGGACCGCCTCCGCCATGGCTCGTCGCCGTTTCGGTAACCTGACCAATCAGACCGAAGACCTGCGTCGCCTCACTCCGCTGGCATTTGCGGAACAGCTGAACCGTGACGTTCGCTACGCGCTACGGCAACTCTGGCGTGCGCCGACCTTCTCCATTGGTGTCGTTGCCACGTTTGCCATCGGAATCGGTGCGAATGCCGCGATGTTCGATGTGATCGATCGGCTCTTGCTGCGACCGCCGGCCTTTCTGCTCGCGCCCGACGACACGCACCGCGTCTTCACCTCCGGAGGCACACAGGAGAAGCCGTTTGCCGCCATGGGCTACCGGCGCTACCTCGAACTGACGAGTGGCACGACGTCGTTTGCCACGACCGCCGCGCTGTGGTCGGCCGATGTGCCCGTGGGCAACGGTGTCGACTCACGCGAAGTACGGGTTGAAGCGGTATCGGGCACGTACTGGTCGCTGTTCGACGCGCGTCCGACACTGGGGCGATTCTTCACGCCCGCCGAGGACCGCCTTCCTGTCGGGACGCGCGTGGCCGTGCTCAGTCACGACTACTGGAAGGCAAACTTCAGCGGACGGAACGACGTCATCGACCGCTCGTTGCAAATCGGCCTTGGTCAGTACGAAATCGTTGGCGTAGCACCCGCTGGATTCCGAGGACTCGACGGCCGTAGCCCGCCGGCACTCTACGTTCCGGTCACCTCCATGGCCTCGTTCGTCTTCGGCGACGAGAACCCCACCGAGTATGCAACGGCCTACGGCGGTAGCTGGTTGTCGATGGTCGCGCGCAGAAAACCGGGAGTGCCCGCAGCGACCGCGACCGCCGACCTCACGGTGGCGTTCGCGCGCAGTGCGACGCAGGAGATGGTTGAATCGGCGCGCCGTCCGGCACAGACGATGCACCCATGGCGCGCGATCGCGGCGCCCCTGCTGCTCGAACTTGGGCCGGCGCGAAGCCGAAATGCGCGGGTGGTGCTGTGGCTCGCCGGCGTCGCCATCATCGTGCTGCTCATCGCCTGCGCCAATGTCGCCAACTTGCTCATCGCGCGAACGCAACAGCGCCTGCATGAGTTTTCCGTTCGCACCGCCATCGGTGTGCGGCGACGCCGGTTGCTGCAACAACTCCTGACGGAAACCGTGGTGCTTGCGCTGCTCGGAGGCGCGGCGGGCATGCTGTTGTCCACCGTCATGACATCGGTCTTGCGCGCGCAACTGCTGCAGGATGCGGCGGTGGATGTCTCGCCGGTCGATGCCAGAGTCCTCTGCTTCACTACGGCGCTTTCGCTGCTGGCCGGCGCGCTTGCTGGCGCCTATCCCGCCTGGAAGAGCACACGCGGAGACATCACGGCCGGACTCAAGACGGGCCCGCAATCGACGACGCGCGCTGGAGCGACGCTACGGGCGGGCTTGCTGATCAGTCAGGTGGCGCTCTCGCTCGTCCTGCTCGTGGGCGCCAGCGAGTTCCTGCGCAGCATGCGCAACGTGCAGCGCATTCCGCTGGGCTTCGAGCCGGACCGGCTGCTGTACATCAATCCGCGCGAACGCAGCGTCACCTTGTCTCCGATCGAACGCGAAGCGCTCCTCGAGCGCATGATGGAATCGGCGCGCGCCACGCCAGACGTTGAGAGCGTGTCGCGAGCGAACTCGATCCCGTTCTGGAATTCACGTGCGCCGTCGCTCTTTCGGGCCGACCACGACTCGTTGTCGCCGCTCGGACAGTTCGTCATTCAGGCCGCGTCACCCGACTACTTCGCGACGATGGGCACCGCACTCCTGCGCGGACGCGGTATCACAACGGCGGACTTGGCTACCAGTGAGGCGGTGATCGTCGTCAGCGATTCCATGGCTACGCGCCTGTGGCCCGGACGTGAGGCGATCGGCGAGTGTATTCGCATCAGCGCCCCGGACCAGCCGTGCCGGCGAGTGGTAGGCATCGCCAGCGCCATTCGCCGGAGCGGACTCATGAGCGACGATGGACTGCAGTACTACGTTCCGGTGACACAAAGTTCCCCGGGTGGCGGCGGCGTGTTGGTGCGCACCAGAGGAGAGGCACGACAGGCCGCCGAGCGTGTGCGCGTCGCGCTGCAGCCGCTCGTCCCTGGCGACGGCTACGTGAAAGTGTTGCCGCTCCGCGATGCGCTCGACCCGAGCACCAAGTCGTGGAGGCTGGGCGCCACCATGTTCACGGCGTTCGGCGCGTTGGCGCTGCTGCTGGCGTGCGGTGGGCTCTACAGCGTCATCGCGTACGATGTCACGCAACGCACGCACGAAATGGGCGTGCGCATGGCGCTCGGCGCACAACGTGTACAGGTGGTTTCGTACGTCATGCGTGGCACGCTACGGAACGCCACGCTGGGTATCGGCGTCGGACTTGGCCTGACGGCCGTCGCGTCGCCGTGGATGGAATCGCTGCTGTTCAACGTCTCGCCACTCGATCCCCTGAGCTGCGCCGGGGCCGTGCTCGCGCTGATGATCGCCACGTTGGCGGCGTCAATCGTACCCGCTCGCCGCGCCGCGCGGATCGAGCCGGCAGCATGTCTTCGTGCCCAATGACCATGCCCACAACACGCGAAGTGCTGATCCAGCTCGACAACGTTGGCAAGCGGTTCGCCACCGAAGACGTCGAAACACATGCGCTGCAGAACGTATCACTGACGGTTGACGCGGGAGAATGGCTGGCCATCGAAGGGCCATCGGGTTGCGGCAAGAGCACGCTGCTCTCCATCCTCGGCTTGCTCGATTCCCCGTCTACCGGCGCATACCGGCTGCATGGTCAGCCTGTGGCGCAGCTCAGCGCCGACGATCGCGCCGACGCGCGGACGCGGAAGATCGGGTTCGTGTTTCAGGCGTTCAACCTGATTGCAGACCTTACGGTCTTCGAAAACGTCGAGTTGCCGCTCACGTATCGGAGCATTGGCAGCGCCGAGCGGCGCGAACGCGTGCGAGACGCGCTCGATCGCGTCGGCCTCGGACACCGTGGCGCACACTACCCGTCGCAGCTTTCCGGGGGCCAGCAACAACGTGCCGCCGTCGCGAGGGCGGTCGCCGGCAATCCCGTGCTCCTGCTGGCGGATGAACCCACGGGAAATCTCGATTCCGTGAACGGCGACGCGGTCATGTCGCTGCTGGCCGAACTGCACCGCGACGGTGCGACGCTCTGCATGGTCACCCACGACCCAAAGCATGCGATGCGCGCCGAGCGCGTCGTACGGCTGGTGGACGGGTGCGTGGTTCACGAGCGCTGACCGCGACCCGCGCCCCTGCCGCCACCCGCCGCCGTCGCGGCGGGAACCGCAGGTTCGCGCCGGGCAGAGACACGGCGTCGCGAGCGGGAGGACAATGCCCCGACTGGGACTCGAACCCAGGACCTACGGCTTAAAAGGCCGCTGCTCTACCAACTGAGCTATCGGAGCAAGCCGCGCACACCTGCGGCCGACGCGCAATCTAGCGAGGACGGTGCAACGTGAGGTAGTCACGGATCAAGGAATCCCAAACGACGCACCATGTTTTCGAGGAGGCAAAGGCGAGCGCGCTCTCCCGCGCGACAGCGAGGCTCGCGCGGTCGTCCACCAGCTCCACCAGCGCGCCCGCGAACGCTCCCGCATCTCCCGGCTCCACAAGCCAGCCACGGTCGGGGGTCAGCTGCTCCCGAGTGGGCCCCACGTTCGCACCGACCACGGGCAACCCTGAGGCCATGGCCTCCAACAGCACATTCCCGAACGTGTCGGTCGTACTCGGAAAGAGGAACACGTCACCAGACGCGAAGGCCTCGCTGAGCGCGTTGCCGAGCAGTTTTCCGGGCAACCAACTCCCCATCGGTGCGCGGCGACGCAGCTCCGACTCATACGGCCCATCTCCAACAGCCATGAACTTGATGCGACCGGGACGAGCCTGGTCCGCCAGACGCACCGCCTCCGCGGCTACATCAAGCCCCTTCTCAGCCGCGATTCGACCGACGTAGCACACCACCAGCGTGTCGTTGTTCGCGCCCATCCGGCGGCGCAGGCTCTCCGATCGAAACCGCGCTGAGAAACGCGTCGTATCAACGCCGCGCGACCAGACCGCCGTGTTCGTGAATCCAACGGCCGCCACGTCGTCAACGATGGCTTGTGTCGGGCAGTAGGTGCGCAGACCGACGTTATGAAACCACTTCAGGAACCACCAACCGGGGCGCGCCAGCAGGCCGAGTCGATAGAAACTCGCGTAGGCTGAGAAGCTCGTGTGGTACGACGATACGAACGGGAGGCCGAGCAGTCGTGCGGCACGACGTCCCGCCAGCCCAACGCCAAACTCCGTTGCGGAGTGGACCAGTGTTGGCGCGAAGGCCGCGAGGTCGGCATTGACGCGCTGCTGTCTTGGCCACGCGAGCCGCAGCTGTCGATACGCCCAGAATGGCACGCTCGGGTATCGCACGACGTTGCCATTCGGGGGGGCATCCGGGTCGGCCACCGTAAACACGCGCGCCGCGCCACCACGTTCTTCAACGGCGCGAACCAGATGCTCGAGAGTGCGGGCGACTCCGTTCACCTGTGGCGCATACGTATCCGAAAAAATGGCGAGCCGCAGCCCGTCAGC
>JANNEV010000407.1:0-10386 GCA_031379145.1 Gemmatimonadaceae bacterium
GAAGTTGAGTCGAGTGCTACGGCGCGTTCGCTCTCCGCCGCAGCCTTTGGGAGCACGTCGATCAGCTCCACAAAGCCGTAGATGGAAAGCTGAATCCAGGTCTGACCAAGCGCCGCATCGGCGCGCGCGAACTGCGGATCCCGGGCGATCGCCTGCTGGAAGTAGTCGCGGGCCCGCAGGAGGCTTGGACCGCGCCGCTCATAGAGGTACATGCCGCGCTGGTACAGGTCGTACGCTTCGAGATCGGTGGTGCCGCGGGCCGCCGTGGGCGCAGGCGCGGCGCCGCCGGCCAGCGTGACCTGCAGCGCCCGCACGATCGCCTGCGCGATGTCGTCCTGCACCGCGAACACGTCCTGAGCATCGCGCTCAAAGCTGTCGCTCCAGAGTTCCAATCCCGTACGCGCGCTGGTGAGCTGCGCGGACACGCGCACCTTCCCGTTCGCGCGGCGCACGCTGCCTTCGAGCACGGCGCCCACCTTCAGGGCGGCGCCGATCTCCTGGGCCGACTTCTGCTTGCCTCGGAACGCCGCCGCCGAACTGCGCCCGGCGAGTTGCAGGCCGGGCACTTTGCCGAGCGCGTTGGACAGTTCATCGGCCATGCCCTCGGCGAAGTAGGCGTTGGCGGTGTCCCCGCCCACGCTTTCGAAGGGGAGCACGACGAGGGAGCGCACCGGCGCGGCGGAGTCGGCGGCGAGGGGGCCGGTCTCCGTGCTGTTGGACGCATTCGATGCGGTGGCGCGTGGGCGAAGCAGTGCCCAACCAGCGATGGCCAGAACGGCCACAACAACGCCTGCCGCCAGCAGCGGTGCGCGTCGCCGACTGGGCGCCGCCGCTCGCTCGACGCTATCCGAGGTCACACTCGCCAGGCGCGCGAGCAGCGCGTCGGCACTCGACGGGCGCTGCGCGGGGTCTTTGGCAAGACACTGCATGACCAGCGCGACGACGTCCCGCGGTACGTTCAAGCGTGCCGCGTCCAGCAGCGGCGGTGCTTCGCTGATGTGCGCCGCGACCATCGCCTGCGGCGTGGTTCGCGCGGCAAACGGATGCGCCCCGGTCAGCAGCTCGTACGCCACCACGCCCCACGCATACAGATCGGCGCGCGCGTCCGTATTCACATCGCCCAGCGCCTGCTCCGGCGCCATGTAGGCCGGCGTGCCGATGGACGTGCCGACCGACGTCAGCGTGTTGCCTTCGGCTTTCGTGGTCGAGGCCGAGAGCGCCTTGGCAATGCCGAAGTCGGTGACCACCGCCGTGCCGCGCGACAAGAGCACGTTCTCCGGCTTGATGTCGCGATGCACAATGCCGCGTTCGTGCGCGTAGGCCAGCGCTTGCGCGATGTTGCGCAGAATGCCGAGCGCCTCGGGCACCGGCACGGCGCCCGCCACCAGTCGCGCGCGCAACGAGTCGCCGCGCACGAACGGCATGGTGTAATACGGCAGCCCTTCACTCGTGGTGCCCGCTACGAGCACCGGCACGATGTGCGGGTCCTGCAACGCGGCGGCGAGCTTGATCTCGCGCGTGAAACGCTCGGCGCTGAGTGAGGCGGCACGCTCGGGGGAGAGCACCTTCACCACCACGTCGCGCCCCAGCGCATGCTCCTGCGCCACGAACACGCGCGACATACCACCGCCGCCGAGCTCGCGCTCGAGGGTGTAGCCGTCACCCAAGGTCGATTGGAGCTGCGCGCGGAGATCGGTCACTGAGCGCGAGGGAAGATCTTAGTCGTCGTGATTTCGAGCAGAAACCGATCAGCGCCCAGCGCCGCACCGATATCCGGTCGCAGCACCTCAATGGCCACACGGCGATCGTGCTTGGCATCGCGTGCGAGATACACCGTGGCCATGCCCCCCTCGCCGATTTCTCGCTCGAGGTGATCGCCGTCGCCCAAGGCCGTCTGCTGTTGTTGAAGAGGAGCTGACATGACTGCGATTGATTGTGGCAAAGATTCGAGGAATGTACCACGCGGCAATTCGGACGGTTTGTCCGACCGATCTTCGCTCGACACGGTACCTGTTCCTTCCGACGCAGTCACGATTGGCGAGACCGTACCCCTCGCCGCGCGCCCGTCCATGCACGCTTGACCGGCCGTGCGCTGGCCGATTCACTTCGGACATGACTGCCGACTCGTCCCCATCGCCCGGGACACCGCCCGATGCTCCCGATCTACCGCCGGCACTGGCCCGTACGCTGCGCCAGTTCTCCCGCTTGAGCCGGGAGGACAAGATGCAGGCCCTGCTGGCCTGGTCCAAGAAGCTGGAGCCGCTACCGGAGCGGCTGGCCGCGCTCGATCGCGCCGCCTTCACGGTACCGGAGTGCCAAACCCGAGTCGACCTGTTCCCTGAGCGGCGCCCGGATGGCACGCTGCACTTCTTCGCCGATGTCAACGCCCGCCAGTCACCAACCGTGGCGGCGGTGCTTGCCATTACCTTTGCTGCAATCAACGATCAGCCACCGTCGGTCACCCTGTCGCTGCCGTCAGACTTTGTGCGCACCCTGATGCAGGACATTGGGCTGGGTGCCCGGGAAGCCGGTCTCGCGGCCATGGTCAATCGACTACGTCAATACGCCGACCGGTCGGAGCACTGACCCGCCGGCACTACATCTCTCCCTCCCTCGCCCACCGCATGCCCATCACGATCACGGTCCGGAAGAACGGCTCCCTTGGCATCTCCGCCGAAGACGCCGCACAGATTCAACTGCTCGATCACGCTGGCGCGGTGATTCCGCCGCGAGCTGAGGGGCGCCCGATGTCGCTCTGCCGCTGCGGACACTCCGCAGTCAAGCCGTTCTGCGATGGCAGCCACAAGGCGGCGGGCTTCACCGACCCCGTCGACGCGACGGAATCGCCGGCGGCCTGATGCAGCGGTTGCTCAACGCGTGGGCATGGACCGAGCTGGTGCTGGTCGTCATACTCGGCACGCCCATCGTCGCCATCATCTACGCCTTCACTGCGCCCTTCGATCCGGGCCGGTACGCCGCCGGCCGGGCGTTTCGCATGGTTGGTGTGACGGCCATGCGCCTCAGCGGCCTGTGGACGTTTCGGGCGCGCGGCCACATCGCCGATCCGCGTCGACCCTATGTCGTGGTCGCCAACCACGAATCGTACGCAGACATCTTCCTCATCAGCTGCTTCCCGTGGGAAATGAAGTGGCTGAGCAAGGACACCATGTTCAAGATCCCGTGCATGGGTTGGATGATGCAGATGGCCGGCGACATTCGGCTCATTCGAGGCAAGCGCGAATCAGCGATTGACGCGATCAAGCAGTGCCGGGATCGACTGGCCAAGAAGGTGTCCATCATGATCTTTCCCGAAGGATCCCGCTCGCGGGACTGGGAAATGCTGCCGTTCAAGGACGGCGCGTTTCGGTTGGCCATTGAAGCGGGGGCGCCCATCCTCCCCATCGCGGTGGCTGGAACGCGCGGCGCGATGGCCAAGGGCACATTCCAGTTCCAACGCGCGCGCGCGCTGGCGCAGGCCCTCGAACCGATCGAAACCAAGGGATTGACCCTCGCCGACCTGCAGTCCCTGAAGCAGCGCGTGCGCGATCGTATCGAGGAAGGGCGTCGCCAACTGGCCGCCGAACTTGGAATCCACGTCGACGTGAGCGGTGCCAACGCCACTTCAACCGCGTAGCAACGCGCCGGCAGACGAATCCTCACTCGAGGCGCTGCTGAGTGCGCCCGGTGACGAAACACGTCAGGCGCTTTCGCTGCTGGACGGCGATATCGTGATCCTGGGTGCAGGCGGCAAGATGGGGCCAACCCTCGCTCGGATGGCTCGGCGGGCGCTCGGTGGATCGTCGAAGCGCGTCATCGCCGTCTCACGCTTCTCCAATGTGGCGTCTGCCGAGCGATTGTCCGCGGAAGGCGTGGAGATCGTGCGCGCCGATCTGTCGGATCCTCGGCACGTCGCGTCGCTGCCGCTGGCGCCAAACGTCCTTTGGTTGGCCGGCCAAAAGTTCGGAACCAGTGGTGATCCGGTTGGCACGTGGACCCACAATGTCGTCGCCTCCGTGCACGCGGCGGAGCGCTACGCTGGCTCACGCATCGTGTGCTTCTCCACGGGCAACGTGTACGGACCCTCGCCCGTCGCGCTCGGTGGCTCGCGAGAATCCGACGAACTTCGCCCCGACGGGGAATACGCCGCCTCCTGCATTGGCCGTGAGCGGGCATTTCAGTCGGTAGCCGCGCGCACTTCGTCGCCGCTCCTGCTGTACCGGCTGTTTTACGCCTGCGATTTGCGGTACGGCGTGGTGACCGACATTGCACTCCAGGTGCTCCGTGGAGTCCCCGTGTCGTTGGCGGTGGGGCACGTGAACCTGATCTGGCAGGGAGATGCAAACAACCTGGCGTTGCGATCGCTGGCACTGGCCGACACGCCGGCAATCGCGCTCAACGTCACCGGTCCCGTGGTGTCTGTTCGCGAGATCGCCGAGCGCGTTGCCCTTGCGGCTGGCCTGACCGCCACGTTCAGCGATCATCCCGGTGAGCACGCGCTCTCGGCCAACACCTCTCGGCTCGCGGAGTGCCTGCCATTCGGCGCGCTGCCGCTCGACACGCTCTGCGCATGGGCGGTCGCGTGGATACGGGGTAACGGGAAGTTGCTCAACAAGCCAACCAGTTTTGAGGTTCGCGATGGCCGATACTGAGCACAGCGCGGATGCGCGGACAAACGCGCTCGAGAGCGACGCGCGGTTCAACGTGCGTCAGCATCTCGCGCGCGGCCACGTGATCCCGGCGCATCCGCTGGCGCTTACGCCGCATCGCACCGTCGACGAGCGACATCAACGCGCGCTCACGCGTTACTACGTTGCCGCGGGCGCTGGCGGAATGGCCGTTGGGGTGCACACCACTGGCTTTCCGATCCACGATGCCAAGATCGGACTGTACCGACCCGTCCTCGAGCTCGCTGCAGAAACCGCCACACATGCATTGCGACACGAGCCCGTTGCGCGCGGGTTTGTGCGCGTGGCGGGCCTGGTCGGCGATACGAGCACTGCCATCAAGGAAGCGGCCATTGCACGCTCCCTTGGCTACCACTGTGGACTGCTGTCCTTGGGTGCCTGGCGTGACGCAGACGATCGCGCCATTCTCGCGCACTGTCGCCACGTGGCCGAAGCAATTCCGCTGTTCGGATTCTATCTGCAACCGGCGGTGGGCGGTCGTCGACTGTCGTATGCTTTTTGGCGTGAGTTCGCCGAGATCGCCAACGTGGTGGCGATCAAGGTCGCGCCGTTTGACCGGTATGCCACGTTGGATGTGGTCCGTGCCGTGGCGGATGCGGGGCGCGATGACATTGCCCTCTACACCGGCAACGACGACGCGATCATTCCGGATTTGGTGACCCGCATTCCGGTGGTCACAGGCGCGCGCGTGGGCACGAGGCACTTCGTGGGCGGTCTGCTCGGACAGTGGGCCGTGTGGACACGTCGGGCAGTGGAATGGCTCGACGACATTCGCGCGTGGCACGCGACCGGCGACCCAACGATGCCGAGCGAGTGGTTGTCGCGCGGTGCGGCCCAAAGCATGGCCAACGCGGTGATCTTCGACGCCGCCAACGGCTATGCGGGCTGCCTGCCCGGCATTCTCGAATTGCTGCGGCTGCAGGGTCTGGTGCGGGGTACGTGGACGTTCGACACGAACGAGCAGCTGTCGCCGGGACAAGGCGAGGCGATTTCCCGCCTGTCCCGACGTTTTCCGGAGCTGCACGACGACGCGTTTGTGCGTATGCATCTTGACGAGTGGCTACGATAGATTGTCGTTACGGCGCTCGTTGCCACCGAGACATTCACTCTTCGATTGTACCCATGCGTTTTCGTCCGCTGGTCCGAATCGGCGCTGCCGCCGCATGCGCACTGCTGCTCGCCTCGTGCAGCGACAGCGCCACGACGCCGTTCTCACCACCGCGTTTTGGCACGACGTACGTATTCGGTGCCAGCCTCGACGATACCGGAAACGCGTGCAATCTCAGTGCGACCGCGTGCCCGCCCGCACCGCCCTACGCCACCGGCAAATACTCCAATGGGCAGCTGTGGGTGGAGATCGTGGCGCAGAATTATGGGGGCATTGTTGCGCCCGCGCGCATTGGCGGAACCAACTACGCCTTCGCCGGCGCCCGTACTGGGCCGATCGCCGGTACCGTGCAGGCGGTGCCCAACATGATGCAGCAGGTCGACTTGTTCCTTGCTGCCCCGACAGCGGTCACGGGCAATCGGGCGACGGCGCTGTTCATCATCGACGCCGCCACCGTCGGCAACGACATCAACGACGCGCTCGTACAAGGGCGAACCAATCCCGCGGCGCCCGCCACCATCATCGCCGGCGCAGTCACGAACGCCGTAAGCATGGTGACCCGCCTGTATGCAGCAGGCGCGCGGAACATTCTTCTGGTCAACAGCACCGATATCGGACGAACGCCCCTGGTACGAGCACAGGGGCAGCTGGCCATCGCAACCGCCACCGCACTTTCCACGCAGTTCAACACGGCGCTGGCGAGCCAGCTTGCCGCAGTGCGCTCGGCATCGGCTGGTCTTAACCTGATTCTGTTCGACCTTGGCGCGTTCTCCGCCGAGGTGTTTGCCAATCCGGCAACGTTCGGGTTCACGTCGCTGAGCACGCCCTGCTTCGTTTCTCCGGCCGTGCCGCTGTGCACCACACCGAACGCGTTCTTCTTCTGGGACGGGTTTCACCCCACGGCGGCGACCGGACGCTGGGTGTCGCAACGCGTGATTGGCGCGCTCACCAGCGCGCAGTAATCACGCCCCTTGCTCCTGCAGCAACCGGGCGTGCCAGCTCTCCCCCGCCGGACGCTCGAAGTGCTGCCGCCATTCCTGCACTGTCGTCACCGTCGTGTCGAAGACGGTGGTGGTCACCGAGACCGCTGCCGACTTGGCGGCGGCGATGAAGCCACTGCGCGCGGCTGACTGCACGGCACCGGCATCGTCCTTCCAGAATACTCGGCCGCCACCAACGAGCGTGGTGCCGACCTCGCGCTCGACATCGGCCAGCACCCGAAACATCCCGTCGATGGAGCAACCCGACGCACCAGACGCGCGCTCGTCCACGGCCACCACCAGAAACCGGTCGTCACGCCACAGCCGTGCGCACACCAGTGGAACGCCGTGGGCGTTCCACTGGTGCAGATGCCGATCCACCGCCTGCAACATCACCGCGCTGGCCTCGCCCAACACAGGTGCAGCCGCACCGAACACCCAGACCCGCGCCGATTCCGGCATCGTATCAAACTCTACGCGTGGCACGCGCGTTACTCCGGCTTGGTGGAGCCGGGCAACTGCAACATGGGCATGGCTCCGCCGGTCACCTGCGGCATTTGCCCGTTCCAGCGCTTGGCCATCTCGTACTGCACCAGTGAACCGGTGATGCTGCGCGACAACAGTTCGTTGGCCTTGGCCTGCGCCTCGGCTTCAGTCAGGATGGCCTTGGCGCGACCAGCCGCCTTGATGCTATCACCCTGCGCCTGGAACGTGTTCTTCTGCAACTCGTTCTGCGAAGTGAGCGCCGATTGCTGCATCACGTTCTTGAGCGAAATGGCATCCATTACGGCCTTCGGGGCCCGGAACTCGTTCAGCGTGAATTGCTTTACGTCGATACCGTACGGGTCCAGTCGCTTCTGCAACATGATTTGCGTACGCGACACCACTTCCGCCTTCTTGGGGCCAAGGATGGCAGCGATTTCCTCGTTGCCAACCACTTCCTGGAGCGACTGTCGGATGGCCTGCTTGATGAACCCGTGCTGAATGGCGTGAATATCCGTGCGAAACGTCTGATACAACGCGGGTACGCGATCCGGGCGCAGTTCAAACGACATCGAGACGTCGAGGGAGAGCGGCTGCCCCTCCACCGAGTTCACGTTGATCTCGTCGTTGTTTGGCGAGCCTTCCGTGGAGGCTTGTGTCAGCACCATCGTTTGCATGAACGTGGGATACTCATTGATCTGCGTCATCAGCGGGTTGCGCAGGTGAAACCCGGCGCCCAGCGGAACGGGATCCACGCCGCCACCGCCGCGGTGAATGACGATGCCAACATGCCCGGGCTCGATGTAGGCCACCATGTTTTTGGCCAGCAACGAACCCAGCAGCAGCACCAAGGCCGCAGCCGCGATCTTCAATACGGTACCACCGCTGGCTCCTCCGCCTTCGCCGCCACCGCCGCCACCCCCGGTAACAGAGTTGCGCATGGAATTGCGGAGTCCTTCGAGCGTAGCATCAATCGACGTGGCCATTGAGGGCCTCCCGATAACAGTGTGGACATAAGGGTTCGCCCGAGGTCAGGCGCACGAGCTCGTGCTCGCGCTGCAGTCCGTGGACGGGGCAGGTCAAGTCGGCCTGCCGTTCAATGCGACGGCGATTCACCGTCTGCTTGACTCGCGTACCGAACGGGGTGTACCCGAGGGCGGTCAAGACAAAAGCGCCCACCACCGCCACGAGGACGATGAAGAAGACGCTTTCAACCAGGATGGCGTTCATATGTTTGTAGAATACTACCGGTTGCGCCGGGGTTTGGTGTCAAACGCATGTAGAGCGGGACGATTCAACATCCCAGTTCGAATCGCAACATCTGCTCCAGATCGGGCAATCTGAAGCGAAATCCTGTGCGCTGCAGTACGGTTGGCTCCACTCGCTGGCTGGCCAGTACGGTCTCATTGGCCATCTCGGCGCCCAGCATGCCGCGCAGCACGAATGCCGGTGCCACCGCCAGATACGGCCGGTGCAGCACGGCGGCCAACACCTTGCCATAGGCGTCGTTGGTGACGGCTTCTGGAGCGACCAGGTTCACGGCTCCGCGTACATCAGTGTGCATCACGCAGAAGTGCAGCGCGCCGATCTGGTCGTCCAGCGCGATCGGACTGACCCACTGCAGTCCGTCGCCCAACCGAGCGCCGACGCCCAGGCGAAACAGGGGCGCCTGCTTTCCCAATGCCCCGCCAGCGGCACCCTGCACAATGCCAGTGCGGGCATGCACCACACGAATTCCGGCCCGTTCGGCGGGCGCGGTGGCGCCTTCCCAGGCGCGCCCGACCTCCGCGAGAAATCCCGTCCCCAAGGCGCTCCGCTCTGTGAGAAGCTCGTCGCCCCGACTTCCGTAAATGCCTATCGCAGAACCGCTTACCAACACCGACGGCTTCCGCGTCAGTTGGGCCAGCGTGTGCGCCAGCAATGAGGTCCCTTCGACCCGACTGGACTGGATTGCCCGGCGATGTTCCGTGGTCCAGCGGTCGGCAATAGGCGCGCCGGCCAAATGCACCACCGCGTCCAGTCCTTCCAGCGCCCTCGGATCGAGTTTGCCACGCTCGGGATCCCAGCTGACATCCACCACGCCAGGTTGAACGGCGCCGCGACCAATGCGACGAACTTCGTGCCCCCCGGTGGACAGGAACGCCGAAAGCTGCGACCCGATCAGCCCACTCGCTCCCGTTATTCCAACCTTCAAGCGGGGTCGGTCGGCGAACTGAGCGTGTCTCGCCAAGTCACCGGCCAGCAGAGCGTGACGATACGCGAACACCCGCGCGAGCGTCGAGGAGGCGTATCCGCCCCCGGCTGCTTCGCCGATGACGCCAAGTGGCAGCGCATATTCGATCCGGTCGTCCAGCGTGCTGCTCGCGGGTCCGCTTGGAGCGAACCCATGTGTGTGAACCCAAGAGGCAAACGGCCCACTCTCCAGGACGTCGCGAAACTGGCGGTTGGCCACGTAGTCGCGATGCGTCAGGCGCCAGGTCGTCGGGATCGGCCCGGCGTGCACCTCGAGAACCACGCGGGCGCCATCCTTGATGCCGCCGCTTTGTTCAATGACGCGAGGCCGGTCCCACGGCGGCGAAAGTCGGGCAAACGCGCCCGGACGTTCATGCCAAGCGAAGAGCTCCTCAACCGGGACCGGAACCTGCAGAACCTTCTGGAAGACTTGAGTCATGACCTGAACGGTGGGTGTCGCGCCAGCATGTATTCGTCCAACGCGTGTAACGCCCTGCTGGTTCACGTGACCCGGGCGACAGCCTACCAGCCACCGGCGTCGTTCAGGTCCAGGACGCGCCAGCAGTACCAGCTGCCGACCGACGCCCACGGCCGCCAGGCTCTGGCCTGCTTCTCCAAGCGTTCCGCTTCAGGAAGTGCGCGCATCCGGTATATGCGCTGTGCGCCTTTGCGCACGCCGAGATCGAGCACGGGAAGTACATCCGGACGGCCCAGCCGGAACATCAGAAACATCTGCGCCGTCCAACGCCCCACACCGCGCACGGCCACCAGTGCATCGATGATGGACTCGTCTGGCATCTCGTCCAGATGATCGAGCGGGAGGCGGCCGTCGACCACGTGATGGGCGAGATCCCTGATAGCCGCTGTCTTTGCGGTGGACAGTCCGCATCCACGCAAC
>JANNEV010000428.1:0-15631 GCA_031379145.1 Gemmatimonadaceae bacterium
GGCGACGCGACGCGCGTTTCGCGGTAGGAGGATGGGTTGAGCAAGCTTCGTGTGCATGACATGGCAGGGGAGTTCGGTATCTCGGCAGACGAGGTGCTGGCTTTGTTGCGCCAGATGGATCTTCCTGTTCGCAGCCACTTGACGCTGCTGACCGACGATCAAGTTTCGCGTATCCGCGCTCGGTGGGAGCGTGAAAAGCGAGTGCGCGCCGAAAAGGCGCAGCCGGCACCGGCTGCGCCTCGACGGCGGCGCACCGGCGCGGCGGCCCCCGACGTGCCGGTACCCGTCGCCGAGCCGGAATCTGCTGCACCCGCGGTTCGGCGGCGTCGCCGGACCGAGGAGGATGCCGCCGCGGAGGAGGTGCACGAGGTCGCTGCCGTGCACGTGCCGGCCGCCGAAACTCCCGTTGTGCCCGTCGCGGAGGCGGCCATCGAGCCGGTCTCCCGTCAGAAGGCAGCGGAGCCAAAGCCGTTGGAGGCATCCGCGCCAATCGAAGCGGCCGTGCCTCGACCTCATGTCGAGCGGCCGATCGCACCCGTTGACACTGTCGTCGAGCGTTCGGAATCGACGTCTCCGGCCGTGGAGACGGCTGTGGTAGAGGTGGCCTCCCGAGAGTCGGTGGTAGCCGATGCCGTCGCCCCTGGCGGCGCTGCGAAGCCGCCAACGGAAGCCGCTGTCGCGGCGCCCCCGTCGCCAGCGGCTCCGCCAACCTCGGTCGAGTCGTCCACATCGCCGGCGTTGCCCAAGACCGAGATGGCGGCACCGGACGCCGTGGCACTGCCTCCCGATCGTCCGCGCCCACGTCCGGTCGTTCCAGGCGCCCCCCGACCAAGGCCGTACTCGTCAGGCGGTTCACCGAACTTCGGCTCCGCTCGACCGATCGCCTCCGCTGCCCCCGGCGGCGGGCTCGGTCAGGGTCAGCGACGTGATGATCGACGGCCGTCGTCGGCGCCGCAGGCACAAAGCAACGCGAACGGTGTTGGCAATCCACCGCCCGGCCCAGCCGGATCGGGGGGCTCGCAGCAGCGTCGCGGCAAGAAGGGCAAGCGTGGGTCGGTCGATCAGGAAGCCGTATCGGCCAACATCACGAAGACGATGACCGCCATGCGCGGTGCGCCGTCTCGCCGCGGGGGAGGGCGCCGCTTCGGGGCTGACATGCGCGCCGAGATGGAAGAGCAGCGCGTCGCGGCGGCGGAGCGCGAGCGAAAGACAGTGCGCGTCAACGAGTTCATTACCGTGTCCGAGCTCGCGCAAATTCTCGCGGTACCGGCCACGCAGATCGTTGGTTTCGCGTTCAAGACGCTTGGATTGATGGTCACCATCAATCAGCGACTCGACTTCGATCAGATCGAGCTCATTGCCGGCGAGTTCGGGTTCCAGGCCGTGAAGGAGAGCGACTACGCCGCCGATCTGACCACGGAAACTGCGGTGGTTGACGAAGTCGAAGACCTGCGTCCCCGTCCGCCCGTGGTCACCATCATGGGGCACGTGGACCACGGCAAGACCTCGCTGCTGGACTACATCCGCAAGGCGAACGTCGTGGCCGGCGAAGCCGGTGGAATCACCCAGCACATCGGCGCGTATCATGTGCAGGTGGCGGGTGGTCGTCAAATCACGTTCCTCGACACACCGGGCCACGAAGCGTTCACCGCGATGCGTGCACGCGGTGCACAAGTGACCGACATTGTCGTCATTGTCATCGCCGCTGACGATCAGGTGATGCCACAGACGGTCGAGGCGATCTCGCACGCCAAGAGCGCTGGCGTTCCGATCATTGTCGCGATCAACAAGGTCGATCTGGCCACCGCGAACATCGGCAAGGTCAAGCAGGACCTGCTTCAGCACGATGTCGTCCTCGAAGACTTCGGCGGAACCGTGCTGCATTCGGAGATTTCGGCCAAGAAGGGTACCGGTGTCGCGGAGTTGCTGGAGCAGATCCTGCTGCAGTCGGACATTCTGGAGCTCAAGGCCAATCCGTCCCGTCGCGCCATTGGATCGGTGGTCGAAGCCCAGCTCGATCAGGGCAAGGGTCCAGTGGCCACCGTGCTCGTGCAGAATGGCACGCTCAAGGTCGGCGACGACTACATCTGCGGCATCTACTCCGGACGGGTGCGAGCGCTGTTGGACGAGCGCGGAAAGACCGTCAAGTCGGCTGGTCCGGCAATCCCGGTTCAGATTTTGGGACTCACGGGCGTGCCCATGGCGGGCGATCAGCTCATCGTGGTGGAAGACGCGGCCGAAGCGCGCGAAATCGCGCAGCGCCGCGAGCGGCTGGATCGCGAAGCGAAGAGTCGGCGTACCACGCGTGGAGTCGTTTCCCTCGAAGACTTCATGTCGCAGACGTCCGCTGGCCAGAAACGCCAGCTGCGCCTCGTCATCAAGGCAGACCAGGGTGGACCGGCCGAAGCACTCGCCGACGCGCTGGGTCAGTTGTCCAATCCGGAAGTTTCGGTCGAAATCCTGCATCGCGGTGTCGGCGCCATTGCGGAGACCGACATCCTGCTCGCCAAGGCGTCCGGGGCCATCATCATCGGCTTCCACGTCCGTCCCGACAACAACGCGCGCGCTGCGGCCGAGCGCGAAGGGGTCGAGATCAAGCTGTACCGCATCATCTACGAGGCGGTTGCGGACGTGAAGGCCGCACTCGAAGGCATGTTGCGGCCGGAGAGTCGCGAGATCGTGTACGGTGAGGCAGCCGTTCGCGAGACGTTCAAGGTCGCACGCGTCGGCGTCATTGCAGGCTGCTCCGTGCGCAGCGGCACCATCAGTCGGAAGGGGCGCGTTCGCGTCATCCGCGATGGAGTCGAGGTGTACGATGGTGCAATCGCGTCGCTCCGTCGCTTCAAGGAAGACGTGCAGGAAGTCAAGGAAGGCTACGAGTGCGGTATCGGCATCGAGAACTTCAACGATGTGAAGGTCGGCGACGTGTTCGAGTGCTACCGCACCGAGGAAGTCGCGCGAACGCTCGACCAGGCATCGAAGTCCTGAGGAGGATCCATGGCCGACCCGCGGCGTCCTGACCGCGTCGCCGAGGCCATCCGCGAACAGGTGGCGACCTTCCTTTCGGAAGGCGCCAAGGACCCGCGGATTCGTGGATTCGTCACCGTCACAGCGGTGGAGATGACACGAGACCTTCGGCATGCGAACGTGTTTGTGAGTGTCATGGGAGAGGCCGATGCGATCAAGGCCACTTTCGAGGGGCTCGCCAGTGTCGCATCTCATTTGCGTTCCATGCTTGGCAAGTCGCTGCGACTGCGCAATGCACCCGAGATTCACTTTAAGGCTGACGAAAGCATCGCACGCGCGTCCCGGATCGAGCAGCTGCTCGCTCAGGTTCGGAATGAACGCGGGAGCGAGCAGCTTCCCGCGCCGGACGAAGCAACAGGTGCGCCGTCGGTGTCGTTGGACGGTGACGTACCGTCCGGCACCTGATCAAACGTCACGCGCGCACGAGCGTCAGGTCGCTGTGGACGGATTGCTGTACGTGGATAAGCCCGCTGGGATCACATCGCATGACGTGGTCGCCGTTGTCCGTCGTGCGGCGCGATCTCGGCGTGTAGGTCACGCGGGAACGCTCGACCCATTCGCGACGGGGTTGCTCGTTCTCGGACTCGGGCAGTGCACTCGTCTGCTTCCGTTCGTTCAAGGCGAGCCCAAGGTGTACGACGCCGTGGTGCGTTTTGGGGCGGAGACCGATACGGACGATGCGACCGGACAGGTCGTGCAGGAAGCTCCGCTGCCACCGCTGCAGACTGCGCCTGGCCGTGCGTTGCTGCTCGAGGCGATGTCGCGCTTGACCGGGCGCCTGTCACAGGTTCCGCCATCGTACTCCGCCAAGCACGTCGATGGCCAGCGAGCATACTCACTGGCGCGTCGCGGACTGGCGGTGGATCTCCCCGCCGTCGACGTCGTTGTGCACGGTTGGGAGCTGCTCGACGTGAGCGACACGGAGGTGCGGGCTCGAATAACCTGCGCGGGCGGAACCTACGTGCGCGCATTGGCTAGGGATCTTGGACGGGCGTTGCACAGTGCGGCCCACTGCCTGTCGCTCCGACGGCTGGCCAGCGGCACGGCGCGCGTCGACGATGCCACGCCGCTCGCGGCGCTCTTGCCCGGCGCGATTGCGGACGGTGACGTGCCGCTGCGCTCCGCGCTTCCCGCTTTGGGAGAGATTGCGACAGAGGCGCTCAACGAAGGCGCGGTGCGCGACCTTGCGCACGGACGCGCGATTCGTGCAACGAACGCAGGGCCGCGAGTCGCCTTCGTTCGGGAACCTGACGCGCTTGCGCTCGCAGCGTCGACCGACCAGCCCAGGAGCGGCGATCTGCAGGTTCTCGGTATTGGCGATCGAATCGCCGGAGACCGATGGCAGCCTCGTGTCGTTCTGCTCGGCGGTGAGCCATAGTGCCGACTCCGTTTGATGGAGAGCTTGGGCTGCCGTTGAGCGACACCGGCACGGTCATCACCGTCGGAACGTTCGACGGCGTGCACCGCGGACATCAGGACGTGCTTCGACAGCTCGTCGAGCGTGCAAGAAGCACCAACCGTCCGTCGATGGTGGTGACCTTTGAGCCTCATCCGCTCGAGGTGGTCAACCCGATCATTGCGCCCCCGCTCCTCACACTGCACCACGAAAAGCTGGAGCAGTTTGTCCAGAGCGGCGTCACCTACGTGGTCGTGCTGCCGTTCACCCCGGTGCTCGCGGCATACGAAGCCGTCGATTTCGTCGACAAGATCCTGCGCGCACGTTTCTCGCTCTCCGAACTATTGGTGGGGCACGATCACGGATTTGGTCGCGGTCGTCTGGGTGACATCCAGGTACTGCGGGGTCTCGCTGCGGCGCGTGACTTTGGGATGACCGTGTTGCCTCCCGTTCACGCCGCCGATGGACTCGCGATCTCCTCAACGACCATTCGCCGCGCTGTGGCTGCCGGCGAACTCGGCGCCGCCGCAGCCGGACTCGGCCGTTTGTACTCCGTCAGCGGACGGGTGGTCGGTGGCGACCGCCGCGGGCGTCTCCTCGGGTATCCCACGCTGAATCTGGAGGCGCCGTCGTCTCGCAAGTTGCTGCCGCCCGACGGGGTCTACGCGGTACGCGTTCAGACTCCCATTGGCCCGTTCACCGGAATGTTGAACCTCGGGCCGAGGCCGACCTTCGGCGAGCGGGAACGGCGAATCGAGACACATGTGTTTGATGCGGAACACGACTGGTACGGCGCGTGGGTACGCCTCGACTTCGTCGCCCGACTTCGCGCGACGCAGAGGTTTTCCGGCGTCGACGCGCTCAAGGCCCAGCTCGTCGAAGACGAACGGGACGCCAGACGAGCGCTGACGCAGAATCTTCCGGCGATCGAACTACCGCAGCGCTGACGGGGCGTCTAAGTTTCAAGGCTAGGCGTATTTCGCTCCTCATCCACTGGTCGGCTCGGGCGGTTTCCCGGGTGCCCGACCGCGATCAATCCGGCGGCGTTTCGTCGACCGTTCTCACCCCTGGCCACCGGCATCGATGGCGAACCTGAAGTACCGCGTCCTGCTCATTGTGGGACTCCTCGTGGCCTCCGCGTGGGCTCTTTTTCCGCGCACCGTTATCGAACGGGTCAAGCGAGATGGCGTATTCGTCTACGACACGGTCCGGCGCGTTCCGCTCAAACGTGGGCTCGATCTGCAGGGCGGGATGCACCTCGAGCTCGAGGTCGATGAGTCCAAACAGGCGGTCGCGAACAAGTCCGAGGCGCTGGATCGCGCGCTCAAGGTGGTCCGGCAGCGCATCGATGAATTCGGAGTCGCCGAACCTGTCGTGCAGAAGAAGGGCACCGATCGCCTGATTGTCGAGCTTCCAGGTATCGATGACGCGGCGCGTGCGCAGGACGTCGTGCAGAAGTCTGCGTTTCTGGAGTTCCAGATTACCGACAAGACGCAAGCGCTTGAAAAGGTGCTGCCGCGCTTCGATGAGATCGTTCGCGCCGCAGGTATCGCGGTCGCCGATGCGAAGACTGGCGGCGACACCGCCGCAAAGGTCGGCGTCACGTCGTTGCTTACGCAGAAGGCCGACAGCACGAAGGCCGATTCGACAGCTGCGGACAGCGCCAAGAAGACGCTGCCCCAGACGGGTGGGCTCTTCGCGTCGAACGTGCAACCCGGGCAGATACCGGGGCAGTACATCATTCCGGAAGTCGCGTACGGCGCGTTCGAGCGCGCATTCGCGTTGCAGGCGCTCAAGGACGCCATGCCGCCAGGCAAAGTCATCCGTTGGGGCGTGGACTCGCTCGTGAACGGCGCGCAGCGATTTCGCGCGTTTTACGTTCTCGACTCGCGACCCATCATCACGGGAGAGGTGCTAACGGATGCACGTCCTTCTACTGATCCGGTCGAAGGCAACGTCGTGCAGTTCACTCTGAATAATGAAGGGGCGCGGCGCTTCAAGGTCGAGACCGGGAAGCATGTCAAGGACAACATGGCCATCGTCCTTGATCAGCGGGTCGTGACGGCACCGACGCTCAATAGTGCCATCGGGCGGAACGGACAGATCACGCTCGGTGGAGGTACCTTGCAGGCGGCCCAGGACCTGGCCCTCGTGCTCCGTGCTGGTGCGCTCCCGGTTCCGCTCAAGGTGGCGCAGTCCGGAACGATCGGCGCCAGTCTCGGACAGGACTCAATCAACAAGGGAGTACTTGCGCTCGGGATCGCGCTGCTGTTGATCGTGGTCATCATGGTCGGCTACTACCGCTTCTCCGGCCTGCTGGCGGTCGCAGGCCTGGCGCTCTACCTCGTGTACACGCTCGCCACGCTTGCCGGTTTTCATGCGGTGCTCACGCTACCCGGGCTCGCCGGTTTCGTGCTCTCCATCGGCATCGCCGTTGATGCGAACGTGCTTATCTTCGAGCGCATTCGAGAAGAGTTGGAACTCGGCAAGTCCGTGCGTTTGTCAATTGACGAGGGTTTCAATCATGCGATGAGTGCGATCGTTGACACCTCGGCGACCACGATTCTCTCGGGCATGGTGCTGTATCAGTATGGCACCGGGCCTGTGCGCGGCTTCGCGGTGACGCTCATCGCGGGCCTTGTCGCGTCGCTGTTCACTGCGATCTTCGTGAGCAAGACCTTCTTCCTGCTCTGGATGAACCGCTCGCGCGGTTCCCAGGCGCTTAGTATCTGAGGCGATAATGATCCGCATCTTTCATCACTCCAAGTTCGAATTCGTCCGCCATTGGCGCGTCGCTGCTGGCCTGACTGCAGCGTTCATCGCCCTGGGGCTTGCCTCGTTTTTTGTTACCGGCGGCGTGAACTACAGTGTTGAGTTCACCGGCGGTACCCTCATGCAAGTGCACTTCAACCAGAAGCCTGACGTCTCCGTGCTACGCGGCACCCTCGATAAGGCCGGTATCACGGGCGCTGAAATCCAGCAGTTTGGCAACGAGCTGGACTACACAATTCGCGCACGCGAAGCGAAGCAGGTGCAGGCGCAGGCCGCTGGCGCGGAGGGTGTGTCAAAGGAAATCAAGACCGCTCTCGAGCAGAAGTTCGGTGCGCAGGCGTTCACGCTCGGGCGAACCGAGGCGGTTGGTCCGAAGGTTGGTGGCGAGCTCCGACGTGGCGCTTTCCTGGCCATGATCATTACATCCATCTTCACACTGATCTATCTCGCAATTCGGTTCGACTGGCGTTTCGGGCTGGCGGCCGTGATCTCAACGGCACACGATATCTTGGTCACCTTTGCGTTCATAAAGCTGATGAACTTGGAAGTGTCCCTGACGGTCGTCGCGGCCATCCTCACACTGCTCGGCTACTCGGCGAACGATACCATCATCATCTTCGATCGCGTGCGTGAGGATCTTCGCAAGCGCACCAAGGGTGAGTCCATGGCGGCCGTGCTCGATCGTGCCATCAATGAGACGTTGCCGCGATCGGTCATGACGCATGCGACGGTGCTCGCCGCAACATTGTCGCTGCTCTTCTTCGCCGGCGAGGTCATTCGGCCGTTCGCTTGGGTCATGGCGTTCGGCGTCTTCGTCGCCACGTTTTCCTCCATCTACGTTGCCGGCCCCGTGTTGCTGTTTATTGAATCCCGCTACCCTCGCGCCGCGTCGGAGGCGGCTGGTAGAGCGATGCGAGATGGCGCGTCGCCAACCGTACCGGCTCCGAACAAGCCGCGCGGAAACGAGCGGGCAGTCGCGCGCTGACTGCGGGTGGGCTGACGTCTCGAGCGAGGTGATTGCGTGACGGTGTACGCGGACAGTCACGTGCACCTCGCTGATTCTGCGTTCAGCCAGACGGTCGATAGAGTGATCGAAAGGGCCCGCGAGGCTGGTGCGCGGGCCCTCGTCTGTATCGGGGAGTCTCCCGCTGCCGCCCGTCGGGCCCAGGCGATCGCGAGTCGGTACCCGGGGTATGTGTTTCACACCTGCGGGGTCCATCCATACGATGCCGCCTTGTGGGATCCTGGTGAGAGCAGCGCGGCAATTCGTGAGGCCGCGGCGGTCGGGGCAGTCGCGGTCGGCGAGTGTGGTCTCGACTACCACTACGATCATGCGCCGCGTGACCAGCAACGCTCCGTGCTTCGTCAGCAGCTGGAGCTGGCGCGTGATCTTGGTTTGCCCATGGTTCTCCATACGAGAGAGGCCGAGCTCGATACCATGGCGTTCCTCCGTGACGCGGGACTCGCCGGTGTCGGTGGCGTGCTGCACTGTTTCACTGGATCTCGCGACCTCGCGGAGGCCGGACTGTCCGCGGGGTGGTATGTCTCGTTCAGCGGCATCATTACGTTCAAGTCGTGGACGGATCCAGAGCTGTTGCGGATGATTCCGGACGATCGGCTCCTCGTGGAGTCAGACGCGCCGTATCTCGCTCCGGTTCCGCATCGCGGCAAGCAAAACGAACCCTCGTTTGTCTCGCTCACCCTTGAACGCCTGGCCGGCGCACGCGGGACCTCTGCGGCGAACTTGGGGTCCATTGCACTGCAGAACACCCAGCGACTGTTTTCTCTTCCCGATCCGCTGACGTCCAACGCCACACTGTCCTGATCATGCCACTGGAAATTGTACACACCGATCACGCTCCCAAGGCCATTGGCCCCTACGCGCAAGCCGTCAGCGCGAACGGATTCCTGTTTACGGCGGGGCAGATTGCGCTGGATCCGGCAACGATGGAGGTGGTGTCCACCGACGTCGGGGCGCAAGCGACGCAAGTGCTCAAGAATCTGGGGGCGGTCATCGAAGCCGCTGGGGCGTCGTGGTCAGACGTGGTGAAGACCACGGTGTTTCTGCGGGACATGGCGGACTTTGCCGCCGTGAACGCCGTGTATGCTGCGGTCTTCGGCGACGCGCGCCCCGCACGTTCCACCGTCGCCGTTGCCGGCCTGCCGCGCGACGTTCGCGTCGAGATCGAAGCCATTGTCGCGCTGCCTCGGCGTTGAGCATGGCTGACCGCGCGCCTCGACCACGGTGGCATACGCTCGCGGTCGCTGGTTCGTTCTTGACGCTGCTGGTGTCGTCGTTGCCCGCGCAGCAGCCCGACTCGACGCGGCGTGCATCGGCGGACACCGCGCGCGTCACCTCGAAGCCTGATCGCGGCCCGAAGCTCGTGACTCGGCTCACGCCACCGGTCACGCCGAAGCAGGCGTTTCTCTACTCCCTGGCGCTGCCTGGTTTTGGCCAGTCTCGGCTCGATCGGGGCGTCTCCGGCGCGTTGTTCGCCGGCGTTGAACTCACCGCCATCACCATGTGGCGGCGCAGCAGCGCCGACCTTCGCGAAGCCCGTCGCTATCTCGGCGATTCACTGCCAGTGACCTTCACGGTGAATGGCAGCGCACGCACCCCATCGGCGCGCGGTCCGAACGCCTACACCGCCGACCTTGTTCGAACCCGACGCCTGCACGTTGAGGATTGGCTCGCCGTTTTGGCATTCAATCATCTTCTGTCGGGCGCAGAGGCGTTCGTCTCGGCCCAGCTGTGGGACGTCCCAGTCAAGATCGCCGCCATACCGCGACCTGAGGGAGCCATGCTGGTCGCAACCCTCCGCTGGTAGCAACCCCGCGCAGCGACCGCACGTGTCGTGCCGGCACGATGTCGCAGAGCTACTCGTGCGGCGCCAGCACGCGGGAGGGCCAGGCCGGATCTCGGTCGCCACCATCCAGGATCTCGCCGTCGCCTGAACCCGTCCAAATCGACCGGGTGATCCGATGATCATCAATGCGCAGGAATTGCTGGTCGAGGTACCACGCGCCGGCGTTGGCGTACCAACCCTGTCCGGTGCGTTGCAGCATGGGAACGTGCGAGTGCCCGTGAATCACCAGCCGCAGGTCGTCAGGTTGCGACAGCGCGAGCGTTCCGACGTGCAGCAACCCGCGGCCCTCATCGCCAGCGCGACGATGTCTGCTCGTATCTGATGACGCCAACGCAATTCGCGAGGCGAAGTCGGGATGGAGCCATCCAAACGCTCGGATGGCGAGCGGATGCCGCAACACCGTTCGAAGGCGGCGGTACGGGGCGTCTTCGACGGCGCGTAGCCCGTCGCCGTGCTCCAGCAGGGCGGACCATGTTCCGATCGAGTCTCGCCAGGGATCGAGCGTGTAGCGAGCTCCGGTCTCTGCCGCGAGTAAGTCTCCGCCCCAGCAGTCGTGGTTTCCACCAATCCACAGGACCTCGATGCCCGCCTCGCGCGCATCGGCGATCGCCGCGAGCACGCGAAATCCTGCTTTGGGCATGACGTGCTTCCAGGCGAACCAGAAATCGAATAGGTCGCCCATGATGACCAACGAACGTGCGCGGCCCGGTAGATGACGGAGAAAAGCCACCAACGCGCGCTCGGCGTCGATCGGCGCGACGCCGAGATGCGCATCGCCTATGACATAGCAGGGAGTGGGAAGCACGGGAGTAGTCTAGCCTATGCCGGGAGTCGCCACAAACCCCGCAGCGCTTGAGTAAGGCGGTGTCCGGTGCGCATCTTCCGGCATGAACAGAGCGTCGAAAAGCGAGCTGCGGGTACGGTATGCCGAGACCGATCAGATGGGGGTGGTGTACCATGCCAACTATCTCGTGTGGTGCGAGATTGGGCGAACTGACTTCATTCGGTCGATAGGGACAACGTACGCGCTCTTGGAGCAGGAGGGGGTGCTGCTTGCCGTTTCCGATGCGGCTGTGCGCTTTCATGCGTCAGCCAAGTACGACGATCCCATTTGCGTGTACACCACATTGACTCAGGTTCGATCGAGGGCACTCACGTTCACGTATCGTATCGCGCACGCGATGGGTGACCGAACGCTCGCCACCGCGTCCACCGTGCTGGTTTCCTTGAATCGAGACGGGAAAATGGTCGCCCTGCCAGATAGCCTGCGTGAGCGATTGCAGCAGGTGATAGCTGGGTCGGCATCGTGAGGCGCTCCCGAGCTGGATTCCGCTGGTTCGCGTTCGTGCTACTGTGCCCGATCGCCTGTACACCTCGGCCTGTTTCAGTAGGCCCACCCACTGCGGCTGCTGAGACCCGGATGTCTGGCCAGCTGCTCGCGATGATCGATCGGCGCGAGCAGGACACGCTGCTGGTCGACGCACTGCTCCGTGACCCATCCGCGGCGGTGCGCGCGCGCGCGGTGCTCGCAATTGGGCAGGTGCAGTTGCGCGCGCGCTACGGAACCGCTCGACGCCTGCTGGTCGACTCTGACACCGCAGTGGCGTCGAGCGCAGCATTCGCGCTCGGACTGGCGAAGGACACCGCGTCGTTGATCGGGCTCGGTCGTGCGGTTGCTGGAGCGGCCGATCCTGTTGCGCGGGAGGCGGCGTGGGCGCTGGGTGAGCTCGGCGAACCAGCGCGGGGGCTGCTCGCCATCGCGCTGGGTGAAGGAGTGACAGCGCCACTCGTGAGCAGTACCGCGTCGCAGCGAAACCCGTTGGTGCGTGCGGAACTCGTCATGGCCACGGCGAAGCTCACGGCATTTTCGGCGGCAGTCATAGCGCCGTGGCTCAACGATGCGCACGTCGACGTGGTGCGCGCCGCAGCCTATGCGATTGCTCGCCCCCGTCTCTCCGCAGGCATGCGGGCGCTGTTCCCGCTCGTACGGTACAACGACGAACTCGTTCGGCAGTACGTGGCGCGCGCCTTGGTGCGCGGCAGTGTCGCAGATTCGATTGCAGAGCGGTCGCGTGCGACGCTTGAAATTCTGGTTGGTGACAGCAGTGCGCGGGTTCGAATGAATGCCGCGAGGAGTCTCGCGACATTCGGACCCGCCACACGTCCGCTCCTCTTGCGGGCGATGGGTGATCGCGATGCCAACGTGCGAGTCGCGGCGGCGGAGAACATCGGCAGCGTGTTTCTGCGGGACGCGGGGCTCTGGCGCGCCGCGTGGCGCGCTGACAGTACGTTTACGGTACGTCGAATTCTGCTGGTTGCGGCGCGTCGCGCCGGAACGGACGCCTTGGCCGACGCGGAAGCGGAGTGGAGCCGCGGGCAGGACTGGCGCGAACGGTCGGCGGTCGTCGAGTCGCAACTCGCCGATAGTCGCGTCGATCGTCTCGCTGTGGCGCGACGTTTCTCCGCCGATGCCGATAGCCGTGTGAGGGCCGCAGCGTTGGCCGGGCTGAATCAGGGCGCGTCCTCCGATGTCGATGCGAAAGCGGAATGGGTGCGCGCACTGCGCGACAGTAGTGTGCAGGTGCGCGCCATCGCGATCGCGGGTCTCGTGCGCACGGCGTCGGTGGAGCAGCTACCTGCCGTGCTCGATGTCTACGCGCGTGCCGCTGCCGACGAGGACCTGCGCGCAGCTGCGCTCCGCTTCATCGGCAGCGTCTGGTCGCGGGATAGCGCACGAGTGGATACAACGCTGCGCGCACGATTGTCTGCGCTGTCGCCCGCCGCAGGGCGCGCCGACCGGGCGCTCGTGGCGCGAGTCACGCCGCTGACATCGTGGCGAAGTGTTCGGGTCGACGGTGGTACGCGCTCCATCGACGAGTACTCAAGAGTCGCCGTGCGGTGGTGGAGTCCGGGGGCACGACGGTTGCACGCCATTTTGCACACGTCCCGTGGTGACATTACCGTTGAGCTGCTCGGCGAGAGCGCACCCCTTGTGGTCGAAGCCTTCGTGCAACTGGCGCGCGACGGCTACTACAGGAACACGTGGTTCCATCGTGTGGTGCCGAATTTCGTGGCCCAAGACGGGAATCAACGGGGCGACGGATCGGGCGGGCCGGGCTTTACGGTGCGCGATGCGTGGACGCGTGAGCGTCATGATCGAGGAGCGGTCGGCCTCGCAACTTCCGGTCCAGACACGGGTGATGCGCAGTACTACCTCTGCCACTCGCCACAGCCGCACCTCGATGGACACTACACCGTGTTCGCGAGAGTGACGGCCGGGCTGGACGTGCTCGATCAGTTGGTGCAAGGAGATCGATTGCACTCGGTCGAGCTGCTGCCGGCGGCTCGATGAGTCTCTCGTTGACCCGTCGTCCATGCCGATCGACAGTCTGGCGAGCGAGTCTTGGCGGCCTGTTGCTGTGCGCTGCGTGTGCGCCCAGCGCTCCTCCGCTGCGCGGCACGGCAACCGGTTCGCGGCTTCCCGTGGCCGAGCTGCCTGCTCGGCCGCAGCAATTGCGTTTCTCCTGGACTTACAAGGATGAGACCTTCGAGGCCAGCGGCGATGGTGTGGTCCGACACGCGCCACCCGATCAGGCCCGACTTGATTTCTTCCTGAGAAACGGTATGGCTGGCGGGTACGCGATTTTGGTCGGAGATTCGTTGATCGTGCCCGGCATCGATCTCGTGCGGCGCTTTCTTCCTCCGGTCCCGCTCCTCTGGGCCACCCTGGGCCGACTCGCGCTCCCGGCGAGCAGGGACACGGTCTCGCGCATGGACGGTGATACATTGCGCGCGGATCTGGGGACGCTTCGGGGTCGTGACGCATCGCTGGCCGACGGAAGGGCGTGGCGCGTCTCGTTCGGGGGGCGTTCAATCAGCCGTGTCGAACGTATCGAGAGTGGACGCGTCATCGAGTGGGTCAGCCGTCGCCGCAACGTCGCTGGGCAGTGGGAGCTACAATACGTTCACGAGCAAGCCCGGCGTCGCTTGGGTATCGTCGTGACGGACACCGTGGTGGTCGAGGGTTTCGACGATGCGATTTTTCGCCGTCCGTGAGCAGCGGTGGGCCCGTGCGCATCCGCGGCGTGGACGCAGCGCGCGCATTTCAGCCTCGGTGCTTGTCGGAGTCACGCTCATCCTCCTCAACGGATGCTTGTACGGATTCGCCGCTGGCAGCGGGCTACCCAAGAATCTGCGCAGTGTCGCGGTCCAGCCGTTTGACAATCAGACTGCTGTGCCTGAGTTGCAACGCGAGGTCTTCGAGCAGTTGCGGAAGGGGATGCGCGAGCGGCTGAATCTGCGCGAGGCATCTGAGCAGAAGGCTGACGTTGTTGTCCGCGGCGTGATCGTCCGGTACGAAGTCGATCTGCCCGCCGGCGTCAGCGCCGATCCTCGACAAACCACGTCAACGCGTCGCAGACTGCAGATCGTGCTCGACGTGGAGATCGTCGACCAAACGACTGGGCGAATGCTCGTCAAGCGGCAAGGAATCTCACGAGAGGGTCAGTACGCCGAAGGCGGTGAAGCCGTCGGACGGCGCAATGCCATCGAGCAGCTGGTGAACGAGCTGCTCGAGGGTGCACAGTCGCAATGGTGAGCCCGGACCCGTTGCGGCGACCCAACGAGAAGATCATGTCGATAGGCGAGGCGGTGACGTGGCGATCTCGGTTGCGTGGTCCGCTCGTCTTCACGAACGGTGTGTTTGATCTGGTGCATCCCGGTCACGTCGACGTACTCGACGGTGCGCGTCGGGAGGGCGTTGCACTGTTGGTCGGCATCAACAGCGATGCGTCTGTTCGCCGGCTCAAGGGACCCGACCGGCCGTTGCGGACCGACCGTGAGCGCGCTCTGGTGCTCGCCGCCATGGAGTCCGTTGACGCTGTGGTGGTCTTCGACGAGGATACGCCTCACGAATTGGTGCACGCGGTCTTGCCCGACGTGATCGTGAAGGGAGGTGACTATGCACCGGAGACCATTGTTGGGGCCGACATCGTTCGCGCTCGAGGCGGTCGTGTCGTCGTGATCCCGTTACAGGCAGGTCAATCTACAACTTCGATTATCGAGCGTATGCGTGGCTGATTCATCACGAAGTGCCGTAGTCGCACGTCTCGGTCGCGCAAATGACGCGTTGCGAGACATCGTACTCGAGCGTGGTCCCGTGCTCTACGCGGAAGGGTCCTGCCTGGTCTCCTTTGGCGCCACGCGCGTGTTGTGCGCTGCTTCAGTCGAGGACGGCGTGCCGGGCTGGCGGCGAGGGAGTGGCGAGGGATGGGTAACGGCGGAGTACGCCATGCTGCCTCGGGCGACACGGACGCGCTCGTCGCGTGAACGTCAGCAGGTTGGCGGGCGTACGCAGGAGATCCAGCGACTGATTGGCCGGAGCGTGCGAGCGATGCTCGACGATTTTCGGTTTGGTGAGTTCACCATCAAGGTTGACTGCGATGTGCTGCAGGCCGACGGTGGCACGCGCACGGCCTCCATCACCGGTGCCTGCATTGCGGTGCACGATGCGTTTGCGTGGATGGTGCGTACCGGTCGGATCTCGACCACCCCTGTGAAACGTCGGGTT
>JANNEV010000429.1:0-9765 GCA_031379145.1 Gemmatimonadaceae bacterium
CCTCGGCGTGTTTGACGTGGTACTTGTGTGTGTACCGGGGCCGCAGGCGCAGCAACTTCTGGGGCCGGTCGCTCCGTTGCTCGCGCAGCATGCGGAGAGCTCGGCTATGCATGCGGTATGCGCGACGATGCTTGTCTTCGAAGCGCTGGTGGAGTTTCCGTGGATAGGCGGGTTCGTCAATGACGATGCCGTGCTTGGTTGGGTTGGCCGGAATGCGAGCAAGCCGCGGCGAGGGGACGCAGACACCTGGGTGTTGCACGGCACTCGTGCCTGGTCAGCGGCACACCTCGACGAGTCTTCAGATGCAATCGGCGATGCCATGACCAGCGCGTTCGAGCGGCTCGTTCATCCAAAGGTGGCACCCATCCACCGAGTGGTCCATCGCTGGCGGTACGCGCTTCCCGATCCGGTGACCTCCGAGGCCGCGATGTACAGTGGCGTTCTCGGGCTGGGTGCTGGTGGGGACTGGTGTGCCGGGCCGCGAATAGAGGGTGCATTGCTGAGCGGGATTGCTCTGGCGGGGCGCGTGATGACGAGCGCGCACACCAATGCTACGCGCGACGGATAGCGGCATCCTGTCGCCGTCGGTACAACGCGCCCCACTCACGGAGCGCCTCCACAGCCGGCAGCGCCGTGCGCCCGAGCGCCGTGATTGCGTAGTCTACGTGCGGTGGTACAACGGGGTGTACGGTGCGGGAGATCAACGCGGCACTCTCGAGTTCGCGCAGTTGCTGGGTGAGCATCTTGTGTGATACGCGTTTGAGGTCGCGGTGCAGCTCGCTGTATCGCCAGCTGCGTTGGTTCAGGCGCCAGAGAATTGGCATCTTCCATTTGCCGCCGATGACGTGAAGTGCGAGCTCTACCGGGCTCTGGAAGATGTTGCCGTCGAACGTGAACTCCGGCATTCGCTCTCCTTTGAGTAAGTATCATCCCAAAATGTGCATACTGGCCGTACTGTACACAAATGAATGGCGTGTCTCCCCGAGACCTCATACCCCCGGAGACGAGCCATGAGTGGCAATGTGAACGTGTTGTATCCTGATCGACCCAAGCGGGTCCTGATGATCGCGGCGAATCCGACCACGTCGTCGGTGACCCAGTGGCCCGTGGGATTCTGGTGGGCAGAGGTCACGCACCCGTACTGGACGTTCGCGGAGGCCGGCTATCACGTGGAGATTCGAAGCCCGGCAGGCGGCGCGATCGTCGGAGACACCTACTCCGATCCTGAGGACCCAAGCGGCTATTCGGCGCACGATATCCTGTCGCTGGGATTCAAGCACTCACCTGCACACGCGGCCAAGCTGGCCGAGACCTTGAGTATCACCGGCGTCGACGTGGACGCCTATGATGCGATCTTCGTGGCTGGCGGCCAGTCACCCATGTTCACGTTCCGCGGAAACTTCGCGCTGCAGCAGCTGGTTGCGAATTTCTTCGAAAGGGACAAGGTTGTGGCGGTGGTGTGTCATGGAACGTGCGTGCTGTTGGAGACTCGGCTTTCCAGCGGTGCCCTGCTGGTCGAGGGCAAGACATGGACGGGCTTTGCCAACAGCGAAGAGCAGTTCGCCGATGCCGTTGTGGGTATGCGTATCCAGCCGTTCTGGATCGAAGACGAAGCGCGACGCATTGCAGGTACGAATTTCGTCGTTGATCAGGCGTTTCGGGAGTTTGCGGTGCGTGATGGCCGGCTGGTGACTGGCCAACAGCAGTACTCCGTGACGGCAGCCGCGCGTTTGGTTGTTGAGGCGCTCGGCCGCTAATGCGCGCAACGTTCGCAATAACACTTTGATTCGGAGAGGTATGCGATGACGCACTCTACCATTGCGATACTCGGTGCCGGAAACGTGGGCTCGACACTTGGTCGCCGTTTCGTCGAGCAGGGACACACGGTGATTTTCGGACTGCGTGTGCCCCACGACTCGAAGTACGCCATGCTCGATGGCGAGCGCAGTCGTCGTGAGGACATCGCGAGTGCGGTGGCCCACGCAGATCTCGTGCTGTTGGCCACGCCGTGGAACGCCACGCAGGACGCGCTGCTGGCCGCCGGTGATTTGACGGGAAAGATCCTGATTGATGCCACGAATCCCACTGGCCCCGGCATGGTATTAACGCACGGAACGACGGACTCCGGCGCCGAGCAAGTGAGCCGGTGGGCCACTGGTGCCAGGGTAGTGAAGGCATTCAACTCGATTGGCCGGGAGGTCATGGCCAACGCGACCTTCGGCGAGGCGGACTCACCACAACCCGCGTTGATGTTCATTTGCGGCGACGACCCGGTGGCGTGTGACACGGTGGCGCAGCTTGCGTCGGACATCGGCTTCAACGCGGTGCGCCTTGGTGCGCTCGTTCGCGCGCGGCTGATCGAACCCGCGGCGCTGATGTGGATCACGGCCACGTCCGCGTTCGGAACACGCGAGTTCGCGTTTGGTTTGCTGCGACGCGCCTCGTGATGGTCTCGCGTGATGACGGTGCTTCGGAGTCTGACCGCACGAGCACCACTGAGCACCCATCGTCCGCCAACTCTGAGCCGCGCGTTGAGCCCACGGTCAGTGCTTATTCGCCGTTGTTCGAGATGCGCGCCTGGCGGCGGGAGCTGGACCGGATGATGCTGGAATACTCGGCTAACCAGGACGCGATGCATCGGATTCTCGAGGCTCGGCGCGATGTCGACGGATGGATTCGGACCCGGGAGCGTCATCAGAGCATTTCGCGGTAGCGCACGTCGCGGTAGCGCACGTTTCGGTCGCGTGCCCTGCGTTTGCGCGCGCTACTCTGCGCGAACGTCCAAGCCGAGCGCGGTCGCGATGATGATCGCCTGCTGGTAGTCGACGATCGCCCCCCTGAGCGCAACGTGTGACGGGTCCACGGCGCTGAGGTCGCTGCCACGCAGATCACAGTCCGAAAAGTCTACGCCTTGGAGCGTCGCACCCGACAGATCAACATTCCGAAACGGCGCGCCAGCGCAGCGGGCGTCGGTGAGGTCCGCTTCGCGCAGTCGCGTGTCGGTGAATCGCGCTTTTCGCAGATCGGCGGCGCAGAGGCGGGCGAACGACCAATTGCCTCCGGAGACGGTCATCAGGTCGTAGGTGCAACGGTCGAATTGGCCTCCGACAAGTTTGCAATCGATGAAGCGGGTGTTGAAGAAGTCGCAGTTCGAGAAGCGGCAGTTCACGAACGCCGCATCGCGGTGCACCGAAACGTTGAAGCGAACAGCGTGGAACGAGCACTCGCTGAAGGTCGCGCCATTGTTTACGACTTCGGTGAAGTCGGCTTCCCGGAATGCTACGCGCGCGTGTACCTCTCCGCTGATGTCGCGCCCGTCCCAGTTCGCGCGACTGACGGTCATGCCAATGGCTTCCGTGGGTTGGTGGCTTGCCTTTTTCGGCATTTCGCAGAAGACTCCTTCAGCTCACAGAAGCTGCACGATCGTTGTTGCCCGACGCGAACGTCACAGGTTCCATGGTGTCGCGCGCGGACACGATCAGGGAACGGGCCGCAGGGGTGCTTTGCTGCCTCGCGTGGTGGGGTATGCGATGCCTAACTGTTCCAGATAGGTCTTGTATTTGCTGGCGTCGTAGTAGAACGGCGCCATGAGTGGCCGATACTTGGCCATGATCTCCGCGTTCAGGAAGATCGGCGGCTGGTCGGTGCCGGAGAGCAGCGACTTGTACTTCGTCTCCTTGGTTTGCTCATTGCGGAAGTAGTCCCACGCGTCCGAGACGATGCTGGGTGTTAGCAGGATATCGAGCAGCGAGAGCGCCTGCACTTTCGCGCCAACCACCGCACCCTTGTGCGCGACGGGCGTCGCCATGGCAATGCCATCGGCCCAGTTGTGCCCCGGCGTGCCCGGGATATTGGACGGGTATTGGAGCGTGACGCTCGGCACATTCCAGGAAACATCGCCGATGTCATCGGAACCCATGCTGGTGGCCAGCGCGAGTGCCTCCTGCGGCGTACGCAGTGGAGATGGTAGCACGCGCAGTCCCGAGTCCGGCTGGCCAAGCTCTGTCTGCAGCGCGCGCGCGAAGTGTTGGTCGGTGCTGTCCCACGCGGGCATGCCCACGCGCTTGATGTTTTCGTACATCATCATGGCGACGGGCTTGCTCTGGTGGATGTTCCACGCGGAGCCAATCATACGCGCGCCATCAAACGTTGTCTCTGTCATCAGAGCGGCGCCGTCGGCCATCTTCTTCGCCGTTTCGAACAGCACCTTCACCTTCTCAGCGCTTGTTTCCCGAAAGTAGAACCAGATGCTCGCCGTGCTGGGTACGACATTCGGCTGGTCACCACCGTCCTTGATGACGTAGTGCGAGCGCTGCGTCAGCGGCAGATGCTCGCGTTTGTACTCCCAACCGGTGGCCATGAGCATGACCGCATCCAGTGCAGATTTACCGCGCCATGGTGCGGCGGCGGCATGCGCGCTCGATCCGGAGAATCGGAATTCGGCGGAGATCAATGCCAGGGAGGGCGCGGGGCCGTAGTTCACGTACAGGTCGTCGTCTACGTGCGTGAAGATGTTGATGTCTACATCCTTGAAAATGCCCGCGCGCACCAGAAAGGCCTTACCGGCCAACTGTTCCTCGGCCACACCTGGCCACAGCATGAGGGTGCCGGGAATCTTGTCGCGGATCATGAGTTCCTTGACCACCAAGGCAGCGGCGATGTTGACCGCCTGTCCGCTATTGTGCCCTTCGCCATGCCCCGGTGCGCCACCGACGGTGGTGTCACGATAGGCCACGCCAGGCTTCTGGTTGGACTTGGGAATGCCATCGAGGTCCGAACCGAGGGCGACTACCGGCTTGCCCGATCCCCAACGCGCTGTCCACGCCGTTGGCATGCCGGCAACGCCGCGCGTTACCGCAAATCCGTTTCTCTCGAGGAGGCCGGTCAGATACTTCGACGTTTCGATCTCCTGCATGCCAAGTTCGCCGTACGAATACAGCTGATCGATGATCTCCTGGATCTGCTTGGCGCGTGTGTCGACCTTGACCAGCGCCTCCGCCTTGAGGGACGCAAGCCGAGGCGCGTCCGCTGTGGTCTGCGCGCGCAGGACAACCGGGCGCGAGGAGGAGATTGCTGTGCTGACAGCGACCACCAGAGGCAAGAGCTTGTTCATGCGGATGCGGTGAAGTTGGATAGCGAGGTCATGTCGGCGAGTCAGCGTCGCGGGGAACCAGCACGTCACGCTATCGCTTGGGCGCCGGCATTGCGTCGTTCCACGATGCAGTGACGGTGATCCGCATGCCGTCCGGCGTGCGAACGAAAACGCGGGTGGAGACGCCGGTGAGCGTGTCTCCAGGTGCAGGGACCCCGATGTAGCGATAGTAGCCGTACACGATGCCTGGCGCGATAGGGGCCACGCGCATTTCCTTCACGATGAGCGTGTCGGGCCAGGAGTTCTGCGTTATCGCCGGCCAGCCGACGTAGCCGGTTTCGAGTGCGGTGGGGGAATGCCGAACGAGTCGGTCGGTGTGCACGTACGTCGCCAGGTAGCGGGCTTTGTCGCGAGAGTGAATGGCGGCGATGTTCTCGCGAAAGGTGACCAGGGCATCGATGGAGTCCTGCGCGGGCGTGACGCGGGCGACTGGCGTCATTGCGCGACGCGATGCCGTGGAGCTCCCGGATTGTGCTGCGCCGAGACGCGGAAGCAGCGGGATCACAACCCAGATCATGATCATGACCCGCGTGTGCTGGGCGCACAGCGTCATGTGACGCCTGATGTCGCGCCGTGGGAACAGGTGCATTGGGCAAGGCCTCAACGTGAAGTCTGTGAAACTGGGCGAGTGCACGACTCTTGACGCTGCCAGCGAGCAGCACGAGCCGAACCGGGGAGTGCTCCAATAGCATACCGCTTGAAGGCGTCTTGCGCTCGAGGGCACAGGCTACTTTGTGGGGCCGGGAAGTCGTAGCCCTGACCGGATGTTTTGCGCAATGGCCGGATAGTCGCGGTCAAAGTGATGATCTCCGGTTCGCGCGATGACAAGGGAACGAGTCGCGTCGAGCTCCGGACAGATGGTATCTGTTTCTCGGGTTCCGTAAATGCACACCACTGGCACCGTACCGGCACGTCGTAGCTCCGGCAGTACCGGAAGGTCAGTGGCGCGGTTCGTGGCCCGAAACACGTCCATGAGGTGAAACTCGAAGCTCGCGGTGTGCTCCGCCCCCATCATGCCGAGCAGATCGACGCGCGCCCGAAGGTCGGCCGGCAAGCGGTTCAGGATGAACGGCAGAAAACCGGAACCTCGCGAGTAGCCCAGCAGGATGATTCGCGAACGCGACCATGCGCTGAGGTAGTAACGCAGGATACGCTCGGTGTCGCGGGCCACATCGTCCGGCCCTCGGGTCGCTGCGGTGAGCCAGCTGCGCGAGCTCACGCCGACCACGGCAATACCGCCCTTCGCCAGGTCGCGGGAGACCTGATCGGCAAGTTCGGCCCAGCCACCATCGCCGCCCCAAAAGACGGCGAGCGTGCTTCCTGATGCCGCCGGAATCTCGGTGATGGGGAGCGCCGCGATGTCGGGTGGGCGTGACGGCGCAGGCATCGGTTGCGCGCGGAGCGGTCGTGCGTGCAAGACACAGAGCAGTCCGAGTATCGTCAGCGCGCCCTGCGGTATCACGGTTCCCTTCCGTTGTTGCGCGCCCCAGCCGACGATGCCGCCACGCACCGCCGCCACCACGGCACGGAGCACGACGAGATACATCACCTGACGATAGGCGAACCGCTGGAGTACGACCAGCCACGCGAGCCGACGGTCCTCTCCGGGTTCAAGCCACAGTGCTGCAAGCGCCACGCCAATGTCCACCAGTGTGTACGCAGCATACAGCCACAGGAGGTGGATCAGGTCATTGCGTGCGTATGTGAGGCCATGCATCGCTGCGGTGCTCCATAGTTGAATGAGACTGAACAGGAACAGCAGATCGGCCAACGGAGACAGAGCGGCAAAGAGCAGCTGGAAAATCCAGGTGTTCGGCATTGCAATCCACCCGAGTGTGCCATAACGGGATCGCAACAGCGTATCACGATGTTTCCATGCACACTGGAGGGTGCCGAAGCTCCACCGGAATCGTTGCCGCGCGAGTGCCCGTAGCGTGTCGGGTGCCTCCGTCCAGGCCACCGCATCGGCGGCATACGCAATGCGCCAGCCGTTGCGGCGCAGCGCAATCGTCAGGTCCTGATCTTCGGCCAGCGTGTCGTCACTGAAGCCCCCGGCCTTACGAACGGCGCTTGCGCGCCAGGCGCCGACGGCCCCAGGTACCACCGTGATGGCGTTGGCGGAAGCGAAGGCGCGGCGGTCGAGGTTCTGGCTGCTCACATACTCAAGGGCCTGCCAGCGCGTCACCAGGTTGAGCCGATTTCCGACTTTGGCATTGCCGGCCACAGCAGCCACTCGCGGGTCCTGCAGCGGAAGCACCAGCTTGGCAATGGTATCGGGCGCGAAAACCGTATCGGCATCGAGGGCAACGAAGATCTCGTGTACGGCGTGGGTGAGGCCCACGTTGAGCGCCGAGGATTTGCCACCGTTGACTTTGGTGAAGACGCGGACCCGCGAGTCCGCCACAAACGTGCGACTCGCGATCGCAAACGTATCATCCGGCGAGCCATCATCCACCACAATCACTTCCAACGGGCCGTCGTATTGCTGTGCGAGCAGACTTCGGACGGTCGCGACGACCACGGACTCCTCCTTGTATGCCGGGACGATCACCGATACTCCGGGCGCGAACGCAGCGCCCCGATGGGGGCGTCGGAGCCGATGCCGAAGCGCAACAACGAGGATCAGGAGCAGTCTCACGCCACCGAGTATCGCCGCCGCGGTGAACGTACTGGTGATGATCCACAACATGGCGCTGATGCCACCGTATCCCGCCAAAGCCAGCCAACGGCGATATGCGCCATCCAGAACCAAGGGGGGGGCGATCTGCGAAGGAGCAAGATCCGCCAGCGCCCCCAATGGCACGATGGTGTCTCCCCGTGCGCGCAGCGAATCGATGAGTGGTCCCAGGGCGGCGACCGTCTGCGATCGATCTCCCCCGCCGTCGTGCAACAGAATCACGTTGCCGCGCGCGCGCGCCCGCAGCGTACGTTGGACGATTTCCGCGGCGCCTGGCCGTCGCCAATCGTCGCTGTCGATATGCACGCCCGCTGTGAGGTAGCCCAGGTTCGTCGCCTCTTCCACTGGCGCCAGCTCCGCGACGGTGGTTGGCTCCGCGTCGCCGAAGTAGGGGGGGCGGAACAGTACGGTTCGTGTACCCAGTACGGCCTCCAGCAACCGCGCGGTCGCATCAAGCTCAAGACGAGTGGTAAATGGTGTGACGCGCGACAGGTCTGGATGAGAGAACGTATGGTTGCCGATGCTGTGCCCCTCGGCGACAATGCGGCGTGTCAGCGCGAGATGCGATTGCACTTGCTCGCCGATGACGAAGAACGTCGCGTTGGCATGTCGCGAACGGAGCGTATCGAGCATCTGTGGCGTCCACGTGCCGTCGGGTCCGTCGTCGAGCGTCAGGGCAATACGGTGCAGATGCGCCGCGCCGGTTCGCTCGACGGTCCACGGACTCGGCAGCTGCAGGGCCTGCTGTGTGGTGATCAGACCGGTGACGGTGTCGTGCGTCAGCGCGCGGACTCCCGTCGTCGGATGGGACGTGACGCGCAACAGTTCCCCCTCACCACGAATGTCCACGCCGTAGCCTGCGGGTTGGCTGCGGAGCTGTGTCCAGTCGTACGATCGTGCGGCACGACCAAACACACGCCACAGTGCGGGATCCTCGGCGCCCAACCGCCACAGGGCGTGGCCAGCAACACCGAGCGCTGCCGTGGTGTGGAGCGCATTCCAGCTGGTCACCGCGTCGAGGTACCACACCGCGTGATCGGTGGAGTCCGGATCGCTCCACGTGAGGACCGGTTGGAGAGTTGCGGGATCCCAAATGGGGAGCACGTTGTGCTCGCGTGCGGCGCGCATTGCTTCGGAGTAGGTCATGACGTCCGCATTGCGATGCGGTACTTCGTCGGTCCAATCGTAGCCGAAGCTGCCAAACGCAAACAGCAGATGCTCTGGCGTCACGAGTCTCGTGAATCGTTGCGCTGCCGCCTGATACCACTGCTGGCTCGCGATGGGACCTGCGGTGCTCTCGCTGCTGTGCTGGTCGTACACCATGGGGATGAGCATGTCCGTGGCGGCGCTCCACTGTCGGACCGTGGCCTCATCCGCTTCCGCAGCGACGGTGGCCGCGACCAGTCCGCCACTGGCATGGAGCTGCGCCCGTAGCGTGTCCAGCAGCACAGCAACCGCATGGCTCTCCGTCGCGGGGATCTCTTCAAAATCGAGAACGACGCCGCCCAGACTGTGGGTGTGGACCAGCGCCACGACCTCGGACACAAAACGCGCGCGTGCAGCCTGGTTCTGGAGCAATTGCACCACGCGTGATCCTGAGAATGTCGCCCCGCCGCTATCGACGTTGGTGATCATCGCGAGGACGCGCGGGCGCTGGGCTGTTGGGAGGCTGTCCACGACCGCGAGGGCTCGCATGTCGACGCGATCTTCCAGGCGCAGGGTCGTGGAGCGCAGAAAGCCCCATTCGCCGATCAGCCAGTCGAGTTGGTGTACGTGCTGCCGCAGCGATTGCAACGCGTCATCGTCCCAGTTCACGTAGAACGCGGCCGCAAGCGGCTCGCCTGCTTGCAGCGCCTGACGCATGGCAGGACGCGCAATCGCAGCCGCGGCCGCAGAGCGCGCCGCTCGGTTCGGGCTTATCCGCGCATCGCCGCGT
>JANNEV010000433.1:0-4803 GCA_031379145.1 Gemmatimonadaceae bacterium
CCCGGGTCGCCGATGGCGTGACCTGCATGGACGCGAGAAGCCGGTCTGCTCTGAACAAACCCTTGACCACCGCGCTCACTGAATCATTGACCGTGGTGTCGACGTCAAACACTTCCAACGTCACCGGCGTTGTCCCACGGCGGCCCGTGGTGTCCAGCGGCAATCGCAAGAATACCGAGTCGATCGCGGTGATGGACGCGGTGTCGGCGCCACGATTGGGATTGAACGCCGTTGGCAGAATATCAAAGCGCAGCACGCCGCGCGTGACTACAGTATCCGGCCGGTTGGCCAGCAACAACGTGGACGAGAGGCCGAGCGACGGGAACCCGGCAATCGACGTGTCCTGCACCACGGCGTCAAAAGTGGTGTCCTTGAACGCGGCGGGCCTGGTTGGGCACAGGGAGGGGCATGCGGCGCCTCCATCGAACGACTCGGTGCATCCCGCAATCGCGACCGCGAGTACACCGGTCAGCAGCAGCGGGAGACGCGTGCGGCAACGATGCACCCAGCGAGAAAACGGATAGAACTCAGACATTCTCAAGCGACGCAGGCGTGAAAGGAGCAGGAAGCAACTCGGCGAGGGACCAGCGCGCCGTCTGCCCGTGAGGAGAGATCGCGATGACCTCGAGGTCGGGCGCGAACTCAACAAGCGCCTGCCGACAGATACCACAGGGAGGAGTTGGGACCGAGGCGGACGATGTAATGACAACACGCGTGAACTGCCGTGCCCCAGCGGCCACCGCCGAGCCCAGCGCCACGCGCTCGGCACACGTGCCCGCCGGGTATGACGCATTCTCGACGTTGCAGCCGCCGAAGACTCGGCCATCCGCAGACTCCAGCGCCGCCCCTACAGGATAGCGGGAGTACGGGCACCACGCATTCTCTCGAGCCGCATCGGCAATGAGCCGAAGCCGAGTTTCGTGGAGCGACAGCGAGGCAGCGGCCGACACCGGGTCCGTCATGTCCGTACCGCGGACGACAGGAACGAAGTCCCCCGACCGCGAAATGAGAGCCCAAACCAGTCAGCGACGGTCGCTCCGAGGTCGGAGAAGGTCTCTCGTTCCCCCAGGCCGATCCCACGCACCCGCGGGCCCGCCACAAGCAGCGGAACGCGTTCGCGCGCATGGTCGGTGGACGGCGTGGTTGGGTCGTTGCCGTGGTCGGCCGTCATGAATAGCAGGTCGTCCTCCCCAAGAGCGGACAGCAAACTCGGCAGGGCCTGGTCGAATGACTCAAGGGCCCCCTGAAAACCCCGGACATCGTTCCGATGGCCGAAGAGCTGGTCGAAATCTACCAGATTGGCGAAACAGAACCCACGCGACTTCGCCGAAAGCCATGCGTGAATGCGCCGGATGCCATCGGCGTTGTCCGAGGTGTGTTGCGCCTGAATTCCGCGCCCGGCAAACAGGTCATCCACCTTGCCGACGCCAGCGCGATCGATTCCTGCCTCGACCAGTGCGTCGAGCAACGTCTCGCCAGGCGGCGGCAACGAGTAGTCACGCCGGTTCGCGGTGCGCGTCCAGGACTCGCCGTTGGTCCGGAACGGACGCGCAATCACGCGCGACACGTCGTGCGGGGCCACCAACAGCGCGCGCGCAATCTCGCAGGCGCGGTAGAGCTCATCGAGTGGGATCAGCGCCTCGTCTGCTGCAATCTGGAAAACGGAATCGGCCGATGTATACACAATCCAGGCGCCAGCTTGCTGCTGTTGGGCCGCGAACCGACCGATCACCTCGGTCCCGCTGGCAACACAGTTGGCAATGACCGGGCGACCAGTGGCGGCTTCGAATGCCTCGATCACCGCCGGCGGGAAGCCATTGGCGTACGTGGGGAACGGCTGCGCCAGATGCAGCCCCGCAATCTCCCAGTGCCCCGTCGTGGAGTCTTTCCCGCACGAACGCGGACGCATGGTCCCCCAGGCCCCATCGGGCTGCGCCGTTGGCGCCACCCCCTCAATCGATGCGAGATTGCCGAGCCCGAGCCGCTGCAGGTTCGGCAAATGAAGCCCGCCGACGGCGCGAGCTACGTTGCCGATGGTATCGCTCCCGGTGTCACCGTAGGCGGCCGTGTCCGGCGCCGCGCCGCAGCCGACGCCATCGAGCACCAGAATCATCGCTCGGCGACTCCCGATCTCGTCTCCGTGCCCCGCTGACGTGGCCATCACACGTCCCCCAGGTAATGGCGCGGAAGGCGCTGCCGAAGTCCTGTCAGCAGTTCGTATGGCGACACCGACGCCTCCGCCGCGACCTGCTGGGTGGTCAGCGTGACTTCGCCACTGGTACCAAGCATGGTCACCACGTCGCCCAGTTCACACGGCACGTTGGTGACGTCCAGCATGGTCATGTCCATCGACACGCGTCCTGCGACGGCACAACGCACCCCATGCAGCACTCCGCATCCGATGTTTGAGAGATGACGCCGATATCCGTCCGCGTACCCCACAGGGACTGTTGCGATTCGGCTGGGAACCGTTGCCGTCCAGCTGCCGCCGTATCCGACCGTTTCGCCCACACGGAGATCCCGCAGATCTACGATGCGGGCACGCAGGTGTACCGGCTGCAGCAGTGGAAGCGGCGTGCGCGCAAGGGCGCCGAAGACGCCGATCCCGGGACGAACCAGTCCGGCGCTCCCGGCACCTCGTCGTGAAATCGCGGCACTGTTGTCTGAGTGCACGATGCACGAGGCCGGCAGTGCCGCGCCGAGGCTCAGCAGAGACGCTGCGAATCTCGCATCCTGCAGGGCCATCGACTCGTCGGGTTCGTCGGCGGAGTGGAAGTGGGTGAACACGCCCTCTGGCGGATGCTCGCTCAGCGAACTCCGGAGCGGCACCACTTCGTCCCAGCGTACCCCGGCTCTCGACATCCCAGTGTCGATGGCCAGATGCCACGGGCTCCGTCCGATCGTTCGCCACGCGGCGATGTTGGAGGCCGTATGCAGCGCAGGAGTAAGTCCGACCGTCGCCGCGTCGCGCAACTCCTCGGCCAGCAGCGGCGTGCCGCACCAAAGCCGTCCCGCGTAACCCGCCGCGCGCAGCGCACGTGCTTCCTCCACCGTGGCCACGCCATAGGCCCACACGGCCGATGCGCCGAGCCCCGCCTGCCCGGACCGACTCGCCCCAGCCAATGCGCGCACGACGGGCGCCGCACCAAGGCCGTATCCGTCGGCCTTGATCATCACGATCATCGGCACGCCGGCGCAGGCGTGGAGCAGCGCGGCATTATGACGAATGGCATCGAGATCAACGTCAATCCAGGCGTGTGCCCTGCGCACACTACTCTGCGAGCTCGTACGATCGAAGGGATATATTGCCGCGGTCATCGTGGGACACTAAGCAGGCCACACCGTCTGGAGAAGCGAGGCGCCATGGATGGAACGCACATACCCGAATCCGTCTCGGCGCCGATGCCCTCCCCCGCCCCGCGAACGCTCGACGAGGCACTTGCCCTGATGCGGGACTTGCGGGCCCGTTGCGAGTGGGACCGCGCCCAGACCCATACGTCTCTTCGACCATACCTGATTGAAGAAGCTCACGAGGTGGACGAGGCCATTGCGTCCGGCGACGATGCACTGCTCCGGGACGAACTCGGCGACTTGCTGTTGCAGGTCCTGTTTCACGCGGTCGTCGCCGAGGACCGCGGGGCTTTCGCCATGCCCGACGTGGCCGGCGCACTCGTCGCCAAGATGCATGCGCGCCATCCACATCTGTACGGCGACGGCGTGAAGCGCGCCTGGGAGTCGATGAAAGCAGAGAAGAGCCGTCGATCGTCGCTCGACGAAGGCCTGCCGGCCGGCCTGCCCGCGCTACATCGCGCTCACCGACTGCAGGATCGCGCGGCAGGAGTGGGCTTCGACTGGCCAGACGCGCTGGGACCGATGGCCAAAGTCCGTGAAGAAGTCGCGGAAGTCGCCGAACATCTCACGGCGGACGGCGCCGTGACAGATCAGGATAAGCTCGAATCGGAGCTGGGCGACCTGCTGTTTTCCGTGGTGAACCTGTGTCGCAAGACCGGTGTGCACGCCGGGCTCGCGCTGGATCGCGCCAACGAGAAGTTCACTCGGCGCTACGGCGCGATGGAGTCACTGGCCACGGCACGCGGCGCGCGACTGACCGCCATGTCGCTCGCTGAACAGGACGAGATCTGGGATGAGGTCAAGGCGACGGAGCGGACGCCGTAGCACCACTACGGCGTGAGACGTCCCATCATGCGCGGGAACGGAATGACTTCGCGGATATGCTCGATGCCACAGATCCACGCGATCGTGCGCTCAAGTCCGAGTCCGAAGCCGGAATGCGTGAAGGTCCCATACTTGCGCAGATCCAGATACCAGCCGTATGCCTCCATCGGAAGTCCTTCTTCCTTCAGGCGATGGAGGATCTTGTCGTAGTCATCTTCACGCTGCGACCCGCCGATGATTTCGCCGCGCCCCTCTGGCGCCAGCAGATCAGAGCACAGCACCGTGCGCGGGTCTGCCGGATTCTCCTTCATGTAGAACGCCTTGGCCTCCTTCGGATAGTTCATGACGAACACGGGGCGCTGATACTCTTCCACGATGATGGCTTCGTCGGGCGCGCCGAGATCCTCGCCCCACTTGACGTCACTTCCCTTGGACTGCGCCAGGGCGACCGCGTCACCGTAGTCGAGACGGACGAAAGGCTGCGCAACACAATCGAGCTTTGACGTGTCTCGCTCCAGCACCGCGAGTTCGTCCTGTCGGCGCTCGAGCACTCGCTGCACGAGGAAGCGCACGAACTCCTCCTGCAAGTCCATGTTGTCGTTCTGATCGTACCAGGCCATCTCCGGC
>JANNEV010000463.1:0-45323 GCA_031379145.1 Gemmatimonadaceae bacterium
CCAGGCCGTCGTAGTTCACGGGTCCGCTATCCATCACCGTGTTGATGCCACCGCGAATGAACCCGGCCGCGAGCGCGATCGCGATCGGAAGGTCCATGTGCAGCGAACGCGTGCGCAGCGCTGCCCACGCACCGCTGAAGAACACGCGACCCGGCCAGATGAACGTGGGCACGACCAGGGCAAAGCTGACCCAGCGAAAAAACCTGGTATACTGCGGGTCCATGCCGTTCACATCGCCGCTGTACAACGCGAGCGCAGCCAACATGACATTGATGGCAATCGCACCGGCCACGCCGATGCGCACCAGCATGGCCCGATCTTCGCGCCTGCGCATTGCGTCGCGTGCCACGCCCCGGAACGGATGTGGTGGATACCCGAGCGCGTCCAGCGACTGCGCGATCTCGGACAGTGGCACAGCGGCCAGATCCCACTCCACCACGGCCAGCGAACGGCGCACATCGAGCTCTGCGCGAGCCACGCCAGGTACCAGCAACGGCATGCGCTCCACCAACCACACGCACGAGGAGCAGTGCACGCCCTCAAGATAGAGCTCAGTACGCGACAGCCCGGTCGGAGCATGCGTCACATACAGCTGCGCGAACGAGGGATGGTCGAATTCCTCATACTTGCGACCCGAGGCCCGCACGGGAGCCTCTCGGCGCTCGGCAAACCCGTAGTACTGGGTGAGTCCGTGCGCGTGCAGCATGCCGTACGCGGTGTGACAACCGGTGCAGCAGAACTGCGCGGTGGCATGGGCGTCGATGAGGCCACTGGGCACAGGCAGTCCGCAGTGCGCGCACGCCACGTCCGCGTCGACGCTCCTCTCGGCAAGGCCGCTCATGCGCGCCGCAGGAAGCGTGTCAGTGTCCATGTGTCGTCGTATCGGACTGTACGCCCACGCTCGAGGCGCTGGTGGCGGACATGCCCCCCGCCTGCATGGAGAGATGTCCGCTCATGGCCAGCACACCCATGACCAGCACGGCAAACGCGCTCATAGAAGGGAGGCGTCGCCGCAACGGTCCGAACGCGCGCTGTGCGCCCATGCCCACCGCAACCAGGGCGGGAACGGTACCAAGCCAGAAGATCGCCATGACCGTGAGCCCGCCGCGCACGCTGCCCGTGCTCCCGGCCGTGGCGACGAAGACGTAGAGCCAGCCGCACGGGAGTAGTGTGGTGAGCAGTCCTGTCAGCGCGGCGCGAGTGCTGGCCGGTTGTTCGCGTACGGCATGCAGCAGTTTGCCGAGCGCACGCTGCCACGCTTCAGGCGCACGAATGGCTCCGACGGTGAAGCCGCGCTGCGCCGCGATGGTGCTGACGGCCCACCCGACCATGAGTGCGCCCGCGAGTACCGTAGCCGCATGTGCCACGCCGGCCATGCGTCCCAGCAGGGTCACGCCGGAGCCGAGTGCGCCGGCCAGCGCTCCGAGCAGAAGGTACGAGGCGAGTCGGCCCACGTTGTACGCGGCGTGCGCTCGCATTGGGGCGACGGCGGTGGCGCGCTCGCCCTTGCTCGCGGTTGCGCCGGAGTAGAAGCACACGAAGCCACCGCACATGGCGGCACAGTGCACGCTTCCAATGAGGCTGGCCGCAAGAATGCCGAGCGCTGCGGGCATCATGGAAGGCGTCCACCCGGGGTCGCGAGGGCGACAGTGACGCGCGACGTTGCTATGAAATGCGCACGGTCGCGAACCGCGTCCACGCGCACCTCCCACTCGCCGGGAAACCGAATATCGAGCGGCGCACTGTAGCTGCTGTCGGGATCCATCTGCAGGGCACTGCTTTGCAGATCGTTGGCCCGCGCGTTGAACATGGCGACCACGCGAACGGTGGCACCGGCGATCGGCGTCCCGTCTGCCGCCGCCAATCGCACGCGGACTCGTGCGGCCTTGCCGCTGGCCCCTGGTTCGATGGTACTCACCGCGGTCCAGCCAAGGGCGTTGCTGGCCCGCTCCAGGGACATGGTCGAGTCGAAGGCCACGGCCTTCTTGTAGTAGTCGGGCTCGATGGCCATGGATGGATCGTTCGCGGCCACCCGCATGAAGGCAATGTTCGCCGCGACGGTGGCGCCGAGCACGGCCGCGATGCCAATGGGCCAACCCATGCCTGGCTTCATGGCGCACTCCGGACGGTAGGGCCGAGCAGGCGGTGAGGAATGCGTTGCGTTACTCCCTGCTCGTCGCGGACTACCAGCTCGATGTTGCGTTCGCCCCTGGTGAATGCGCTCGAGGGCAGCAGGACGAACAGGCTTGTGCTTCGTGTGGCTCCTCCGGCGATCGCGAGCGGGTTCTCCGGAATAACAATGGTGGTGGCGGCGGCAGCCTGTGCGGATCGGTCGAGCCCGTCCAGTTCGATGGAGTATCGCACTTCCCGCTGGGTGCGATTGGCAATCTTGACGCGAATCTGATTGGCGATACGTCCGTCGGCTTCTTCGGTGAAGGGTGCGCCTGCGCCGCGCAGCACAGTGATGTCAGCGGCATCTTTCGTAATCAGTGCTGTGGCGAGTCCACCTACGAGAACGCAGAGGACCAGCGGATAGAGCACGGTACGCAGACGCAGCAGGTGCCGAGGCTTGCCGGCCATGGCATCCTGGGAGGAATAGCGAATGAGTCCCTTTGGCTTGCCGATACGCGTCATCACATCGTCGCACGCGTCGATGCACTGGGTGCAGTGCACACACTCCATCTGAAGTCCGTTCCGGATATCGATGCCGGTGGGACACGTTTGCACGCAGGCCCCGCATTCAATGCAGTCACCCGCGCCGTCAGGGCGATTGGTGGTGCCAAGCGCACGCGGTTCCCCACGCTTCACGTCGTACGCCACGATCACTGATTGGCGGTCGATGAGTGCCGCTTGCCAGCGTCCGTAGGGACAGACAATCAGGCACGTCTGCTCACGGAAGTAGGTGAAATTGAACCAGACGATGCCGGTGAAGAGCGTGACCAGAAAGAACGCTGTCGGGTGCGCCGCCGGTGAGTTCAGCATCCAGTGGTACAGGTTCTCCGTGCCCACAAAGAACGCCAGCAGGGTGTGGGACACAAAGAGCGACATCAGGAAGAACGTCACGTACTTTCCGATGCGCATCGGCGTGAACCACGCCCCCTTCTTGTCGAGATTTCGCGATCCCGTGTAGCCGCCATCGAACCAGCGACCGATGGGCCGGAACAGGAACTCCAGGTACACGGTTTGCGGACACGTCCAGCCGCACCAGGCGCGTCCGAACAGCGCGGTAATCAGAAAAATGCCGATAATGATGCTGCCCAGGGCGAACATGAGCAGCAGCGTGTCGGTGGGCAGGAATGTGTAGCCCATCAACGTGAACTTGCGCGCCGGCAGATCCATCAGAAACATCGGTTCTCCACCAACCCGGATGTGCGGAATGGCAAAGAACAGCAGCATGAGACTGTAGGCGACGACCCGACGCTTCTCCCACCACGGACCGTGGGATGGTTTGGGGCGAATCCAGCGCCGGGTACCGTCTTCGTTCAACGTGGGAAGAACGCGCCCGGTGGTTCTGGGCGGAGCATGTGCGGTCACGGGGTTGCCTGTATTCCCTGCGGTGCCTTGGGATTGACTGGATTGGTGCCCTGCAGCGTGGACACATAGGCAACCACCTGCGCCAACTGCTCAGGCTTGAGCGTCTTGCCCCACGGCGGCATGCCTTTCTCCAACACACCGTTCACCACCGTCTTGTAGACATCGGGAAGCGTGGACCCGTGCAACCAGTATGCATCGGCGAGACTAGGGCCAATCAGCCCGCCACCATCGGCGCGATGACAGGAGGCACAGTACGTCTTATAGGTCTCGGCGCCTTCTTCAATGGCTTCGCTATCCTTGGCGAGGGCGAGTAACTGTTCGCCGGACATGTCTGTTCCGGTGGGCGCGGGATGCGCCAAGGCAAACGCCTTCATGTCGGCCTCATAGTCCGCAATGCGGCCGTTGCCATTGCCAACCGGCCCCACGTTGAACACGTAGATCACGGAGAAGATGACAGTGCCGACAAAGGTCAGGAGCCACCACCGTGGCATCGGGTTGTCGTACTCCTGGATGCCATCGTACTCGTGTTCCATGATGCGATCGATGCCGTGATCGTGCGGCTGGTCCTGTTTCGGGTTCGTCACGAGTCAATTCTCCTGGACGTGATGCACAATCGTGACGCCATCGTCGAGTGGCAGTCGTGCGGTTTGCTCCAACTCGGCACGTCGCGACGGAGCGAACGTGCGGATCGTCACCGCGATGAACACGCCGAGAAAGAGTACCAGCGCAACTTGCGCGTACATGGACAAATCGGCGTGTCCCATGATGTCGGAGAGCTTCATTTCGGTGCCCCCTCAGCCGTCGATGCGGCGACTTTCGCCACTTGAATGTCACGCCCGAGCCGCTGCAGGTACGCGACAATGGCAATGACCTCCTTGTTCTCCAGGCCCGCCGGTCCGCCTTGTTCCACGATGGCGGCGCCGATCTTTTGTGCTTGCTCCCGCGCCATTTGTGGCGCGCGGGTCACCGCTTCGCCGTAGGGGACGCCCAGCATCACCATGGCATCCACCCGCGACTGAATGCGATCAAAGTCCAACGGGTTGGTGAGGAACTGCGCGTACGACGGCATGATGGACTTGGCGATGACTGCGCGCGGGTTCTCGAAGTGCCGCACATGCCAGAGATCGGGGTACTTGCCACCCTCGCGTGCGAGATCCGGCCCGAGACGGCGCGATCCCCACAGGAACGGATGATCGTAGACCGACTCACCGGGCTTGGAATATTCGCCGAAGCGCTCCGTCTCATAGCGGAACGGACGAATCATCTGCGAATGGCAGTTGAAGCATCCTTCGGCGATGTACACGTCACGTCCGGCCAGCTCCAGGGGTGTGTACGGCTTGACCGACGCGATGGTGGGGACGTTGGACTTGATCAGGAACGTGGGCAGAATCTCGAACAACGAGGCGACGATCACGGCCAGCGCCGTCAGCACGGAGAAAAGCATTGGAGCGCGCTCCCACGCGCGATGCCACGCCGCACCGGTGAACTGCGCCACGGCACCGCCGGGAACCGCCACCACGGGAGGCGCGACGTATGTGGGCGACAGCGGTGCGGCTTCGATGACCGGCACGTCATACCGTGCAGGCCGCCGACGCCATGTCATCAGGATATTCCAGCCGAAGATGACGGTGCCTACGAGATACAGCAGGCCACCCACCACGCGCATCCAGTACATCGGCATGAGCTTCACGACGGTTTCCACGAAGTCGGGATACGCCAGTCGCCCGGTTTGGTCGAACGCGCGCCACATCAGCCCCTGGGTCGCACCGGCGCTGTAGATCGCCACGACATACAGCACGATGCCGACGCTCGCGATCCAGAAATGCAGCTCCATCGCCTTCTTGCTGTAGATCTCGGTCTGGAAGAGCCGCGGCAGCAGCCAGTACACCATGCCGAAGGTCAGGAACCCGTTCCACCCGAGCGCGCCCGTGTGTACGTGCGCAATGACCCAGTCCGTATAGTGCGCCAAGGCGTTGACGCTCTTGATTGAGAGCATCGGCCCTTCAAATGTGCTCATGCCATACGCCGTAATGGCGACAACAAAGAACTTGAGGATCGGATCCTGCGCGACTTTGTGCCACGCCCCGCGCAGGGTCAGCAAACCGTTGATCATGCCGCCCCAGCTTGGGGCCCAGAGCATCACGGAAAACAGCATGCCGACGGTGGACGCCCACTCCGGCAAGGCCGTGTAGTGCAAGTGGTGCGGCCCCGCCCAGATGTACATGAACACCAGCGACCAGAAGTGCAGGATCGACAGCTTGTAGCTGAACACCGGCCCTTCTGCCGCCTTGGGCATGAAGTAATACATCAGCCCGAGGAACGGCGTCGTCAGGAAGAACGCCACCGCGTTGTGTCCGTACCACCATTGCATGAACGCGTCCTGCACGCCGGCGTACAGACTGTAGCTCTTGAGCGGGCCGGCCGGCACGGACAGGTTGTTGAAGATGTGCAGGATGGCCACGGTGATGATGCTGGCCAGGTAGAACCAGAGCGCCACATACAGGTGTCGCTCACGACGCTTCACCAGCGTCCCAAAGAAGTTCACCGCAAACGCCACCCATACCAGCGTGATGGCGATGTCGATGGGCCATTCCAGCTCTGCATACTCCTTGGCCTGCGTGAATCCAAGGGGCAGGGTGAGCGCGGCACTCACGATGATGGCCTGCCACCCCCAGAAATGAAACTTGCTCAGACCGTCTGAGAACATCCGGGCCTTGAGCAGTCGCTGGGTGGAGTAATAGCAGCCGCAGAAGAACGCGTTGCCGGCAAACGCAAAGATCACCGCGTTCGTATGCAGTGGTCGCAGCCGACCAAACGAGAGCCACGGCGTGTCGAAATTGAACCAGGGATTCGCGAGCTGGAGCGCAATCAGAACGCCTACCAGCATGCCCACCACGCCCCAGATCACCGTGGCGAAGAGGAATTTGCGGACGATGTCGTCGTCGTACGAAAAGCGGTCCAATTGGGCCGCTGATGGGCGCGTCGGAATCGCTGACGCGCTGGATGCGAGGGTCATGCCGTGCCTCGGATGGATCGGTGAGCGCTGAGGGTTGCTGCTGAGTATGGGCAGCACTGCAGAGTCTCCGAGTCGGGCAGCGGACGAGTTTATGTAGGGGAATCCCCGATCTTCGCCTCCGTTCCCTGTTCAAAGCCAAACGGTCCTCCCCGGCGATGACGCTGCCAGATAGGACCGCCCAACCTCATCATGTCATGTCACGTGAGACGCGGCGAGCGTGACCGCGGCTGGCCCCGAGACTTCTTGAGCGGCCATGAACGAAACGCATTACTTTCCGCCGTTCATTTCCCGATTCGCTTTCCCCACACTGGATGCACCACGCATGCACCGTTCCGTGAAGACACTGTCCGCGCGACACGACAGCGTGCCAGGCCAGCCAACGCAGAGCCGTCGGAGCTTCTTGCACGCGCTTCTGGGAAGTGTGCTTGCCACCGGCGCCGCGACCGTGGCGAACGCGCAGTTACCGCGCCCCAAGTCCGCCGCCACGTCGGCCGCCATCTTGCCGCCCGGCGTACCCAGCGCCATCACCGTCTACAAAGACCCCAACTGCGGATGCTGCGCCGAGTGGATCAAGCACATTCGAGCGGCCGGATTTGTGGCCACGGTCCGCGATACGTCGGATATGGCCACGGTCAAGGCGTCGATGGGCGTGCCCGAAGCACTCCAGTCGTGCCACACCGCGCGGGTTGGTAGCTACACCATTGAGGGCCACGTGCCGGCCGACCTGATGGTGAAGCTGCTGCAACAGAAGCCGCTGGCGCTGGGGCTCGCGGTGCCGGGTATGCCAGTGGGGTCGCCAGGCATGGAAGGGGGGCGCCCCGACAAATACGACGTGATGCTCTTCGACAAGGCTGGCAAGACGCGCGTGTACGCTTCGCGCGGATGACTGCGGCGCCGATCGTGGTTCACGCGGAGGATCGCGACATTGCGGCGATTGCGGAACTCAACAATCTCTTCGCGCCGGATGGCCTGACCCTGCATCGCACCGAAGGCTTCGTCACGAGCCACCTGCAGGACTATCAGGTGGTGCGTGATGCCGATGGCTCCGTCATGGGATGCGTGGCGCTCGATGAGTACTCGCCGTCGCTGGTAGAGCTGGTGTCACTCGCCGTGTCCCCCTGTGCACAGGGGCAGGGTCTCGGACGACGCTTGATTGCAGCCGCTGAGGAGTTGGCGCGACAGCGAGGATTTCCCGAGCTCTTCGCGATCTCGCTCGCCGACGGCCTCTTTCTGAGTATGGGATTTCAGGAATCGAGCATTGTGCAGTATCCCGAAAAGATTGCCCGTTACCAGAAAATCTCACGATCCGAATTGAGCATCGGCCGGAAGTTCTGCTTCAATCGGCAGCTCGTGGAGACCCCGTCCGCCGAGCCCGCGACGCTGTCGTCACCACACGACTGACGAGGTAGCGGGCCACGCGGACCCCGCGGGCCAGCGTCACGGTATCGCGCGGGATGACGCGCAGACTGTCGCTGGCAAACGCCGTTGGCAGATCCTGCCAGCCGCGTCGATGTGGCTGTAGTCGGTCCAATACGGTTACGTGCGTCCATCGGGTCTGCAGTGAGTCATCGCGCCACCCAAACTGATGCGGATCGGCGCAGAGACAGACCACGGCTATCGGACGGCCGCGAAGCGCGACGCCGATCTGACCGGCCTGAATCCAGCTGCGCGCCGCCAGCACCACTGGCCCCTCGTGCGGTGCGCGTCCAAGGCCCGGCATCGACGGGGCGATCGCACGCGTCGATCGTGTCGATGCGACGGACAACGAGTCTGCGACGGCGGCGTCCACCGCGCCGCGCCACGAGACGGCGTCAAGCGTCGGATCCGCCCGTTGAGCAGCAGCAGGAAGCACGTTGTCGAACCAGCCGAACGAGCCTTGGCCCAAGAGAGCAACCACCAACACACCGGTGGCCATAACGCTGCCTATCAGCCAACGCCTTGGCCAGCGCATCCCGAGCGTCATGGCGGACTCGGCCCAGGCTCCCAGCAGCGGAAAGGCAAAGAGCCATCCGGGCGCCGGCCAATGCGGAAGTCCGCGCGCACCGCCGAGGGTAATGCCGGTAAAGAACAGTATGGGTCCGCCCGCGAGACAGACGCACAGCCAGCGTGCCCGATCGCTGCGTCCTCGTCGTGCCGCGTGCAACAGGGCAATCGCAAGCGGCACGCCACACCATGGCAATAGCCACGCCAATTGGCCCACCACGCTTTCCACAAAGGGTGCAATCGACCAACGTGCCGCTGCCGCCCGCCCTCCCTGAAAGGAGAACGATACCCAGTCATGTTGCGCGTTCCACCAGACAATCGGGATCGTCCCGCACAGCAGTGCGAGCGCCGCCAGCCACGGCCCCGGCGTTCGCAGCCAGCGTCGTGCAGGTACATCGGTGAGCAGAAACGTCAACACACCGCCGGCGATGAGGACGGCGTGATACTTGGCGAGCACACCGATCGCGAAGAGCGCTCCGACGGCCAGCCAGCGCCACGCGGCCATCGCCGGAAGGCGTTCGGCCTGCGACTCGATCAGCAACGGAACCAACAGCCAAGCGGCCACGCTGGTGGCGGCGAGGAGGGGGCCATCCGGCAGCACCCAGGTCGCCGACGTGATGCCCAGCACACCGCTGACGGCCAGTGCCGATACCGCGAAGAAGGCCGCGCGCGCGGAAAACAGACGTGTCGTGAATGCGCCGATCGCGGCGAGCGTCACCGTGAAGCAGAGAACGAATGGCAGACGCATCCAGATCGGCGCCGTATCGCCAGTCATCGCGCGCATGGCACCGACCATCCAGAAGTGCAGGGGTGGATGATCGAAATAGCTGAGCGCGAACGGACGCGACACGGTCACTGCATAGGCTTCGTCCACGCCAAAGCCGGAGCCCAGCGCAATTCCGAAACGGACCACCAGGCTCACGGCCATCACCGTCACGATCGCGCGCTCCATCGCGCGCTCCATCGCGCGCTCCATCACGCGCTCACGCATCAGTCACCGACCAGGACCGACGCGCTGGACGACCCGGTCAACGATCCGGTCGAAGCGTTTGTCGGCGTTATCGGTGCTGGCCGCAGGCGCGTACGCGCACGGCGCCGCGTCAGCAGCAGGCGCACGCAGAGTGCGGCATAGGCCAGCGTCCACGCCGAGCGCCACAGCGCGGTGCGCGGCCCGTCGATGGTTGCCGTGGCGCGCGCGATGTCCCGACCGTCCCACCGAAACACTGGATTGCTGTACAGCAGCGTACCATCGCGCTCGGCGATGACCCGCAAGTAGCCGTCGCTGGCGCGCGCCGCTGCCGTCAGGCGCCCGCCACGCGCTGCAGCGCCGGTGACGATCGCGCGCAGCGCACCATTCTGGCCGAGCACTCGGATCCGTTCGGGCGCGCCGTCCAGCTGCACCTCAAGTGAATCGTCGCGCATGCGCAGGGTGCGCAGCGTGAGGGCGCGACCTCCAGCTTCCATGTGGACCCCGTACGCGCGACCGGCGCGAAGCGCAGTGATCACGCTGCTGTCGCTCGCGTCAGTGCTGAACAGGTGTGTCGTGTTGATGCCGACTTGTGTGGAGTCGTTGACGTTGTGCGAGTCATCGCTGGCGAGCATCCACACGGGATGCCCGCTCGAGAGCGCTGCGTCCCACTCCGCGTCCGCTGGCGCGGAGTAGCGCGTGAGCACTTCCAGCATGTCGTAGTCGGTCAGGACGCGTAAGTCGCTCGCGGAGTATCCGCCCCGGAGTCGCGGATGCGCGATCGCCACCAGCGCCGCGCTGCGAGACAGCGACGCCAGCATGTGTTGCTGTTGGTCGCGCGTTCGCAGCAGCGGATAGTCCATCCAGACGACACGATCCGGACGGAAGACCAGATGATGCGCTTTGCGCGCATTCCATCCGTGTTCGTACACGGGAAACGTCCCGGCCGGCCGCCGATCCGGCGACCACTGGTAATTCGAGACGCCAATCACGTCGTAGCGACGCTGGCGGTAGGCGTGCGCGACCTGCTCGGGCGATGCGTTGCCGCGCGTCACTCCACCCCACGCTGCCGAGTGCGCGTGGAAGTTGGCCCGCCGCCACTGGCCGCTCCGCCCGTCGAGTCTGTCGTACGGATTGTACCAGGCCTCTCCCACAAACGCCTGCGGCTCGGGAAAGCGGTAGAGCGGGGTCAATGCACACCCCGCAGACAGCGCGATCAGGAGTGCCAGCAGTGGTGCCACGACTCCGGAGGAACGGGCGAGGATTCGCTCACCGACGCGAAATTTCTGGCGCAGGCGCGCAGCGATGCCCAGCCGTACAGCGCGCGGTGGCTCCACGACCTGAACCGGCACAAACCGACGCGTCACCTGCTCCTGGGCGACGACGGTGCGCCGCTTCCGGTCGCCGGTACCCTCCACCGGTGCCCCCACGTGAAGCGATAGCGCAACGCCACGCGCACCCGCCAGCCGCCACACGTTGGAAAGCAGCGTTTCGTCGTCGCACCAGCACACCACGGGCGCCCACACCAAGCTGTCTCGTTCGGCGATGCGGCCCGAGAGCGCGACGGGGAACAGCGGCACGTTCGCCTCCACGGCCGCCTGCACCAGCGCGGAGCGAAAGCGCGTCACGCTCTCGCCATATGTGGTTGTTCCTTCAGGAAACAGCAGCACCATGGCGCCGTCACGCAGCGACTGCGTCAACGCCGGAATGGCGCGTAGCAGATCTCGCTTGCGGTGACGGTCAACGAAGATCGCGCCGAGGACACGCGCCAGCGGCCCGATCACGGGCCATTCACTCACCTCACGCTTGGCGACAAAAGCGCACGGCCACGCTGCCACAATCGCCACGATGTCCAGCCACGAGAGATGGTTGGCCATCAGCAGCGCTCCACCGCGTGGACGTGGACCGCGATACGCGCAAGTCACCCCGAGTGTGGCCAGCAGACACCGGGAGACCAGCGCCGATATGCGCTGCGCAACCCGACGTCGCGTGTGCGCGCCCGGTACCAGCAGAACACCGATGCAGAGCGCCGAGCCGACCCCCAGCACGGCGAGCACACCGGCAAAGCGCCCGACCTGTCGCATGCGGGGCGGTTGCACCGATGCGTGCGTCGTCGACAAGCGCGCCCTACCTAACTGAACAGGGACTGATACGTTCGCGAATCCAGCTCGTGCACGTCCAACAGGACGAGGAAGTCTGTCGTGCCGAACTCCCGATCGGTGGCCGGCGCGCCACACACCTTGGCGCCAAGCGCCAGATAGCCGTCAAAGAGGGGCGGCAGCGACGCGGAGAGCGAGGCCGAGTCGATCAGCGGACGATGTCGGCCGTCGTCCGGGAGCGCACTCGTGTCCCAACGCGGCTTGACGAGAATGCGGTCATGCATCGCGCGCCGCGCGTGCAGCGCACGCCACGCCTCCGAGGCCACCGCCGGGGCCGTACCAGGGAGCGAACAGCATCCGAACAAATAACGCTTGCCGTTCCACTGGACGTAACGCGCCAGCCCGCGCCACAGCAGTCGCAGGACACGCCCGGACCGATGCTGCGGATCGACGCACGCTCGCCCGATTTCTACCGCTCCATCCAATACCGGACCGGGCATCGCGCCGAGTTCAAACAGGGTCGCGCTGTAGAAGCCAAATCGCGTGGCCGCCATCACCGCTGTCTGAAGCCGGTACGTCCCGACCACAGCCCCGCTGGCGCGGTGCACGATCATCAGGTGATGAAACCACGGGTCGCGTTCATCTTCGTCGCGGGCTGTGGCCGTGGAGGCCGACAGCCCCTCCCCGAGCTCAAGATTGAACACGCGAAAGCGGAGCGCTTGAACCGCATGCAGATCGCTTCGCGTCCAGGCGAACCGCAATTCGTACGCGCCGGCCAAAATCGTGCCCGGCGGAATCGCGTCGGCGTGATGCGGAAAGACGGGGGTGTCCAGCCGGATATCGGCGGGCATCGAAGACGGAGCGGGGAACGACGGCAGCGGGGAGTGGGCGCGAGCGAGCATCTGGCCTCCTGACCGTGGCGCCGGGAGTGCACCTCCCGGACGGCGAATGCTCCACTGCGCACGTCGCCGCGCCACCGCGATCCGGCCACGGGCAGGTCACCCTCAGGCAACGGTCTGTCCCGGAGAACGGGATACCGAACCCGTTACCGATGCGACACACTGGCCGCGACTGGTCAATGCGGCGACCTTTAGCCATGCCACAATTCGTCGATCCCAGAGTACCGCGCCGCATTGATCGCTGGCGCAGCCCCGCACTCGGCCTCGAGATGCCGATCGTCACCTACGGATGGGGCGGGTATCCCGTTCTGCTCTATCCCACCGCCGCCGCCGATTTTCTCGAGAACGAGCGCTTCTGGCTCATCAAGGCCATCGAACCGCTCCTGCTCAGCGGTCGGATTCGGGTCTTCTCCATCGACAGCATCAACCGGCTGGCCTGGATGGATCGTACGCTTCCCGTGCAGGAGCAGGCGCGCCGACAGGCGCGCTATTCCCGCTATATCGAAGACGAGGTCGTTCCCTTCATCCGGCACGTGGTCGACGACGGCGGCGCGCGGGCCATCACCACCGGCGCCAGTTTCGGTTGCTATCACGCCGCCAATTCGTTCTTTCGGCGCCCGGATCTCTTCGGTGGCGTGATTGGCATGAGCGGGTTCTACGACCTGTCCACGAGCTACTTCAAGGGCTACACCGACGACAACTGCTATTTCAACAATCCTGGGTGGTTCGTGCCCAACATCGAGGGCGGGCAGCTGGACACCTTGCGGCACCACAGCCGGATCGTGCTGGTGGCCGGTCAGGGAGCGTACGAGGCCCCGGAGGCCACGCGATCGTTTCACGACGTGCTCGATCGCAAGGGTATTCCGCATACGTTCGACCTGTGGGGACACGATGTGAATCATGACTGGCCGTGGTGGCGCAAGATGCTTCCACATTATCTCGAGCGAATCGGCCTATGACGTGTCCTGCATACGGTAGGCGCGCGCGCGTCGCCGCTGCATTCGCGGCGGCCGTGGTAACGTCGACGCTGGGCGCACAGTCCTCATCGGCTGGTGCGCAGCGGCTGCGCACCGCCGACTTTCCGACCCGACTGGCGCATGTCCGGGCACTGCTCAAGACCACGCCACTGGTCGATTCGCACAACGACTTGCCGTGGGCCATGCGCGAGTTCGCCAACGCGCCGCTCGATGTCGATGCGTATGACCTCAACAAGCCCACCAAGGGCATGACCGACATTGCACGCCTGCGCAAAGGCATGGTTGGCGGTCAGTTCTGGTCCGTTTATGTGCCGGGCGAAGTTCGCGATTCGGGCTACGCCCGCATCCAGCTCGAACAGATCGACATCGCTCGACGCGTCATCGCGCGATACCCGAAGGACCTGCAGTGGTCGCTGACGGCCGCTGATGTTCGCTCCGCACAGCGGGTCGGCAAGATCGGTTCGCTGCTCGGCATGGAGGGCGGGCACGCCATTGAGAATTCACTTGGCGCTCTGCGCGCGTACTACGATCTGGGCGCGCGCTACATGACGCTCACGCACAATGTCACGCTGGACTGGGCCGACGCCGCCAATGACGTGCCCAGGCACAACGGGCTCACGCCATTCGGCAAGGAAGTGGTGCGGGAAATGAACCGACTCGGCATGCTCGTCGATCTGTCGCATGTGTCGCCGGCAGTGATGAGCAACGCGCTCGATGTCACGGAGTCGCCGGTCATTTTTTCGCATTCTGCGGCGCGTGGCCTCACGGACGTGCCCCGTAACGTGCCGGACTCCATTCTGGCCCGACTGCCGAAGAACGGCGGCGTGGTGATGATGACGTTTGTGCCGGGGTTCACGTCGCAACAGGTGGCCAACTTCGACAAGCGCGTGACCGCCATTCGTGACTCGATCACCAAGGCGTATCCCAACGACAACGATGCGCAGTTCAAGGCGGTGGCGGCATGGCGCGAGAAGAATCCCACGCCGCGCGCCACCATAGCCGACGTGGCGGATCACATGGACCACATCAAGCGAATCGCTGGGGCCGCGCACATCGGCATGGGCGGCGACTACGACGGCATTACCGAAACGGTGATGGGGCTTGAAGACGTGTCCAAGTATCCAGACCTGCTCGCCGAGCTGGTCAAACGCGGTTGGACCGACCGAGAACTTCGCGGACTCGCTGGCGAGAACATCCTGCGCGTGCTCTCGCGTGCCGAAGTCGTGTCGGCGCGTTTGCGCAAGGAACGCCCGGCGTCAACGAAGACCATCCAGCAGCTTGATCGCAAACGCATGCAGTAAGTGTCGGTTTCCCACTTGCCGGAGTTGCACCATGTCGCTTGACCGCCGCACGTTCCTGAAGTCGTCCGCGTTGTTGGGTGGCGCACTCGGACTGGGCGCGATTCCCGCGTTGGCGCAGGGCGGGACACGTCGCGAGTTCACGCCCGACGGTATTGCTGCGAGCACTCGCACCGATGCACCCGCCCAGGGTTTGGCGCCGCTCCGTATCCTGATTCTCGGCGGCACCGGATTCATCGGGCCATATCAGGTCAAGTACGCGCTGGATCGCGGACATACGGTCACGTTGTTCAATCGTGGAAAGACCAATGCGGACCTCTTTCCCGGTGTGCCGCGCCTGATCGGCGATCGCAATACGCCCGATGGACACAAGGCGCTGGAGTCCGGCGAGTGGGACGTGGTGATCGACAATCCCACCGCCAATCCCAAGTGGGTTCGCGACGCAGGCAAGGCGCTCAAGGGTCGCACCAAGCACTACATCTTTGTGTCCACGATTTCGGTGTTCAGCGACAATTCAAAGCCGGTCGACGAGAACGGCACGCTCAACGTGCCGGTGGATATCGATGCCCCCTACGACGCGCAGAAATACGGATCCAACAAGGTGCGCAGTGAGCAGGAAGCGCGCACACAGTTCGGCAACAACGTCACCATTGTTCGCCCGGGACTCATCGTTGGGCCCGGTGATTTAAGCGACCGGTTCTCGTACTGGCCGGTTCGGATCGACAAAGGCGGCGAGATTCTCGCTCCGGGAACGCCCGACGATCCAGCGCAGTACGTGGATGCACTCGACCTCAGTCAGTGGATCGTGCGCCTTGCAGAGCAGAAGGTGTACGGCACGTTCAACGCCACCGGACCGAAGACGCCCACCACCATCGCCGAGATGTTGTACGGCATCAAGGCCGTGACCACGAGCGACGCACGGTTCACCTGGGTACCGGCCGATTTCCTCGCAGAAAAGCAGGTGCGCGCCTGGAGCGAGATGCCGGTGTGGGTGCCGGCCATGGGAGCGACGGCCGGCTTCATGCGCGTGAACTGCAGCAAGGCATGGAACGCCGGCCTCACCTTCCGACCGCTGGCCGACACCGCCAAGGATACGCTGACCTGGTATCACAGCAGACCGGCGGCCGAGCAGGAGAAGGCACGCGCCGGAATCGCGCCGGCGAAAGAGTTGGCCGTGTTGGCTGCCTGGCACGCCAAGCAGGCCGCCAAGTGAGCGCGCTTGTCGACGACACGCGCTCGGCGCAAGCGAAGCCGCTGCGAATTCTGATTCTGGGCGGTACCGGCTTCATCGGTCCGCACCAGGTGGAGTACGCGCTCGCGCGCGGGCACACGGTCACGCTCTTCAATCGCGGGCAGACGAACCCCGGCCTGTTTCCGAACGTGGAGAAGCTGGTCGGCGATCGCAATGCGCCCGACGGCTACGCCGCGCTCAAGGGGCGCTCGTGGGATGTTGTGCTCGACAACCCCACGCAGATTCCACGGTGGGTACGTGAGGCCGGCGCGGCATTGAAAGACAGCACGCAGAAGTACGTGTTCGTGAGTACGCTCTCCACGTTCAAGAACCGACGCGAGATCGGCATCAAGGAAGACGGACCGCTGAACGATCCTGCGCCGCCCGATGCCGTTCCGTCCGGTTTCTCCCCCGCCGATCCGACTCGGCCTACGTCCACGTACGGGCCGCTCAAGGTGCGCTGCGAGATGGAAGCGCGTACGGCGTTCGGCGAGAAGGCGCTCATCGTGAGGCCGGGGCTCATCGTTGGTCCTGGTGACCTCACGGATCGATTCTCGTACTGGCCGATTCGTATCGAACAGGGTGGAGAAGTGCTGGCACCCGGTACGCCGGACGATCCCGTGGCCTTCATTGATGCCCGCGATCTCACGGAATGGATGATCCGCTTGGTTGAAAACGGCGCCAGTGGGACCTACAATGCAGTTGGCCCGCGATACGGACTCACCGTGTCGCAAATGCTCTACGGCTGCAAGGCGGTCACGTCCAGCTCGGCGACATTCACGTGGGTAGACGCGGATTTCCTGCTGGAAAGGAAACTGCGCCCGTACTCCGAGCTTCCCGTCTGGATGCCGCCGCGGGGCGATAGCGCGGGCTGGGCCCGCATGGATTGCAGCAAGGCCATCAATGCCGGGCTGACGTTTCGTCCACTCGCTGATACGGCGAGGGAAACGCTGGTGTACTATCACGCCCAGCCGCCCGCGCGTCAGGCCGTGCTCAAGGCAGGGCTACCGCCCGAGAAAGAACGTGAGGCGCTCGCCGCCTGGCACCTCTTGCATCCGCGATGATGGCGTTGCGCGTGCTGGTACTCGGCGGAACGGGCTACATCGGACCGCATCTGGTGGAGCACGCGCGGGCCCGCGGACATACGATCACGCTCTTCAATCGCGGACAGTCGAAACCCGGCCTGTTTCCGTCTGTGGAGAAGCTGGTTGGCGACCGTAGTGTACCGGGCGGGCTCGAGACGCTGCGCGGACGCCAATGGGATGTGGTGTACGATCTCAACCCGGCGCAGCCGTCCTGGATCGTGGATGCGATCGCGATGCTCAAGTCGCGCGTGTCGCGCTACGTGTTCGTGAGCAGTACCGCAGCGTACCGCGATTTCACGCAGTCGTATCCCGACGAAACGTTCCCCGTACAGGATCTGGCACCGCTCAGCGGACCCGATGCACCGAAGGCCACGTACGGGCAGAAGAAGGCCCGTGGCGAGCAACTGGTCATGGACGCCTTCGGTGCGGGTGGCACTGTGGTGCGACCGGGCCTGATCGTTGGCCCCGGTGATCTCACCGATCGCTTTACCTATTGGCCTGTGCGAATCGAACGCGGTGGCGAGATTCTCGCGCCGGGTACGCCGACTGATCCCGCGCAGTGGATCGACGTGCGGGATCTCACGGAGTGGATGGTGCGACTCGCGGAGCAGGGAACTGGCGGCATCTTCAACGCCGTCGGACCGCGTACCGTGTGTGGCATCGGCGAATTGCTGTACGGCATCAAGGCCTGTTACAGCAACGACGCCCATTTCACGTGGGTGCCGCAACCGTTCCTGAGCGAACAGAAGGTACGGTCATGGGGCGACATGCCGGTGTGGTCGTATACCGGCGCGAGCACCGTGGCGTTCTGTACCAGCGTCATCGAGAAGGCCAAGGCGGCCGGGCTCACCTTTCGTTCGCTCGAAGAGACGGTGCGTGCGGCGATGACCTGGTATCATGCCCGACCTGCTGCGGAACAGGAGAAGCTGCGTGCCGGCATGTCGGCCGAGCGTGAGCGTGAAGTGCTCGCGTTGTGGCGGGCGAGTGTCGGTCGCCCAAGATGATCGCGCGGAGCAACAGCACGTCGCCGTCGGGTCACCGCTTTGCAGTCATGATCGGCCGTCTGGTCACCATTGAACCGGGGGAGACGCGCGCGGCGCTGTTGGCGTTTCTCTATTTCTTCTTTCTGTTGGCCAGCTACTTCATCCTGCGTTCCATTCGTGATGCGCTCGGGGTGCAGGCTGGTGTGTCGAATCTGCCGTGGCTCTTCAGCGGTACGCTGGTCGCGACGCTCGTGCTGCAGCCGTTCTTTTCCAATCTGGTCTCGCGCGTGCCGGTGCGCCGTTTCATTCCCATTGTCTACCGGCTGTTCGCGGCGTGTCTTGTCCTGTTCGCGGCCGCGCTGACCTGGCTGCCAGCCACCAGCGAGAAGATGATCACGTCAGTCTTCTTCGTGTGGACGAGTGTCTTCAATCTGTTTGTGGTGTCGGTGTTCTGGGGTTTCATGTCCGACACCTTTCGCAGCGAGCAGAGCAAGCGACTGTACGGCTTCATCAGCGTTGGCGGCACGGTTGGTGCCATGGCCGGCTCGGCGATCACGGCGCTCCTGGCGAAACATGTGGGCACGTCGGTGCTCATGCTCTGCTCGGTGGCGTTGATTGAACTGGCTGTACAATGCACGCGCCGCTTTCCCGTCAGTTTTCGTGCGGATACCCGTGAACGCGAAGACGCCAGGCGACCCATCGGCGGTACGAACCTCGCGTTCATCACGCATGTGCTGAGATCGCCGTATCTGCTGGGGATCTGCCTGTTCATGGTGTTGTTCACGATCGGCACGACAGTGCTCTATTTCCAGCAAGCCGAGATCGTGAAGGCGAGGTTCGCGGATCGCGGATCGCGGACGGCATTTCTGGCACAAATCGACTTCACGGTGCAGACGCTGACGTTCATTACGCAGCTCTTTTTCACCGGGCGCATCATCAAGTGGTTCGGGGTGGCGATGACACTCGCCATCCTTCCCGTGATGAGCATCATCGGATTCACTGCCCTCGGGTTCATGCCCACGGTTGGACTCTTCGTTGCCTTCAGCGTTCTGCGGCGAACCGGCAACTACGCCTTTTCCAGCCCAGGCCGCGAAGTCCTTTTCACCGTGGTCTCAGCCGAAGACAAGTACAAGGCGAAGAATTTCATCGATACGTTCATGTATCGCAGCGGTGACCAGATCGGCGCATGGAGCTATGCGGCGATGGCGTCGATCGGACTCGGACTGAACGTGATCTCGCTGATCGCTGCACCCATGTCGCTTGTGTGGCTGGCCGTCGCGATCTGGTTGGGGAAAAAACAGGCCTCCATGCAGACACAGGAGGCACCAGACGCGGTCGCCGCGCTGCAAATCACGCCGATTCGCGTCTGAGGCGCGCCCCGAACATCGGCGCGCTGCGTGTCACCAGGTCAGCTCGGCGCGCTCACAGGGTTGACGCGGATGAAGCCGTCGTAGCGCCACACGCCCCCCACGCGCAGCCAACGTTCGCAGAACGCATACGCGCTGCGCTGGGGGCCTGACTCCGTGTAGGAGGCAAAGTTCGTGGTGTACCACACGTTGACTTCGTGCGGCAGGTCGCCTTTGTCGATGCGGGTGACGGCCAGCCACACCGAGTTGATCGGCGGCGGGCAGTCTGCGGCGGAGCAGGTCGGAAAGGCCACCATGCGCGCGTCCTCCCAGCCGCTCACCGCGGCAAACGCCGAGGGAGCCAGCTCAACGTCACGTCCAAGAAACCGTCGCACTGCGCTGAGTGTCTCGGCTCGCCCGACGAACCGACGCGCATAGGTCGCCATCGGCACACCGCCGGGTTTGTCTTGCGACACGATGCGTGCAAACACCCGCTCCACCAGCACACTCGGCTCCGGCAACGACCATGCGCCGCCAGAGACGCCAGGCCGGCTGGCCGGGCGCGACTGGGCAAGCGTGAACGTCGGAGTCGTTAGCAGGAACGACAACCCGGCGAGCACCGTCCTCGCCGTTGTTCGCGAGAGCCAGGGAAAGAGTGTGGCGTGTTGCATGCTCCAGAATGCTAGCAGAAAGCAGGTGTCTCGCGAATGTCTGTGAGGGAACTGGTCACCAAACATCGGCCAGTACTCGTCGAACAACCGTGACGGTGGGCACGCACCCCCAAGTAGGCGTTCAAGCTCGACTACCTCGGGGCCTCGATCTGTCGGGTTGGCGGGCTTCACTTCATGTTTCGGGCGCAAACCGAAGCCGCCGTTGGGAATGGATCACCCGCTTGACAGCGTTAGGTGACTGAACAATATTTAGGTCGAGATGACTACTCTTGCCACATCGCCATCCCCCTCGCTCGTTCGCCGAGAGCGCCTCAAAGCGGAAACGCGCCAGGCCATACTGGACGCGGCTCGGGAGCTTTTTGTCTCGGATGGCATCGGGGCCACGACAATGCGGGCGATCGCGGCCAAAATCGGCTACACCGCCACTGCGATTTACCATCATTTCCGGGACAAGGACGCGCTGATCGAAGAGTTGTGCATTGCCGACTTCACCGCACTGGGTCAGGCGATGTATAGAATTGGCCGAATCGAGGATCCGATCGATCGACTCCGCAAGCTTGGTATCGCCTACGGAGAGTTCGCGCTATCGAATCCGAGCCAGTATCGGTTCATGTTCATGACACAACAGCGACATGGGCCGGTCGACGAAAAGGGTCGTCCAACGCACAAGCCTGAAGAAGATGCCTACAAGTTTCTCTTTCTGACTGTCTCTGAAGGGCTCGACGCGGGACGGTTCCGACCTGAACTGACGAACCCGAACGAAGTCGCGCAGATGATGTGGTCAGGGGTGCATGGTGTCGTCTCGCTCTGGCTGACTCACGCCGACGATCCGTACGTTGAGTGGAATCCCCCGCTTGAAACTATTCACACCGTGGTTGACGTCATGATCCGAGGGGCGGTTCGACACTGAGGCTCAGCACCGGGTTCCTCCCCATCGCGATCGATGTTTGCAGGGACGGGCGCTTTGGCGCCCTCTCTTTGGGCCATTTACTTAACAAGGTTATACATTTTATTGATGTTCACTACTGGATCGGTGTTAAAGCGAATGGCGAGACGCGCCAGTATCGTGCTGCCGGCGATCACACTTGCGGCCAGCCGCATCCACGCGCAGACGGTTGCGCCGACACCAGAAAGGCTGGTCGCCTCCTCGCCACCATCCATGCAGCAGTTGCTCGACGGATACGTCGCGGAAGCGCTGCGGGCCAACCTCGCGCTCGCCCAGCAGACCGCGGCCGTCCGACGCGCCGATGGGTCGGTGCGCGAAGCTCGCGGACGGTTCCTGCCATCGGTTGGCGTCATGGCGCGCTACTCGGAGTACAGCGGCGTCGTCAACATCGGTGATTTCATCAATCCAGCGTACGATGCCTTGAATCAGCTCATTGGGCAGCCGCGTTTTCCAACCAATGTCAATGCCACGCTGCCCTTCCGACAGGAAACCAAACTCGAACTCGTCCAGCCGCTCTTCAACGACGCGCTCTTTGGCGCCATGGCGGCGGCACGCGCGCAACGCGATCTGGTGGGTGCGGCACGCAAGGGGGCCATGCGACAGCTCGCGGCCGACGTCCAAATGGCATGGCTGGGCGTCGCAAGCGCGGGCAAAGTGGTGGAAACGCTCGAGACCATGTTGCCGGTGCTCGATGAAAATCTGCGGGTAAGCGAACGGTTGGTCGGAGCGGGCCAGGCAACACCGGATGTGGTGCTCCGAGCGCGCGCCGAACGCAGCGAACTCCTCCAGCAGATCGCCGATGCCCACCGCCAGCGTGATGCCGTACGGCGAAGCTTCAATCTGCTGCGCAACGCCGATGCCAACGCCGCGATCACAATGACCGAGGACAGCGTCCTCCTCGGCGAACTGTCGTTGTCCCGTGACGCCTTGCTGGCGCGAGCGCTCGGACAACGCGAAGAACTGCAGCAGGCGCAAGGCGGAATACGCATCGCGCGGGCGCAGCAGCGCATCGCGGGCGCCGGTCTCCTGCCGAGCGTGGCGCTATCTGCCAGCTACGGCGTTCAGGGCGACGCGTATCGCTTCAACAGGAAGAACGATGTGGCGCTCGCCAACTTCGTGCTCTCCTGGAACCTGTTCAACGGCGGTCAGGACATGGCACGCCGAGAGCAGGCGGCCTTCGCGCGTGACGAAGCGACGTATCGTCGGCGCGAGGCGGAACTGGGGGTGCGCCTGCAAGTGGAGAACGCCACGGATGCGGTTGAAACCGCACGCGCCGCTCTCCTCGCGGCCAACGACCGCCAGGTCTCCGCGCGTCGTGCCTTTTCCCTGGTGGAACGACGCTACGCCGAAGGGCTCGCCACACAGATCGAGTTCCTCAGCGCCCGCTCCTCATTCACTTCAGCCGCGCTCAATCAGGTGATCACACGCTATACCCTGGCGGCACGCCAGGTCGAACTCGAGCGCGCCGCGGCGCTTCGCTCGCTTCCCAACTGACCTCGACCTCATCAAGGGCCTTCCCATGACCGTGCATTCTCTCTCGCTCCGTTGGGTCGTACCGGTGCTCTTCGTCGTCACCGCGTGCAGCGCTCCTCCGGCCGCCGAGACACCGACACCGCTGGTTGCGGTCTCGGCCGCCATGATCAGCACTGATACCGTTGCTCCTCCTGTCGTCGCCACCGGTGCATTCGGGCCGCGCGACGAGATACCACTGGCCTTCAAGATCGGCGGCGTGATTGCCCGCGTGCTGGTGGACGAAGGGCAGTCCGTGCGCAAAGGCCAGCTGCTGGCCACGCTCGATCTGCGCGAGATCGATGCCATGCTCGACAAGGCCAAAATCGCCGTCGAAAAGACAGCGCGCGATCAGGCGCGCATCCGCCGTCTGGCCGCTGACAGCGTGGCGACGTTGGCGCAGCTGCAGGATGCCACCTCCGCGTTCGACGCGGCACGCGCTGACGCGCAGTCGGCCCGCGTGAATCGCGAATACGCGGCGATTGTCGCGCCGGAAGATGGAGTGGTGTTACTGCGCACGGGAATGCCCGGCAGCAACGTCGCACCCGGCACGATGGTGTTGCTGCTTGGCGGCGGAGCGCGGGGCCGAGTCCTTCGCGTTGGTGTGCCGGATCGCGATGCGCTTCGCGTGCGAGTTGGCGACGCGGCAACGGTGCGATTCTCGGCCGTGGAAGACCGCGTCTTTCGAGGCAGCGTTTCGCTGCTTGGTCAGGCGGCAGACGCGCGAACCGGCACGTACACGGTGGAGATCGCGCTGAGCGACGCTGGTGCACTGCCGGCAGGGTTGGTGGGCCGCGCTGAGATTGTGGTGCGGGGCACTACGCGTGCATCACTGGTTCCGGTGGATGCCTTGCTCGAAGCCGACGCTGATTCGGCCACCGTGCTCACGTTGTCATCGGATCGTGAGCCAATTGCCACCGCGCATCGCGTTCGCATAGCGCAACTCGTTGGCGATCGCGCGGCCGTGACGGGTCTGGACGCGAACGCACGAGTGATTGCGCGTGGCGCACCGTACGTCACGCCAGGCACGCGCGTGCGAGTGATCCAGGATGCCATTGCGTTGTTGCCCGAGGTGCGGAAGCCATGAACATGCTCGGAGGCCTGGCGGAGTTTGCGGTCAAGCGGTGGCAGTTCACCGTTCTGCTCTTCCTCATGTTCGCGGCGCTTGGAGTGTCGAGCTGGATGGCGATTCCCCGCGCCGAGGATCCGGATTTTCCCGTGCCCATCTTCACCGCGGTGGCCGTCTGTCCGGGCGCGTCGCCAGAGGACATGGAGCAGTTGGTCACCGAGCCGATCGAGAAGAAGCTCAATGCGCTGGATGACGTAATCGAACTGACGTCCACGAGTTCGGATGGGCTCTCTGTTGTCAAAGTCCAGTTCGCCCCGGAAACGGACGTTGAGCGCAAGTACGATCAGGTGGTGCGCGAGATCAACGCGTTGCGCGCCGACTTGCCGACGTCGTTGCAACGCCTCGACGTGCAGCGCAGCGAGAACTCTGATCTTGCCGTCTTTCAACTCGCACTGGTGTCGCCCGCAACACCGTATCCGCTGCTCGACGACGTGGCCAAGCGCGTCGAGGATGCGCTGGCGCGTGTGAGTGGCGTCAAGACGGCCAAACGTTGGGCTGCGCCACCACGCGAGATGCAGGTGACCCTGGATCTGGGACGGCTGGCAGTGCTCGGCATCACGCCAGGTCACGTGCTGCAGGCACTGGGCAGTGACAACACGCAGATTCCCGGCGGGTCCATGGACGTCGGAACACGACGATTCAACATCGCGACGCCTGGACGCTATCGCACCGCAGAAGAAGTCACACGCACGGTGATTGCAGGCGCCAACGGGTCTACCGTTCGCGTTGGTGATGTGGCATCGGTGGCGTGGGGCAATGGTGATGCCGTGCACGTCGGTCGGTACAACGGGCAGCGTGCCATGTTCGTCACGGTCGCCGTGCAGAAGGGGCGCAACGTGTCCAGCGTGAAGCAGGACGTCTGGGCGGAGCTGGATCGAATGGAGCCCACGCTTCCGCGCGGCATCACGCTGGCCCGTGGCTTTGATCAGTCCCAGAACGTGGATACGCGGCTGGCGCGACTTGGCGCGGACTTCGCCATCGCCATCGGTCTGGTGTTGATCACGCTGCTGCCGTTGGGAACGCGCGCCTCAGTCGTGGTCATGGTGTCCATTCCGTTGTCATTGGCGCTTGCCGTGGTGATGCTCAATGCCACCGGCTACAGTATCAATCAACTGTCCATTGTCGGCTTTGTGATCGCGCTCGGTTTGCTCGTGGACGACTCCATCGTGGTGGTGGAGAACATCACACGATTCATGCGCGGTGGTGTTCCGCGACGTGACGCCGCGATCGCCGCAACCAAACAGATCTCGGTTGCCGTACTCGGAGCCACGGCAACGTTGATCTTTGCGTTCCTGCCGTTGCTCTTTCTGCCGGGACTGCCCGGCAAGTACATCCGATCATTGCCCATCGCGGTGATCTACGCCGTGCTGTCGTCACTGCTGGTGTCGTTGACCATTGTGCCCTGGTTAGCCAGCCGCATCCTGCCGAAGACGGAAACGGCCGACGGCAATCGCGTGTTGCGCGCGCTGGACAAGGGCATTCATGCCACCTATGCTCCGATTCTGCATCGCGCGTTGGCCGCGCCGAGGCGGACACTGGTTGTCGCAGCGTTGCTGGTGGCAGGCTCGGTGGCGCTGGTGCCGCAGGTTGGGTTTTCACTTTTCCCCAAGGCCGGCACGCCACAGTACCACGTGGACATCGAAACGCCGGAAGGCACCTCGCTGGCGGAGACCGACCGCGCCGCGAAGTTTGCCGAGCAGGTGATCGGGGCGCATCCCGATACGCGCGCCATCTTTGCCAACGTTGGCAAGGACAACCCCGCGGTGTACTACAATGTGTTTCAGCGTGCCGAAGCGCCCAATCGCGCACAGCTGCTGGTATTGCTCAAGGCGTACGACCCGGAAGCGACGCCCCGCTCACTGGATTCTCTCCGGCTGGCGCTGTCCGGGTATCCCGGAGCGCGCATCGAGGTGAAGGAGTTCGAGAACGGCCCGCCAATCGATGCGCCGATCGCCATGCGCATCGAGGGCACAAACCTGGACACGCTGGCCGAGCTTGCCGCCCGGTATGAAACCGTGCTCGCGGCCACCCCGGGTACGCAGTACGTGAACAATCCCATTCGGCTGCGTCGTTCAGATCTGCGCATTCATGTCGATCGTCAGAAGGCCGGACTGCTGGGTGTACCGTCGGCAGAAATCGAGCGTACGCTTCGTCTTGGCATTGCAGGAGTCGAAGCGGGGAAACTTCGTGCGGATAACGGGGAGGAGTATCCGCTCGTGGTGCGAATGGATCACCGGGGGCGGCCTGCTCCCGAAGCGCTCGATCGCATCAAGGTGTCGAGCGTCTCGGGGGCTATGGTGCCGCTGTCCCAGATTGCCACCACGTCGTTCACTGCGACGCCCACCGTGATTGACCACAACGCGCGTCAGCGTGCTGTGACCATCACGAGCTATGTCCGAAGCGGCTACAACACGGATGCCGTGACCAAGCAAGTGCTGGCCGGCCTTGACGCTGTGGCATTACCGCCCGGGTATGTGTTGCGACCAGCGGGAGAGATCGAAAGTCGGGAGAAGAGTTTTGGCGGCGTGGGCGGCGCGATCATTGTGGCCGTGTTCGCGATTCTCGCCATCCTTGTGCTGGAGTTCCGGGACTTTCGTACCACACTGGTGGTGGCCAGTGTCATTCCGCTTGGTGTGGTGGGTGGCATCGTCGCGCTGTTGCTGAGTGGCTACACGTTGTCGTTCACCGCGATCATCGGCTTCGTGGCGCTGGTGGGCATCGAGATCAAGACCAGTATTCTGCTGGTGGACTTCACCGATCAGTTGCGCCGCGAGGGCGTCGGGCTGGATGACGCCATCCAGAAAGCGGGGGAGATTCGTTTCCTGCCGATCGTTCTCACGACGATGACGGCAATCGGCGGGCTGCTTCCGCTCGCGCTGCAGGGCTCAGCCCTCTACTCACCGCTCGCGTGGGTGATCATTGGCGGCCTGATCTCCAGCACGATGATCGCCAGACTCGTGACGCCAGTGCTGTACAAGCTGCTGGCCCCCACGCTCGAAGAGGACGCGGCCCCGGTGATGGTTCGGGCGCCATCGCTCCTGCCGGCGTGACCAACTCAAAACGCTCACCGGTCCGGGTCAGACGGAATTGCACAACGTGGCACGGGACACGCGCGATCAGCGTACGCCACTAAGGTTTGCGCTAGCTTAAGGTCAGCAAAGAGACAGTATCAAGACAGAACAGCACGTTTAGCGTGCGCTCGACTCGCTTGAGAAGGCTGGCGCTGTTCCGGCGCCGATGTCGGCGGCGGCTTCTTTGGAGAGGACGAGGAAGGCCGCGACGGACCGCTTCCCCGGAGCCGCCGTTAGCGGTGGATTCGGGCTGCGGTTTTATGCCGAGATGAGGCGTTCGGCGAGTTCCTGAAACCCCCGCGCGGCCGCAAGCTGCGCGGGGGTTGTGCCGTCGACCATCGTCGCGTGGGGGTTTGCTCCCCGAGACATGAGCAGATCGCATAACGCCGTATTGCCACGCGAGGCGGCGATGTGAAGCGGCGTGATGTCCTGTTCGCCAAGGGCGGAGACGGGGGCGCCGGCCAGGATCAGGCGCTTCACCAGCGACGGCACGCACGTGCCGGCGAGCGCGGCGTGCAGGGGAGTGTTCTTTGTGCTGTTGGTGGAAAGCACGTCCAGGGTGGCCCCAGCGTCGATCAAGGTTTGCACAGCGTCTTCTCGGCCGAAAAAGCAGGCGAGATGCAGCGGTGTCCATCCATCCGGTGTGTGTGTGGAGAGCGCCGCTGCGTTGCGGGCCAGCGCGGCCGCGAGGGCCGGGATGTCTCCTAACACGGCCGCCTCTGCAGCATCGAGCATACGGCCGACTTGAAGCGCAGGTACGAGTGACTCTGCGCCCATGTAGCAGGCCAGCAGAATCAGTGATTCGCCACCCGGACCGGTGGCGTTCACGGTAGCGGGGTCCTCGCGAATGAGTTCGGCGAGGGCGTCTGCGTTGCGAGCTTTCAACGCGGACATCACGGCTTCAGAGGCAATCCTCCCGGACATGCTCATCTCCTATGGAACTGTGGCGCGTATCGCGACTCCCCCCGCGTCATGCAGACGGGCGAGCGCTTCACGTGCCTCGCGGAGCTGCGGTTGCAGCGGCGCTTCCGCGTCCTTCCAGAGCGAGAGGAATTTCTCGTACGCGGCGATTGCACGTGGGCGTTCGCCAAGTTGCTCCAAAATGTGTCCGCGCGCGAGATAACTCCTGACATACATAGGCCACGTGGTCTCTGGTGAGCCGGACTGACCGAAGCGCCTGGGGTCGATCGTCTCATACAACTGCACCGCCCGCCGAGCATCGCCGAGCTCCGCTATGACGGTCGCTCGTGCGATGGTGCGGAGCCCCGTCATCCCTAGCGACGCGCGCGCGAGCGAGTCCACCGAGGGAAATTCGCTGGCCAAGCGCTCCGCCGTCACGGTATCACCGCGTCGAATCGCCATGAGCGCCTGCAGCTCCGGATATCCGTTTGATGGTGAACTACTCCAGCGTCTTGCCACGTCAGCGAAGACGGCGTCCCGGGTTTCGAGGTACAGCATGTAGGGAACCGAGGTATCTCGGCGGCCCTCTCCCGGTCCGCGTTCAATGGCTTGAATGCCGGCGACCAGCCTTGAGCGAAGCGCCGCGCTCATTGGCAGCCCCATGCCGACACGCATTCCTGAGGTGAGCCACTCGGCGATGTCCGCGGTCGACAGCTCTTCAGAGCCGGGCAGTACTGGATCCGTGCGGGCGATCATCGAGGCGGCGGAGTCCACGAGCGACGGCATACCAGTTTGCCCGCCAACGGTCATGGCGCCGAGCAGGCCCTGGAGTCGGTCGACCACATTCAATACGCGAAGTGAGTCGGCGGTGAACCGTCGCATGACGGTTCGAAGTTCAGGGCCGGCTGACGGCATGCCAGCCTTCGCCTTGATGATCGGAATCCGCCACTCAAACAGTGGATCTGCCGTGGTCGGTCGTTTGAGTGCCTCTCGCAACGTCTGGATGGCGCTGTCTGGATGGGCCATCTGTTCGAACATGTTCGCCAACGCGCTTCTGGCGTTGATCGCGTCGGGGTCGGATGCCACCCATCCGCCGGCAGCCTCGCGCGCGCGGGTCTGGGCGTCGGCCCGTAGCCGGGCCAACTGTTCGGGAGTTCCGATGCGACGTTCGTACATCGCCGAGCCGGCTGGCTTGACGGTATCGCCGGCGATGACCACGAGCGAGCCGCTGTTGGCAGCCAAGCCGTACATCTCCACGAGGTGCTGATACGCCAGGTGAAAGGTCGAGTCGATTCGGATGGTTCGCTGAAAGCCCTGCATCGATTCCGTCAGGTACTTGCCGAGACTGTCCGGGGAGAAGCCGTAGCTGGTGTTGAGCACGAGGTGAAAATCGGCATCGGCGAGTGCGTACCACGCCTCGGCGTCGGCGGAGTCGAGCGCAACGAGCCTGGCCAGTCGGTTGCGTGAGGCCAGAAATCCGTTCTTGGTGGCGGCGGTGTCGCCGAGCTGCATGGCCACGAACGCTTGTGTGAGCTCCAGATGGCCCCGAACAATCTCTTGCAGTCGCGGCGGTAGTCTATCGGCGAACTGTACTGCCTTCTCTGCCGTGATTCTTCGGGCGCTGTCCGCGCTATTCGCCCAGCCGAGGGCCAGGGAACGCTTGTAATGCGCGAGGGCAAAAGTGGAGTCGGCGGAGAGGGCTCTGGAGAAAGCGGAGTCGGCCAGGCGAAGGCGCCATCGATTCAGGTGTCGCAAGCCCTCCAGGTAGTGTCGATATGCCGTGACGGACGATGTGGTCTGCTTGGCAAGTTCAAACGTGATGCGCGGCGCGCCGACCAGGTCCAGCAGATCGGTGGCGATCGACTCGAAGATGACGCGAGGATCGGCGCCAAGCGGTGCAGCGACACGGGCCTTGTTCTTGCTTTGCCCCGTGCGAACGTCGAACAGCGCAGCGGTCACGACCAGCGAATCGCCCATGGACGCCACCTGTCCCATCACGACTCGGCCGGCGCCGGCACGGCGGGCCAGCTTCCGGGCGTCTTCGAGGCCCACGCGCGGTTGTGCATCAAGCTGAGCGGCGTGCAGCAGGTCCAGGGTGCGTTCATACTCGACGACGCGCAGGTCCGTCCACTGGGAGAGGGACAGCGTCAGCATGTTCAGGCTTCCCTCACGGAGCCAGTCGAGGGAGCGATCGGGGCCCTGCACTTCAAAGGGCGCAACGAACCACGCGCGATCGCTGGTGGCTGGGTTCTGCGAGCGTGTCCATGCGAACAGTCCAATCGCCGCAGTGAACACTGCCGCGGCCGACCACGCCCAGCCTGCGGGTCCCGCTCGTCGAACCACCGGCCGAGTTCCGGGCGTAACGCGGCCGACCTGATGCGGTGGTGTACGATCGTCGAACTCTTCCCCGGCTAGCGCGGCCGCGAATGCGGCGCCTCGCTGGAATCGTTCGGCGGGCAACTTATGAAGGAGTCTATCGACGGCGGCACCGATGTCGCTGGGTACGAATTGGCGGTGCGTCGACAGCGGCTCCAGCGGCTCCGTGATTTGCTTGACCAGAATCTGCGCGGCCGTTGGCGCGTCGATGGCCGGCTGGCCGGAGAACACTTCGTACGCGATCAACCCCAGCGAGTAGAGATCGCTGCGGCCGTCGAGCGCGGAGTCGCCCGACGCCTGTTCCGGGCTCATGTAGCGCGGAGAGCCCAGCACGAAGCCGCTGCCCGTGAGGTTGCTCGGATCGGACAGGACGCGCGCCACGCCAAAGTCGGTAAGCATGGCGCGTCCCGTCTCCCCGTCGAGCAGGACGTTCTCCGGCTTCACATCGCGGTGTACGATGCCCGCGGCGTGTGCATAGTCGAGCGCGAGCGCGATGTCTCGTAGAATGGGAAGGGCGTCGGGTAGGCTGAGAATGCGGTCACGGGTCAGTCGCTCCCGCAGACTTTCCCCGGGCACGTACTCGAGCACGAAGTACAGCAGACCGTCGGCCTCGCCCGCCGCATGTACCGCCACGATGTTGGGATGACGAAGCCGGGCGATGGTTCTTGCTTCCTGCGCGAAGCGGTCGCGGGTGTCCGGGCTTGTCTCGGCGCCCGGGGCGATCACCTTGATGGCGACCGGCCGTTCGAGCTTCACATCCCGGGCCAGAAACACCGACCCCATACCGCCGTGACCCAGCGCGCGAAGCAGCACGTACTGGCCGGCCAACGCGTGGGACAATCGGGTGAACAGGTCGTGCGCGTCGGAGGCAGTCATTCGAAACTGGAAGTCGCAAGATGCCGCGGGGCCCATCGCGGTGGGTGGAGCGCACGAGTGTCGGCGGCGAGACGGTCACGGGCTTGCATGCCTACACTACGTCAGCGCCACAAAAGTTCCGTCGCGATTCAGTCACGCGGCGAAAGTTCGGGTTCCGGGCAACGGGAGGCGCACTACCTTGGTGTCCTATGCCCGCCTATGAGACACCGCACGGGAGCCGAATCGTTGCGCGGCTTCCGATCCTATTGGTCGCCCTGTCGGCTGCCTGGCTCGCTTCGGCATGTGCGTCCGGGCCGTCGTCCCGGCAGGCGTTACTCGCGCCAATGGTGTCTGCCGAGAGTCGCTCCCCCCTCGTAATCGCGCATCGCGGTGCGAGCGGCCACCGACCGGAGCATACGTTGGCAGCCTACGCGCTGGCCATTGACATGGGCGCCGACTTTATCGAGCCGGACCTCGTGAGCACCAGGGATGGGGTGCTGGTCGCGCGCCACGAGAACGAGATTGGCGGTACCACGGACGTAGCCTCCAGATTCCCGAATCGCCAGACAACCAAGGTGGTGGACGGCGATACTGTGCGCGGATGGTTCGTGGAGGACTTCACGTGGTTGGAGCTCCGCTCGCTGCGGGCCAGGGAGCGATTGGCCTTTCGGTCACACGCATACGACGGCATGTACGCGGTGCCGACGTTCGACGAAGTGCTGGCGCTGGCCGACAGTGCGGGACGTCGGCGCGGGCGAGCCGTGGGCGTGTATCCGGAAACGAAGCATCCCTCCTACTTCCGCAGCATCGGGTTGCCGCTTGAGCCCAAGCTGCTGGCATCGCTCCGCGCGCGAGGACTCGATCGCCGTGATGCGCCGGTGTTCATTCAGAGCTTCGAGCCGGGTAACCTGGAGCAGTTGGCCAAGGAGACACGCGTGCGTCTCATTTACCTCGTGGCGACGGCCGCGCAGGTGACGCCGTCGGCACTACGCGCGATGGCGCGCTCCGTGTACGGCGTTGGCGCGAACACGCGACTGGTGGTTGGCGCGGACAGCGGCGCGGCACCGACGTCGCTCGTGGCCGACGCGCATGCCGCTGGTCTCAAGGTGCACGTATGGACGTTGCGATCCGAAGCCTCGTTCCTCCCCAGGCGCTACCGCGGTGATCCGTTGGCCGAAGTACGCGAACTGAACGCAATGGGTGTTGATGGCATCTTCGGCGACTTTCCTGATGTGGTGGTGAAGGGATTGGGCCGGTAGCGCTCGCGACCCTCTCCCCCGTTCGTTCACTCCGCTCGAGGCGCGGGCTCGAGGAAGAGCTCATCTGCGTAACACCAGCCCCAGTCGTCGCCCTGTTCGAAGCTGCGCATCATCGCGTGTGACGTCTCATGGAAGTGCTTCGTTGCGTGTTTCCCCTGAGACTGATCGCAGCAGCCGACGTGCCCACAGGTCAGGCAGAGTCGGAGGTGGACCCAGCGCCCACCAGCGGCCAGGCATTCTTCGCAGCCGTTCGGGGTGCGCGGGGGGACCTGTCTGACCTGATCCAGATGTGTGCACTGCGTCTTCATGGGCCAAGTCTCCAGCTGGGGTGGGGGCTACCGGGTCGCGCCGATGTGGGCATGGACGAACGTCACGGCCATGGCACCCTCGCCGACGGCGGATGCGACGCGCTTGACTGACGCACTGCGCACGTCGCCAACGGCGAAGACGCCGGGCACGCTGGTCTCAAGAAAATGCGGCGCGCGCCGAAGACTTCGCCACGCGTCCGTGGCGAGCGAGGCGGCAGAGAGCGCAGGGCCTGTTACCACGAATCCGGCGCGGTCGAGTTCAACACAGTTGCTCAGCCAGGCCGAGTGCGGCACCGCACCAATGAAAATGAACAGCGCCCGAGCCCCGATGCGTGTGGACGCGCCGGTCGTTTCGTTGTGCAGCGTGACGCTCTGCAGTCGTGTATCGCCATCGACCGCCTGCACCGTGCTGTCCGTGTGCAGCGTCACCTGCTCCAGCACAGCGAGGCGTTCCACGAGGTAACGCGACATGCTCTTGCCGAGGTCATCGCCTCGGATAACGATGTGGACACGGCGCGCGGTTCGCGCCAGAAAGACAGCGGCTTGTCCGGCGGAGTTTCCTCCACCGACGATGACCACCTCATCGCCGCCGCACAGTCGGGCCTCCATCTCGCCCGCGGCGTAGTACACGCCTGCACCTTCAAACTCCTGAAGCCGAGGAATCTGAAGCCGGCGGTACTCCACGCCCGTTGCCACCACCACGGTTCGGCCGCGAATGAGCGAACCATCACTCAAGGCTACGCACGGGTGGCCCCCGTCGATGCGCAGACCGACCGCTGTCTGCGGGACGGAGAGTTGTGCGCCGAATTTCTGTGCTTGCAGCAGCGCCTGTCGCGCCAGTTCCGCGCCGGAGACGCCGGTGGCAAATCCGAGGTAGTTCTCGATGCGAGAACTGGTGGCCGCCTGTCCGCCAGGGGCAACAGTATCGAGTACCAGTGTGTCCAGACCTTCTGATGCGCCGTACACCGCGGTTCCAAGACCGGCTGGCCCGGCGCCCACAATCACGAGATCGTGCACGGTGTCTTCGGATTGCTTGCTGTCCAACCCCATGTAGTGCGCGAACTCAGCGAGGGTCGGATTCCGCTTGAACTTGCCGCCGCGGCCCATGACCAGCGGCGTATCGGTCACCGCCACGCCGAGTTCACGAAGAAGTACGTCGGCCTGTTGGTCTGACTCGACGTCGAGCCACGTGAATGGGATGGAGTTTCTGGTGGCGAACTCACGAAGTGCGTGCGCCGCAGGCGAGAATCGCGATCCCACAATCCGGATTCCGTCGTAGCCCTCGCCCACCAGCAGGGCACGACGCATGAGAAAGGCGCTGAGCAGGGTCTCGCTGAGTTCCGGCAGCTTGGCGATGACCCGCCGGAAGTTCTCTGGAGACACCACCAGCACCCGACCCGCATCGCCAACGCGAGCGGTGATGAGGCTGGCGCGGCCAGTCAAGAGATCCGCGTCGCCCACAAACTCGCCCGGCACGTGGACGGTGACCGTTTGAATGCGATCGGGGAAGCCCGACAGGATCTGCACCGAACCCGCCAGAACCACATAGAACGCATAGTCTGTGGCCCCCTCGGCGAAGAGCACGTCTCCTGCGACCGTCTCGCGCACTTCGCCCCAATCGTGCAGGTCGGCGATCTGCGCTGCGGTCAGGTGGGCAAAGGCGATGTCGTGGTCGCTCATCTCAGCAGGGCGGTTCGGGGGCGTTCGGCGGGCCTCGATGGACACTACGTGGGGTGTCGCGCCGTATGCAACCGGACGACTGGCCAGTATGACTAGCGAGCGCCATGAGAGCGCCGCGTCGCGGAAACGTGGTATGATTCTCTCGGGCGAGAATGGCGACCTTCGCCCGACGGTTGGCAATGCCGACCTAACGTCTCAACCCGGAGGGCGAATGTCGATGGAACGAGCCGATGCGGAGCGCGCGATCAACGCACTACTTGCCGCGCAATGGGATCCGCTGGCGTCGCACGATGCCGCCTCGTACCAACACGTGGGCCACGAGGTGTACGCCCTGCTGGCTCGTGGCGCGTCTGACACGCAGGTTGGCCGTTATCTGCACAAGGTCGAGCGAGAGGAGATGGGGCACGCGGACGCCGATGCCCGCGATCTCACCGCCGTGCTGACCACACTCCGCGCCATCGAACGTACGATGTAGCGGTGTACGGTACGTCGTCCCGGCGGCAGGGCCGCCAGGACGAGCGCCCTCAGTCCATCGCGAACTCGCGCGCGAACGCGACCGCGAACGAGAAAGTCTTGGCTCGACTCCGCGTTTCCATCATGTCGGCAACGCGCTCCAGGCGCGCGGGAATGGCGCAGATCTTCTCCTGCGCCTTGCGTCCCAGTTCGTTGAGTCCGTCGAGTTTTTCGATGGCCCAGAACTTGATGAGCTCTTCGACAATCTTGAGATAGTCGCGCGGCCCGTAGATCCCAGCTCGCCGAATTACGTCGGCCATTTCGCGAAAGTGCGGCATGTTGAGCCCCGGCATGTCGATGCTCGGCATGATGAGGGCGGCGGATTCGAGTGCTCGGTTGGGATCGCGCTTGAGCACCCGCTCGAAAATGGCGCGATAGAACACGTAGTGTCGCGCTTCTTCCTTGGCCACGTTGGACAACACCTCGCCGATCAACGGCTCGTACTCGCCGGCCAGCTTGCCGGTATTGGCGTGACTCACCTGCGTGGCGCGTTCCTGCAGTGATGTGTAGACGAACACCCGGTACGGATCGCGATCCCAGGCCGGCGCGAATCCGGCCTTGAGATACTCGAACTGCATCCGTTCAAGCACGGGGTTGTCGAGGATCCGACTGTCGTGCATGTAGTCGTGCAGCACGGCGCCGTGTCGATCGTCCGCGGCAGTCCACAGGTTCGTCCAGCGATGCCAGAACGATTCGTTGCCGAGGTACACGGCGAGCAGCCGATGGAAGTGCGGCAGGCCTTCTTCGGTCAGCAGGTTCAGCGCAAGCGCGACACGTCCCGGCAAGCTGATGCCTTTGGCGCGTTCGCGCAGTTGCCGAATGTGTGCATCCGGATCGGTGTCGGGTTGGGCGTCGAGGAGTTCGTGAGGGAACCACAGGATGCGCTTGGCTTCGTGCGCTTCCATGAGTTCGTTGACATCGGGCTCGAGATCGGCGAGAACGTCGACCTTGGCGAGCAAGTCTGCATCGGGGATGTGCATTCCCGTGGGGATTCGAGCGGGAGGGATCGCGCCAGTGTTGCGGCGCGCAGCGAACGGGTCCAGCATAATGAACATACGCGAGCTGAAGCCGAAACGCTTGACCGGACACGGATCTCCTCTGCACTGTACCCGAGTTCCCTTCTCGGTTTTCCACAACCCACAGCGCCGTGACACTCGATTCTTCGCTCGCTCTCACCGGAGCGTCAGCCGGCGCTGCCGCTCCCGCGTGCACGCGCCGTGACGCTGTTCGGCTTGCCCTTGGCGTCGGAGCGGGCTTGGCGCTGACGCCATTGCTGACGCCATTGCTGCCGCTGACGCGATTGATCGCGCAGTCCAGACCGCTCATTCTTCGAGCGATTCCGAGTAGCGGAGAGCGGATTCCGGTTATCGGCATCGGAACCGCGCGGCGCTACGACGTTGCAACGGAAGAGGCGAAACCCCCATTGCTGGACGTATTGCGGAGGCTGCCGGAGCTGGGCGGGAAGCTCATCGATACCGCGCCGAGCTACGGTGCGGCCGAGGGCGTGGTGGGTGAATTGGTGGAGAAGGCGGGCAATCGCAGCAAGCTCTTTCTGGCCACGAAGGTGTCGGTGCGCGGCACCGACGCGAGTGAGGGCGTGAAGCAAATGGAGGCGTCATTCGCGAGGCTTCGCACCGACTACGTGGACCTGATGCAGGTGTGGAACCTGGGCGGTACGGAGGTGCTCCTGCCGGTGCTGCGCGATATGAAGTCTGCGAAGAAGATTCGCTACATCGGCGTCACTACGTCGAGCGAGCGTCAGTACGCGGCGCTGGAACAGCTGATGCAGAAGGAACCGCTCGACTTCATCCAGGTGGACTACGCGGTAGACAATCGCGAAGCGGCGGATCGTATTTTGCCGCTGGCGAAAGACAAGGGTATTGGTGTGCTGATCAATCTCCCGTTCGGCCGCAGTCGCGTTTTTCAGAGTGTGTTGGGCAAGCCTCTCCCGGAGTGGACCAAGGAGTTCGAGGCCACCAGCTGGGCGCAGGTCTTTCTCAAATACATCGTCTCTCACCCCGCGGTCACGTGTGTCATTCCGGGGACCGCGACCATGGCGTACCTGATGGACAATCAAGGGGCCGGAAGGGGCGCGCTACCCGATGAGGTCATGCGGAAGAAGATCGAGGCGCTGGTGGCGGCGTCGGCGTAGACGGTCTGTCTTCGTCCGCGGGGGTGCTGGTTCGACACGCGACGCTCGAATCGTGGTAGTTTCCGTGCATGGTTCCCACACCCCCCAAGAAGCCCAAGTACGATACGAAGCGCGCCTGGGCTGAAGCCCGCGCGCTCATCTGGACGCATCGCCGATCCGTTTCCATTGGTCTGGCTCTCATGGTGTTGAGTCGAGCCGCTGGCCTCGTGCTGCCGGCCAGTTCCAAATGGCTCATCGACAACGTGCTCACCAAGCAGGATTTCTCGTTGCTCACGCCGATTGTCATTGCGGTGGGTGTGGCGACGCTCATTCAGTCGATCACCTCGTACTCGCTGTCGCAGGTGGTGAGCGTTGCCGCGCAGCAGGCCATCGCCAACCTGCGGAGCGAGGTCCAAGCGCATCTGATCCGCCTGCCGGTGCGGTTCTTCGACAGCACGAAGAGCGGAGTGCTGGTTGCTCGTGTCATGAACGACCCCGAAGGCATCCGCAATCTGATCGGCACGGGGCTCATTCAGATGGTGGGCGGCCTGCTCACGGCAGCGGTGGGTTTGGGGGTGTTGTTCTGGTTGAATTGGCAGCTGACGGGCGCGACGATGGTGTTTCTCGTGATTTTTGGCGTGGGCATGGCCACCGCCTTCAAGAAGCTCCGCCCGATCTTCCGCGAGCGGAGCGTGATTACGGCTGAAGTGACGGGTCGACTCACGGAGACGATTGGCGGCATTCGTCTCATCAAGGTGTACACGGCCGAGTCTCGCGAGCAGAAGGTCTTTGCCGACGGCACCAACCGCCTGTTCAAGAACATCGCGGCGACTATTACCGGTACCTCAGCCACGACGGCGCTGTCCACGGCCGTGGTCGGTGCGGTGGGGGTGCTGGTCATGGCGGTTGGCGGCAAGGCCGTGCTGAATCAGACCATGACGTTGGGCGATCTGATCATGTACGTCTTCTTCATCGGGCTGGTCACGCTGCCACTCATTCAGATCGCGAACATCGGCACGCAGTTGACCGAGGCGTTCGCCGGGCTGGATCGGATTCGCGAGTTGCGTGACATGGCCACCGAAGACCAGGAAGACTCGTCGCGCCAGGCGGTGCCGACCGTGCATGGTGACGTACGTTTCGAGAACGTGGTCTTCGAATACGAGAAGGACGTTCCGGTGCTCAAGGGCGTGTCGTTTGACGCGCCTGCGGGAACCACCACGGCGCTGGTGGGCTCCAGCGGTTCCGGAAAGAGCACCATGATTTCGCTGATCATGGCATTCGCGCAGCCGCAGCAGGGGCGCATTCTGGTGGACGGGAAGCCGCTGGCGGATCTCAAGCTGCAGGAGTACCGCCGGCACCTGGGCGTGGTCATGCAGGACAACTTCCTGTTCGACGGCACGGTCAAGGACAACATCTCGTTCACCAAGCCTGGCGCGTCGGATGCGCAAGTGCGCGAGGTTGCGCTGATCGCCAACGCCGACGAATTCATTCAGGGCTTTCCGCAGCAATACGACACCATTGTGGGCGAGCGCGGTGTAAAGTTGTCGGGAGGGCAGCGACAGCGTGTGGCGATCGCGCGTGCGATTCTGGCCGACCCCCGCATTCTCATTCTCGATGAAGCCACGTCGAGCCTGGATAGCGAGAGCGAGCAGCTCATTCAGGAAGGACTGCGTCGGTTGCGCGCGGGCCGCACCACGTTCGTCATCGCCCATCGGCTGTCCACCATCACCTCGGCGGACCAGATCCTGGTGCTCGAGCATGGGCAGATTGTCGAGCGTGGCACGCATCGCGAACTGATGGGGTTGAGTGGACGGTACCGCGACCTGTATGACCGCCAGTATCAGCTTGAAAGCGACCGCTTCATCAACCCTGGTGAAGATTTCACGATGGCCACCCCTGTCCGGACCTGACCCTGACCGCACCCGTGTCGTTTACCAGCCTGCAGTTGAATCCGAGCCTTCAGCGTGGTCTCAAGGACCTCGGGTTCCTGCGTCCTACACCTATTCAAAGCGAGGCCATTCCGCCGGCGCTTGAGGGTCGTGACGTGCTGGCGTGCGCGATGACGGGCAGCGGAAAGACGTACGCGTTTCTGTTGCCGATCATGCATCAGCTGCTGGAGAAGTCACGCGGCGTGACGCGCGCGCTGGTGCTGACGCCCACGCGGGAGCTGGCGGCGCAGATTCTGGAGAGCCTCAATGACGTGGCCATTCACACGCCGCTCACCGGTGCTGCCGTGTTTGGTGGCGTGGGCATGGGGCCCCAAGAGCATGCGTTCCGCACGGGCGTGGATGTGATGGTGGCGACACCCGGCCGTCTGCTGGACCATTTCCGCTCGCCCTACGCCAAGCTGGAGCATCTCGAGTATCTGGTACTCGATGAAGCGGACCGCATGCTGGACATGGGGTTCTTGCCGGAGATCAAGAAGATTCTTCGACACCTCCCTTCGCGGAAACGGCAGACGCTGTTTTTCAGTGCCACTATGCCGGCGCCGATTGCCGCACTGACCAAGGAGATGCTGTCGCAGCCGGTGACGCTGAATTTGCAGCGGAAGGCGGCGCCAGCCGTGGGCATCACACAAGCGATCTATCCGGTGGCGCAGGACCTCAAGAGTGCGCTGCTGGTGGAGCTGCTCAAACGTGGCGACATGCCGCAGGCGCTCGTGTTCACCCGCACCAAGCATCGCGCCAACCGGCTGGCGTCACAGTTGGTGACCAACGGGATCAAGGCGGAGCGGATTCACGGCAACCGTTCGCAGGCGCAGCGCACGCTGGCGTTGGCTGGTTTCAAGGACGGCCAGTATCAGGTGCTGGTGGCCACCGACATTGCCGCGCGAGGTATCGATGTCGAAGCACTGGGGCACGTGGTGAACTTTGATGTGCCCATGGCGCCGGAGGACTACATCCATCGTGTGGGCCGCACCGCGCGCGCCGAGTCCACGGGCGAAGCGTTCACGTTCGTGTCGCCCGAGGAAGAAGGGGAGCTGCGGCAAATCGAGAAGGCGATTGGGCGGCAGTTGCCGCGCGTCACGGTGCCTGGTTTCGATTACGCCGCGCGACCGGCGGGGAAGCTCGAGGTGCCGCTGGCTGAACGCATCGCCGAGATCAAGAAAAAGAAGGCGGAGGATCGTGCGCGTTCCGCTGCCAAGGCCGCCCGTCGGGAAAGCGCGGGTGGCGCGACCCGCGGGACTCCGTCGAGTGGGACTCCATCGCGTGGGACCCCGTCACGCGGGACTTCATCGCGTGGGTCGGGCGGCGGCGGACGCAGTGGCGGGGCTCGGCCGAGCGGTGGTGCCCGGCCCAGCGGCGGCACCCGGTAACCTGCGCCGTCCGCAGTGCCGTGGGCGACCGCTATGCCATTCCTGGTGCGGTGCATCGTGCCGAACTCGTCATCGATCGAAGTCGGTTTGTGTGCACGCTGGCGCACGCGCCGACGGCGGCAGCAGCACAGGCGTTTGTTTCAGGCCTCAACGCCGAATTCCCTGACGCGTCGCATCATTGCTGGGCGTACCTGATCGGGCCGCCGGGCAATACGGATCGCGTGGGTATGAGCGATGATGGCGAACCGCACGGGACGGCCGGCCGACCGATGCTCACCGTGTTGCTGCACAGTGATCTCGGCGATGTGGTCGCGGTGGTGTCGCGGTGGTTCGGCGGCGTCAAGCTCGGGACCGGCGGCCTGGTGAGAGCGTACAGCGCCAGCGTGCAAGAGGCGCTGCTGACGCTTCCGCGCCGTGAACACCGTGAGTACGTGGTGATCGACGTGATCGTCGCGTATGCTCAGATCAGCGCCTGCCAACAGCTTTGGCCACCGTTCGAGGCCAGCGTGCTCGCCGATCGGTACGACGCCGACGTCCGCTTTACCGTGCGGTGCCCATTGGAGACCGAGCAGGCGTTGCGCCAAGCGCTGCTCGACGCCACGCGTGGTCAGGCGGTCATCACACGTCGCGCGCTACTCGAGTAGCGCGCGTTCCGCCGCGGCCAGGTCCTGCAGGAAAGCAACGGCCTGCGATGCGGTCATCTGGCTCGGGTCGAACATGTTGGACCCCGAATGTTTCAGCAGCGCCGTGCGTCGCGCCGCAGTCTCGGCGTCGCTCCAGTCGACGATCTTCATGGACCATTCGGCAAAGTCCCGACTGCTGACTTCCTCGACACTGAGCAGGTGGCAATTCTTGTGTCGAGGGTCCGCGCAGATGCGATGGTACAGCGTGTTGACCGTGCTGCGCTCGCCCTCGAGTGCCTGCAAGAACCGACCTGCGCCATAGCAGAGAATGCCGGTGATGGCGCGTCGCGTGTTGGCCTCTCCCGCCTTGGCCATGAGCTGCACGAAATCCCGGTACACGAGTCCTTCAACGGCTTCACTGGAGTAGACAAGACGAATCGTATGCACAGGTTCCCTTGAGTGCTGATGGTGTCCGGCAGTGCCAGATAGTTTACGACAGCCCTTCGATGGTACCGTCACTTCGCAGTCGCATCTTCTCGGCTGCCGGTTCCTTGCCGAGTCCAGGCATGGTCATAATGTCACCGGCTTTGGCGACAACAAAGCCCGCGCCGGCAGATCCGTATACTTCGTTGATGCTCAGCCGAAAGCCGCGCGGGCGACCAAGCCGCGTGGCGTCGTCGGAGAGAGAGTACTGCGTTTTGGCCATGCACACAGGCGTGGAGCCCATGCCGATGGACTCGAGGTAGTCGATGGCGCGTGCCGCCGCAGGCGCGATGTCCACCCCATCGGCGCCGTACACCTTCGTGGCGATGGTCGTGATCTTTTCGCGAATGGGAAGGGCGGCGTCGTAGAGCGGCTGAAACGCCGCAGTCTTCCCGTGCAGCAGCGCGAGCACTTCGCGCGCCAGCGTTTCTCCGCCTTCCCCGCCGTTGGCCCACACGTCGCAGAGTGCCGCGGGCGTGCCGGTCCGCGCCGCCTGATCGGCCACCATTTTGAGCTCGGCATCGGTGTCGCTCAGGCGACGATTGATTGCCACCACCACGGGCACGCCGAACTGTCGCACGTTGGCGATATGGTGGTCGAGATGCTCAAGACCGCGTTCGAGCGCGCCAAGATCCTCTGTGTCCAGCACCGACTTGTGTGCGCCGCCCTGCATCTTGAGTGAACGTACCGTCGCAACCAGCACCGCCGCTTCCGGCTCAAGTCCTCCCGCGCGACACTTGATGTCGAAGAACTTCTCTGCGCCGAGATCCGAGCCAAATCCGGCTTCCGTGACGACCACGTCGCCGAGCGCGAGGGCCGTGCGGGTGGCAACGAGGCTGTTACAGCCATGCGCGATGTTCCCGAACGGACCGCAGTGAATGAGCGCCGGGCCGCCCTCGAGCGTCTGCACGAGATTTGGACGGAGGGCGTCTTTGAGCAGCAGCGTCATGGCGCCGGTGGCCTTGAGATCGCGTGCGCGCACGGGTTGACGTGATGCTCCGCCGGTCGCTCCAACGAGAATATTGCCGAGCCGCTCCTCGAGATCTGCGGCATCGCGGGCCAGCGAGACGATGGCCATGATCTCGCTGGCCGGAATGATCACCCAGCGCTCTTCACGCGTCATGCCGTTGCCGGTACCCAGCCCGATCACGGCGTTCCGCAACGCGCGGTCATTCATGTCGATGGTGCGTGGCCAGCCGATACGCTTGGTGTCGATCCCGAGCGTGTTGCCGTGATGCAGATGGTTGTCGAGGAGCGCGGAGAGGAGCGCATGCGCACTGGCGATGGCGTGGAAGTCGCCGGTAAAGTGCAGGTTGATGTCGTCCATTGGCAGCACCTGCGAATAGCCGCCGCCTGCGGCGCCGCCCTTCACCCCGAACACCGGCCCCAGACTCGGCTCTCGCATGCAGAGAATCGCATTGGTTCCGATGCGTCGCAGCGCTTGGGTCAACCCGACGCTCACCGTGCTCTTGCCCTCGCCAGCGGGCGTCGGATTGATGGCGGTGACGAGTACGAGGCGCCCACGAACGGGCTGCGTGGCCAGATCCAGCGGTAGTTTGGCCTTGAAACGACCGTATGGGTCGATCTGGTCGGCGTCCAGGCCAAGCTCTGCCGCGACGTCGACGATTGGACGCATGCGCGCCTGCTGGGCAATCTCGATGTCGGAGGGCACAGTCTGACGAGACACCATCGGGGACCTCGGGTTGAATTCAGGCGACATATCGAACGGTTGGATACAGAGAAGTAACGCCTTCGTCAGCCTGAGCGCTCCCGCCGTGGCTGCTTGGGGTGCATGTTGCGGGGGTGTCTACTGTCGATATCGGTCTGTGACCGCCCGTCCCGACGCCGGGATCCTGCAGACGTGCCTCACCGCATGTGGTGCCAGCGGTGATGTCGCGTCCTCGCCTCTGCCCACGCCATGATCATTTCGGTCTTCGGCGCGTCCGGCCGTTCCGGTCGTGCCTTCATCGCTGCGGCCAGTGCGGCGGGCCATGCCCTCCGGTTGCACTATCGCTCGGCCCCTGAGGATGAAGCTCCACCGTTGTCGACCGTGGTGGTGGGTGCGTTGACCGATCCAACGGCCGTGCGGGAGGTACTCCGAGGGGCCGACGCGGTAATCGTGCTTTTTGGTCCGCGACCCAAGGCGCGTCACGTGTTCGCGGCGAAGTCGACCAAGGCCATCATTGATGGGATGCAGTCGCAGGGACAGACCCGTCTGATCTGCCTGACCGGCGCCATGATCGGTGACTCGGCCGGCAACCTGTCCATTCCGATGCGCACGCTCGAATTCGCCATTCGGCGTATTGGGGATGATGAACAGGCTGAGGACCGCACCGCGCAGGAGCGTGTCGTGCGCGGCAGCAAGATGCGATGGACGCTGGTCAAGCCGCCGCGCCTGACGGAGAGCAGCGAGGTCACGAGGGTTCGTGCAGCGACGGATCTGTCGGTCGGGTTGCGTAGCCGGATGAGTCGCGCCACGTTGGCGGCGTTTCTGCTGCAGGAGGTCCTGGATCCCCACTATGTCCAGCAGGCGGTGTACGTCGAAGGCACATAGTTTCCTGCCACTCCAACTCCGATTTCCATGACTGACGCTCGCAAGCTGGTGTGGGACGAGATGCCGATCGAGGAGATGAATCCGCTGATTGGCCGCCGATTGATCTGGAGCGAGCGCATGATGTTGGCGCACGTCTATCTGAAAGCCGGTGCGATCGTCCCTGCGCATGATCACCATAACGAGCAATTCACGTACGTCCTGTCGGGCAAGCTCCGATTCTGGTTGGGTGAACACGCGGATGCGCCGGGCGAGACCTATACGGATGTGGGGGCGGGCGAAGTGCTGGTGATACCTCCCAACCTGCGACACCGCGCTGAGGCGCTCGAAGACACGCTCGACGTGGACGTGTTCAATCCGCCGCGACAGGATTGGATTGATCGGGATGACGCGTACCTTCGTGGAGCACGCTGACCATGGACCTTGGGATTCGCGGCAGGGTCGCGCTGGTGTGCGGCGCCAGCAAAGGCATTGCCTACGCCGCCGCTGAGGAGTTTGCCAAAGAGGGTACGCAGCTCGCGATCTGTTCCCGTGATGCCGTGGCGCTGAGTGCGGCCGCTGCGCGTCTGGAGGCACACGGAGTGCCGGTGCTGCAGGTCGTGGCGGATCTCAGCACCGTTGACGGCATCGCACGCGTGGTTGACCGCGTGATGGCGACGTATGGGCGAGCGGATATCCTGATCGCGAATACGGGTGGACCACCCACCGGCGCGCCACTGGAGCACGCGTGGCCGGCGTGGGAGCAGGCGACCAACCTGCTGTTGCGCAGCGTGGTGGAGCTGACTCGCGCCTTTGTGCCCGGTATGCGTGAGCGGAAATGGGGCCGGGTGGTGGCCATTACCTCCAAGGCCGTGAAGTATCCGGTGAACGCGCTGGTGCTCAGCAACAGCCTTCGTGCAGCGGTGACCGGGTACTTGCGCACGTTGGCCACGGATGTGGGCGTGGACGGTGTCACGGTGAACAGTGTGCTTCCGGGCTTGACCGATACCGAACGGCTGGGCGCGCTAGCGGCAGCGACCACCGCGCGCACTGGCGCGACACGCGATGAGGTCTACGACGGATGGCGCGCGGGCATTCCCGTGAAGCGCCTTGGTCGACCTGACGAGCTGGCCGCAATGATTGCATTCCTGGCGTCGGATCGCGCTGGTTTCGTGAACGGACAGGCAATCTGCGTCGACGGTGGCGAAGTCGGCACAATGTTGTAACATCGGACTGGCCGGATCGCACCACACCATTTCATTCTCACTCTTGCGCAGGCCCTGATGAGCATTCCCGAAACGCAGTGGATCTGGAAGAACGGCGCCTTTATTCCGTGGGCTGACGCGCATGTGCACATCCTTAGCCATGCGGTGCAGTTTGGCTCGGCGGCTTTCGAAGGAATTCGTTGCTACGACACGCCCAAGGGAAGCGCGATTTTCCGGTTGCGAGAGCACTTGCAGAGGCTCGTGCATTCGTGCCACATCTATCGCACCGAGATTCCGTTCTCGATGGACGCGCTGATCGACGCCTGTCGTGCGACGGTCGTCAAGAACGAGATCAAGGCCTGCTACATTCGGCCCATGGTGGTGCGGGGCCTGGGCGCGA
>JANNEV010000486.1:0-6804 GCA_031379145.1 Gemmatimonadaceae bacterium
ATGATCGCAGACTTCAACTGGGTGGAATCGGAGCAGGAATTCCGTCGCGCTATTGCTTTGGATCCTGGCTATACGTTCGCCCGCGTGCCGTTTGCGTTCTGTCTCGCCGCGCAAGGCCGGCTGACCGAAGCCTTTGCCCAACTCGATAGCGCACGCAGGCTCGACCCTCTTGCCACCGCGATCAGCAATGTGCTGGGACGCGTGTACGTGATGGCGGGACAGCCGGATCGTGCGATTCCCACACTCCGGCAGGCGCTGGAGCTCGATCCGCAGTTGGATCTCGCGTACCAGCAGCTAGGGCATGCGTATCTGGCGAAGGGGATGCGGGTCGAGGCGATCGCTGCATTCCGACAGGCAGCTGCCCGCAGCGGTCCGCGCGACTCCGCACAGCTGGCCTATGCCTACGGCGCGACGGGGCAGCGCGAGGAAGCCCAATCGATCATGCGAGGGTTGCTTGCGACGAATCGCCGGGGTGCGGCGCTGGCGTATCACTTCGCAATGGCATTCGCCGGCATGGGCGATCGAGACGCCGCTTTCCGTTGGCTGGATCGGGGGTACGCGGATCGCGCGTCTTTTATGGGGGGCGTGAAGATGGATCCCGGCCTTGCGGCGCTGCACTCCGATCCGAGATGGCCGGTGTTGCTCGATCGCATGGGGTTGCGACCCTGACCTGACGCGCCAGTGCGCCCGCGATGGCTCGGCCGGCCACGATGGCCGTGCCAAGCGCCTTGGCTTCCATCTCGGCGAGGGCGCTTTCCTGCTCGGATCCGAGTTCGATCGCGCTTGCCTCGATCTCCGGCTGCGTGGACGCGTACGGCGAGCCGTGCATGCTGATCGTTTCGATGCGCCGACGCCGAATGTGAATGTGTGAACTGCTGTCGACAGACTCACGAACGGCCGGCCGGCTGGCGACCTACACGTAGAGGTGCTCGCGATGTAAGACTCCGAGGCGATCCTCAACGCCGAATCGGCACACGTCGCCGTACTGAATCGCGAGGGGGTGATCCTCACGCGCCCTACCCCCGTTCGCCGAGGCCCCGACTCCCCCATGAGGCCCCGACTCCTCCATGAGTGCGCACCCCCCGACGCCCCGCGACGACGCGGGGACCTGTGGCGTGGGCGGCCGTCCCGACGGTGCAGCAGATCGGTCCCCGGTGGCATCGTCCCCCCACGGGAACCGCCGGTTTCACGGCCCACGAGGCGCGCGATCGAGTCAGCCGGCACGCCGCCGCCCTTCTGCCGGTGCTCGCGCGGTCGGCAATCGCGTCGCATACTCGCCCGACCTCAATCGAATTTCCTTCGGTGAAGCGTCGGCCCGCGTCAAGCCGCCACCTGCTGTTGCGGGGCTTGTCGTCGCGGCTTCTTCGGTTGTTCGACCGATCCTCGAGGTGCTGCTCAGCCTTCTGTTCGCGCTCTCGGGTGGGACGCGATGGTCCCGGCGCATGCGGGTGGTACGAAAGAGCGAATGGCGCCAACTATCCCACGACGTCGATGTGCCACGTGGTGCGTCAAGGAAATTCTCGCGCTCGCCGCTCCCGATTCAGTCAACTCGATTCGCGCATCGGTCCTCGGCCGGTTAGGCCGCGGGCGGTGGGGCCTCCTGTGGTCGCGGGCGGATCCGGTGCGCGTAGAACGCCACGTGGTGGGGCGGGTCTTGCCACCACGTTACCGGGGAGGCCCAACCGCCGCTTCATACCAACTATCCCCATCACCGTGAGAAGGAACGCGTCGGGCTGCTCGGCGAACAGTTCGAAACGCGGCTGGTTCGTGTCCTGCGCGAACAGTTGTGTTCCGCTGCGTGTGATGGCGATGACCGATTGCCACGGGTGCCCCCGTTCTACTACACGATCGTACGAGCAGTCGGCGTCTTCAGACGATGCCAACCCAAACCCGATGGCTGGCGTGGGCGCGGGGCCGCGGCGACGTTCCGCGTGCGTGGTGGCGAGTTCCCCAAACCACGGATGGTCCCGGCGATTTGTTTCGGACGCGCCGTCGCCCCATACTCGTGCGCACGTCCCGGCCCGCCCGATCAGGCGGACGATTCTCTCCACTCGCGCGTGAGGTCCATGCCCTCTCTCAATACGCAGATCACGCTCCCCGACCGCTTCCCTCGCACCGCCGACGTGCTCTCGTGGCTCGGCACTCTCGAGCAACAGATGTTGCAGGCGCGTGATCGACGTGGCGTCTTCGTCACCGCGTACCTCACCATCACACGCGCGATCGACGCACAGTGTGACGCGAACGCCTTTCGCGACACGGCCTGGGTGCGGCAGTACCTCATCGCGTTCGGCGCGCTGTACCGGGATGCCTTGCGCGCCGATCTGCACACGCGTTCAGCCAGCGCGAGTACACCAAACGCTCGCGTCCCCAAGTCATGGCGCATCGCGTTCGATGCGGCCGCTGCACGCCGCGGCTGGGTCATTCAGCATCTCATGCTTGGCGTGAATGCGCACATCAATCACGACCTCGCGCTGGCCTTGCTCATGGCCGGCCTCGACACCGACCGAGCCTCGCGATATGCAGATCATACCGCCGTGAATCTCATTCTGGAGCGTGCCACACCCGCGCTCAAGCGCGAGGTCGCTGCCAAGTGGGCGCCCGTGCTTGAGCGGCTCGATGCTGCTGCGGGCACACTCGACGATGAGGCCATCGGGTTCAGCATCCCCAAGGCGCGCGATCATGCGTGGGCCATGGCGGTTGCCATCGATGCGACGCTCCGTACGCCGGGCGAGACGCTGTTGCGCACGGCCCTCGACGAGCAGGCGGCGGTGCTCGCCCGCGTCATACTCGCACCACCGGTCGAGGCGCCCGCAATCGCACGGTCGAAACGACTGCTGGAGCGACTCGATCAGGCGGCGCGTGTGGCCGAGCGCGTGGCGCTGCTCACCGGGAATCGCGCGAAGGCCTGATCCTGGACGCGCCACTCACACCAGAAACCCGAGCGCCTTGGCGACTGCACGCTGCCGGGTGTCGAGGGTGACGAAGGTGAGCTCGGCGGGGTCCGGCGCAAGGTAGAGTGCCACGGCCAGGTGCCAGCAGTCGGCGCCGCGCCCGTAGCCGGCGTCGAGGACGCGAGTGATTTCCGGGCTGAGCGAACGAAGCGGAAAGACAACTTCGATTCCGTCGAGGAGCCTCGGGTTGCCCGCCTTGTTCTCGCGTCGGTAGGCGCTGCGCAACTCCGCTTCGAGCAGGTCCGACGCCAACACGGTTTTGAATGCGGCGAGCCGTAGCGCCACGTCCGTCGCCGTCGATTCGCCAAAGGCGAGCGCCAGCACGACCGAGGTATCCACGAAGGCCCGCGTCAATCCCGCTCGTCCAAAAAGCGTTGCAGCGCGCCGGGAAGAGGCTCTCCAATCGGGAAACTGGGCCGCTCACCGGGCTGGAGCCTGGAGGGCTGGATAGCGCCCAGCCTCGTCAGCTCCGCGATGCGCTCTTCGAGCGTTTGCTTGCGCTCGGGCTTTTCGATCGGACGCAGTTCGGCCACCGGCTCACCGTGGACGGTGATCACGAACGTCTGCCCCTCGCGCACCTGCCGAACGAGCGCGGACAGTTTGGCCTTGGCGTCGTAAATGGAGTATTCGTCTGGCATGGCCGGAAACTAGCACTTCTGGTCAGACTAGTCAAATTCTGCCTGACCAGACGGGACCGCAGCGCTCGACATTGCCAGGGTGCGCGCCGCGACATCCGACAGCGCGCCCCACGGCCTCAGAACGCCGACACCGCGCTGTACCGCCCGGCTTCCACCACGCGCACCTCGCCGAGGATGGCGAGTGTTTCGAGATGGCGTTCGACGAGTTCGCGCCTGGCGCCGCGGAACTGCCGCATGGCGTCGTCCGCGGTGAGCGTGTGCGTGGTGACGAGCCGCTTGAGTGCGGAGATCTGCTCGATGGCCTGCGCGGGCCACGGCGCCGGTTCGTTGAGTACGGTGCTGGCCACGGCATTTGTGGTAAGCGCGAGTTCGGCGGCCGGTGCCGCGGCGACCGAGTCCGGCGCCTGAAATTCCGGACGTAGCCAGCGGATGATCCCCTGCGCTTCCTCGGCCACCCGCACGTCGTGCAGTGCGACGAGCTTGTCGAGAATCTCCTCGGTGGAGAGCGGCCACGGCCACCCGTACGCCTCGGCGACGAGCGCGTCGAGTTGATCGTGCATGTCGCGCAGAATACCGCAGGCAGCGAGTTCGTGGACGGTGCGTTCCTTGGGCGTGAGCGCTTCGCCGGAGCGGAGTTTCTCCACGACGTTGTACATGCCCGTCATGGTGACGCGTTCATCGCGCGCGATGGCGGCGGCGCGGTGTGCGTCGAGGGACTCGGCGAGGGTGGCGATCTGTGTGCGGAGAGCGGGAGTTGGGTCGGGGAAGGGGAAGGGGTCAAAGCAGACGCGCTTGTTGTAGCGAGGCTTGTCCTCAAGGGCGCCACCCGCAGCGAGAAACCAACGGGAATGCGCGCTCGACGACAGCACCCCGAGTACGAAACTGCTCTGGGACGTGATGCACACGAGCGCATTGTCCGGTGCCACTGTCGAATCCAGAAATACGAAGAACCGATGCTTTGCAGTCTCTGGAGTGGCGATATACCGACGAAGCCCTGCGACTCCAGTTCGTAGCAGCTCATTTGAGCGACCGAATCTCCACCAATTATTGCGTCGACTTGGCTCCGGATTCGCGTCGCGCTCAGGCTTTACACGATTGCGCAGTAGATCGAACAGCAGAGGGAACTGCCTCGCCGCCTGCTCGTCGCGCGAATCGAAGTCTACGACGTATACGCCGCGCGGCCTTGACGTCAGATCCTTTCCGTTCCGCGTAGGCTTCAGAACAAGTGCGCAGTTCTGCTCCATACGCAACAGCTGCTCGGCTTCGGCTGCATCGACGATGAATCCAGCCCCAAAGAGCATGAATCCGCGCGTGGCCAATCCGATGTTCGATCCAAGCGGTCTCGAAGCCGCCGTTGCGATGTCCGCGTGAGCCGTGAGATCATCATTCAACTGCAGGACGATTTCTTCTCGCTCAATCTTCGGGGCTTCGGCACCACTTATGTAGCGTGTGTATTCGACGGTCACGAGTCGCGCTGCCGGTGGATTCTTCGCCAAGACTGACATTGTCACCCTGACCTCTGCGCCTTCAGCAGCATCGCACCACGCATGATCGGGGATAGCCCAGACCACTCGTACTTCGCGCTCTCGCGCTCGCGAAATCAGCTTTCTATTCTGCGACTGCGTGATCGATTGCGTCGTGATGAGCCCCGCGCGAATGGTCCGTCCTGCGTGCACCGCTTCCGAAGCTTTTGTCCACCAGTACATCACAAAGTCCGCACTGTCCGGCACATCCGGATACGCCGCCCGCAACGCATCCACGTACCCATCGCCAAACGCATCGCGCTGTCGCGCCTGCCCCAAATACGGCGGATTCCCCACAATGAAATCCGCCTGCGGCCAGTCCGCCGCCCGCGCCCCCACGTACTCCATGTACTTCAATTTCGCATTCGGATCCGGCACCAACTGCCCGGTCACCGGATGCACGATGCGCGGCGTCGGATCGGGCCGATCGCGTTCCGGCACATGCCGAATGCTGTCCCACGCCAGCACCGCGTCGCGATGCTCCAGCGTGCCTGTGTCGCGCAGCAACGGTTCGTCCGGCTGCACATCGCCATGCTGCTGACGCCAGAACTGATGGAACCCGATCCACAACGTCAGCTCCGCAATCTCGCGCGCCCACGCCTTCACTTCGATGCCGTGAAACTGCCCGGGATCGATTTCCGCCATGCGCACACTCGTCTGCCCGCCCTGCACATCGTCCAACAGACGAAACACTTCGACTTCCACGCGCTTGAGCGCATGCATGGTCACATACAGAAAGTTGCCGCTGCCGCACGCTGGATCGAGAATCTGCAGCCCGCGCAACCACGCGTGAAATTCCAGTAGCCGAGTCTCCGCCTTCTTCACGTCAGCGGCACGTTTCGTCTCGCGCAACTGCATCACCTCCGCCTGCACCGCGGCCCATCGCTCGCGTACCGGTTCTTCCACCGTGGGGCGCACCAGCCGCTCGATGAAATCACGCGGCGTGTACTCGGCGCCCAATCGGTGCCGTTCTTCTGCCGACAGCGCGCGCACGAGCAGCGTGCCAAAGATCGAGGGTTCAACGGCGCTCCAATCGGCTTCGGCAGCGCGTCGCAAAATCTCCAGCTCTGCACGCTCCAGCGGCAACGCTTCGGCGTTCGCAAAGAAATGCCCGTTGAAGCGCAGCAGGCGGTGATAGCCAAACATCTCGCCGGCGTCCATCGCTGTCCACAATCCCTGCGCCGCCTGTACGAACGCGTCAGGCCCGCGGTCTGCTACGGCCTCCAGCAACCGTTTGAACGACGCATCCGGCAGCAGCTTCACGTCTTCGGCGAACATCGAGAACACGCAGCGAATCAGAAAGCGCGCCACCCGCTCCGGATCATGCCCGCGCGCCTCGAGTGTCGCCGCCAGTTCGGCCAGCAGCCCCGCAATCTCCACCGTGATCTTCTGCGCATGCCGGCGCGGGTCGCGCACCGCGGGATCGGTCCAGATGTCGCGCAGCAGTGCCACGTCCGCCGCATTGCGTTCCAGCGCGCGCAGATCGATGCGCGTGGCGAGGTGATAGCCGCCGTACGACCCCGACCAGCGATCCCACACCAGCATGGTCTTGCCGACGTCCAGCACCATGATGTACGGCGGCCGCTCGGGCAGATCCTTGGCGTAGTTGGAGACCTGCCCGAACGCCTTGGTGAGCAGCGTGGCCGGTGTCGCGCCGCCGTCGGAATCCTTGGCCTCCAGTGCGAAGCAGCC
>JANNEV010000494.1:0-1772 GCA_031379145.1 Gemmatimonadaceae bacterium
CGGCATCGGCGAGCGTGCGTGGATCGCTGACAATTCGCGCCGTCAGACTGCGCTCCGGTGTGGTGGAATCGAACGGCAGTAATCCGGTAAACATCTGGTATCCCACCAGCGCCAGCGCGTACACGTCACTCCGCGCGTCGAGCGGTTCTCCGAACACCTGCTCTGGGCTCATGAATTCCGGAGTACCAATAACCGATCCGGCTTGTGTCAACTGGGTTCGCTGGCCCGGTGTGCCGTCCACCACCTTCGCGATGCCGAAGTCCACCACTTTGCTGCGATCAACTCCGCCTTCATCGGTGATGACCATGATGTTGTCCGGCTTCAGGTCGCGATGCACAATGCTCATGCGATGCGCCGCATCCAGACCCTCGGCCACTTGATACACGAGATTGGCCGCTCGCGCCGGTGGCAGTCGGGGCTGCTCCTCGAGAATCTCCCGCAGCGTTCTACCCGGCACGAACTCCATCGCCAAATAGACGAGCCCGCTACTCGTTTCACCGAAATCGAAAACGCGTGCCACGCGGTCGTGCTCGATCCTGGCCGCATTGGCCGCTTCGCGATTGAACCGCGCCACCGCGGCAGAGTCCTGCACCATGCTCGGGTGCAGGACCTTGATGGCCGCCTGCTGAGGCAAGCGCACGTGGCCAGCGAGGTACACACGACCCATGCCTCCCTCGCCGAGCAACTTGCTGATCAGATAGCGATCCGCAATTACGCTACCGATCAGGTCCGTTTCAGACTCGTCCGCACGAAGCGTCGTTCCGTCGGCCAGGCAAAACGCGTTGGTATCGGGATAGATTGTTCCGCAGACTGGGCAGGTTTTTGGCATACGAGAGTACGAGGGTCCTATTGACGTTAGGCCTGATCAGGCACGACGTTTGAGGGGCAGTTTGACGATTTCACTTGAGAGGTGTCCGCATGTCCGTAACGAGTCCCCGTTGGCGCTGGTCCGCATTGGTCGCCGCCGTAAGCCTCGCCTGCAGTACCGTGCCGCTTGCCGCGCAATCGTCGACGTCTGACGCTCGTCCGACGGTCGCCATCATGTACTTCAACAACGGCTCCATCGTTGACAACGCATCCTTTGCGCCGCTCAGCAAGGGCATGGCCGACATGTTGATCAGCGAGCTCGCACAGAATGGTTCTGTGCGCGTCGTGGAGCGAGATCGACTGCAGTCCCTCCTCGAAGAGCAGAATCTGCAGAACAGTGATCGCGTGGACAAGGAGACGGCCGTTCGTCTCGGAAAAATCCTTGGAGCGAAGCACATTCTCATGGGCGGATTCGTGATCGATCAGGCGCGGAACATGCGCATCGACGTTCGCGCCGTGAGCACGGAAACGTCCGCGATCATCTATACAGAGACGCTCACCGGCAAGTCCGACAAGTTGCTCGATCTGGTGATCCAGCTTGGTGCCAAGATCAACACCGGGCTAAAGCTGCCGGCAATGAAGACTGCCAGCTCCACGATTCCCGCTGCCAAGAGTCCCAATCAGTTCAAGGCGCTGATGGCGATGAGTCAGGCATTGGAAGCCGAAGACAGCAAGAACCCCGCCGAGGCGGCGAAGCTCTACAAGAGCGCAGTGGCAATGAACCCGGACTTCGATCGGGCCAAGTCGCGTCTGGCGTCTCTGGAAAAAATTTCGCGGTAAATGAATCGCGGGGGGGGGGGCGGCGAAGGGGTCGCGCCCCCCCCGCCGCGGGCGTCGGGAGGCTAGAGCGTGGGGGCGGGGATTGGTGGGAGGCGGGGGCGCCCGGGGGCCGGGGGGGCCCCGGG
>JANNEV010000529.1:0-11966 GCA_031379145.1 Gemmatimonadaceae bacterium
CGAGCGGCAGGTTGAGCGCGCGCGACAGGCGCGACAATTCGGCGAGTACGACAATCCGGAGAACCGACCACTCGCCGAGCGCTGCATCATGTCGTTTGGTTCGAACGCCGGTCCTCCGATGCTGCCGAACTACTTCTACAACAACAACTACAGCATCGTGCAGACCAAGGACCACGTCATGATCATGACGGAGATGGTGCATGATGCACGCATGATCCACATGAAACCGATGCCGCGTCTGCCCAAGTCCATGCGGCCGTGGATGGGCGACTCACACGGCAAGTGGGTTGGCGATACGCTCGTGATTGAAACCACGAACTTTCACCCGCAGCAGCTGTTCCGAGGCGCGTCGGACAATCTGCAGGTCACCGAGCGGTTTCATCGCGTCGATGGCAACACCCTGCTCTATCGCTTCACCATCAACGATCCGGTGACGTTCACTCAACCGTTCAGCGGCGAGCTGCCGTTTCTCAAGATGGACCAGTTGATTTACGAGTATGCGTGCCACGAGGGCAATTACGCGCTCTCGAACATCCTCAGTGGCGAGCGGGCGCGTGAACGCGAAGCCGCCGCCAAGCCGTCCAAACCATGACCCACGGAGTTGTCATGCGACTAAAACGCCCACTGTTCCTGGCCGCTGCCATGGTGCTCGCCAGTGCGGGCTCGCTCGCGGCGCACCACGCCTTTGGCGCGGAGTTCGACCCGAACGCCCCCATTCGCCTGCAGGGCAAGGTGGTGAAGCTCGAGTGGGTGAATCCGCACGCGTGGATACACATCGAGGTCACACAAAAGGACGGTACGAAGGAAGTGTGGATGGTGGAAGGCGGTACGCCCAACACGCTGCTGCGCCGCGGACTCACCAGAAAATCGCTGGCCTACGGCACGGAGCTGATTGTGGACGGCTACCAGACCAAGGACCATTCGCTCAAGCGGGCCAACGGTCGTGATGTCACGTTCGCCGACGGCCAGAAGATGTTTCTCGGCTCGTCTGGCACCGGCGCACCGCGCGACGGCAGGGATCCGAACGAACGCGGCACCACACCGCCTGCGCCGCCGGTGAAGAAGCCGCCGCTCTGATCGCGCGCGGACGGACCCTACGACGAAAACCCGATCCAGCGGCCCGCCATCGCCACCGTGAACCAGAGCATCAGCGACACGGTGGCCAACAGGCGACTCGTCCACGCGCCTGGCGCCGGTTCCTTCACGGCCCTGCGCTGTCGTACCGCGAAGGCAAACAGCAGCGCGAACGGCAGCGTGATCATCTTCACCCAGAACGATGGGTTGTGGTAGCACTTGACCGCTTCCGACAGGAAGAGCGGAAAACCTGTGGTCACCATGACTCCCACGCCAAGCACCATCCATGGCGTGGCGCCGCGCGCCACGATCGCCAGCGGTTGCGTGCGCAGACCAAAACCGAAGAGCCGGAGATCGACCACCAGAATGGCGCCGCCGAGTATGCACAGGCCAAGCAGGTGCACCGTCTCGATCACGGGAAAGAGCCAGAGCGACGTACGCACCAGCTGTCCCAGCCACGAGGCTTCGCCCTGTTCAAAGAGCGCCAGCAGTTGCTCGGACATCAGGGCCCACTCACCGAACAGCTCGATGCCCAATTGATGAAATCCGACTGCGGCTGGATGTCGCAGGAGAACCAATTGTAGGCGATGAGCCGGCCGGTTATCACCACGCCAGCCCAGGCGGCCAGTGAAACCAGCGCCGCCACACGCGCTGCGCGCGGGAGTGCGGTGTCCCGATCCCACGCCGACATGGTGCGCTGCGTTCGTGAATGAAACACGAACACGTTGATGCCCGCCGCGATCAGTAACAGCACCTTGATGCGGAAGAAGATGCTCTGGTAGTACGTGACCGGTGTGGCGTAAAACAGCATGACACCGCTGGTGACCATGACGGCGAACCCCGCGCGAGTCCACGGGAGCAAGCGTCCGGTGAACTCCGAGACCGGCACCTGCGCATACGCGAGGCCGAGCAGGCGCAGGTCGAGCGCAATGGTCGATCCGACGAAGAGCGTCAACGTGAGGACATGCAGAGATTCGGTGAACGGCCACACGTATTGCGACTCATGAAGCGCGATACTCCACGGCGTCTCTCCAAGCCACTGCAGCGCGCGGTAGAAATTCATGCAATCGTGGGCCGACCAGCGGTCATTGCGGTTTGGTCGACGCGGGCGTTGCCGCTCCGGGCGGCGCCTTCGGTCCAACCAGATAGATCTTGTGGCAATTCACGCACGCCTCATACACCTCGGCACCAAGGTCGAACACCGCCTTGGTGTCGTGTTTTTCCGCCGCCTCGCGCGCGCGAATTCCCACGTCAATGAGCGCGCGCGACAGCGTGATCCAGTCGTCGTGATTCTGCGCGCGCCCGTCAAGCATGAGCAAGTTCCCGGACTCGGCCACGATGGTGGCCGCATCGCGCACCGTGTTCCACTCCGCGTCGGTCCTGGGTGCCTTGTCCACCGTGCCGCGCGCGTCGGTCGTGCTACCAACGGCCTCCCAATACACATTGGAGGCCGGCTCCAGAACTTCTGCCATCAACTGCTTGGTAGTGACGGTTGCCTTGAATGGCAACGCAGCGGACGATGCCGGTGTCGCCGACCCAGCTGGTGTCACCGCCGGCGCAGGCGCCGGGGCATCGCAGGCGATGGCGAGCAGAAGCAGTACGAGCGGCGGAACGTATGGGCAAGGGCGCAGCATGATCGCTCCACGCGCAAATCGGTGACGAGAGGACGTGATGGCCAAGCAAGCAGGCAACGCGAAGATACCGCGCGGGTACGCGGAGGCAAGGAGAATGTGCATTGCGTGAGCAGGGACGTGGTCACACTTTCTCGTACTGCGTCGAGAGAGTATCCCACAAAGGAGCCGCCGATGTCGCCGTTGATTCGCAAGCCGTGCCGCTCCGCCCGTTTTGCCGTCCGTGCATCCGCGCCCACCGCGATTGTTTTGACAATGCTGACCAGTGCCGTGGTGATGGGGTGCGCGGGAACGCTGAGTGCCGTACCGAAAGCTGGGCAGCAGGTTGTGGCGACCGCTTTGCCGCGGGCTCGAGCCGACGACGTGGGGCTGTCAGCGGAGGCCCTCGCGCGCATCGCACCAGCACTCCGCGCGTACACCGACGCGGCGCGGTTGCCTGGTATCGTGTTTGCTGTCGCCCGTCACGGGAAGCTGGTACAGCTCGACGCGGTGGGTTTCATGGACATCAAGCAGCGCACGCCCATGCGCACAGACGCGATCTTCCGCATCTTCTCCATGACCAAGGCGGTGACTGGCGCGGCGGTGGCGCAGCTCATCGAGCGGGGCAAGATCCGGCTGGATGATCCGGTGTCCAAGTACATCCCGGCCTTCGCCAGCGTGCGGGTGTATGTCGGCGGACCGGCTGCCAAGCCCACGCTGCGTCCGCCGACGCGACCGATCACCATTGTAGATCTGCTCACGCACAGCGCGGGGCTGACCTACGGCAGCTTCGGGAACTCGGCAGTCGATTCGATCTATCGCGCCGCCGACCTGCTGGCCCCGACGCGCACCATTGCGCAGTTCGCCGACAGCATTGCGCGTCTGCCGCTCATCGCCGATCCGGGCACGCGCTGGAACTACAGCATGGCCATGGACGTGCTCGGGCGGGTGGTGGAAGTGGCAAGCGGCAGAACGTTCGATCGCTACCTGACGGACGAACTCTTCATGCCGTTGGGTATGCGCGAAACTGGATTCCATGCGACGCCGGCCATGCAAGGTCGCATTGCCACCATCTATACGCGCGGTGCGAATGGCGCACTGGTGCCCGATGCAACACTCATTGGACCAGGCTATCGGGAGCAGGACAAGGTCTTCGCCGGTGGACAAGGGTTGTTGTCCTCTGCGTCAGACTACCTGCGCTTTGCGCAAATGCTACTCAACGGCGGAACGCTGGACGGGCGTCGCGTGCTCAAGCCGGAGAGTGTGGCGCTCATGATGCGCAATCATCTGCCGCCGGGGCTCTCGCCCATCACGCCGCCGCCTCTGGGTAGCAAGCGCGGGTACGGACAGGGGTTCGGTGGCATCGTCATGCTCGACTCGGTCGCGGCGGGACTGCCCACGTCGCCCGGTGAGTATCAGTGGTGTGGCTATGCCGGAACGTACTTCTGGATCGATCGCGCACGCGACCTGATCGGCATGGTCTGGACGCAAGTGTATGCGGGATGCCCGCATCCCGTTGAGCCGCAGTTTCAGAAGCTGGTGTACGGCGCGATTGTTGGTCGGTAGGCGTACGCAAGTACACGGCGGCAGCGTCCTGTGATGGACCGCGAGCAGCTATCAATTCGAGTTCAGCGCACACGCACGGCGGGTACGCCAACGTACACGCCGCCCGCTTCGAGCCTGGAAAACTTCGGAATCACCGACAGCGCGCCCACCTGAACGCCGGGTTCGCTTTCGACACCGATGCCCACAACGCTCCCGATACCGATCAGCGTACCGCTGCCGAGGCGAACTCCTGCCGTCTTGAGCACGCCGTGTTCCACCACGTGCCCTGAGACGTGCGCGTCCGAACCAATCACGACGCCGTCGGCGAAATCCAGCAGGTTGTGGTCCATCAACGAGAGGCTGTTCACCCAGACGTCACGTCCGAGGCGCGCGCCATTGAGGCGCATGTACCAGTTCCAGATGGTCGTGGACCGAAACGCAGGGCCGGCGAAGACGCGGACCACGTGGATGGTCATGAGGTAGCGGCCCCAATTCAGCACCGGCCAGCTGAACTCACGCAGCGGCAGCTGTACATTTGCGGGTGTGCGCCAACCCAGCGCCTTGGTGGCCAGCGCCGAGTACAGCATGAGCGAACAGGCGCACACGAGATACAACGGGGCAAAGCCCAGCGAGGCCAGCGTCAGACGAATCCATGTGGACAACGGCCACGTGGACTGCCAATGTACAAAGCACACGGCAGGAGCGAGCGCGAGGCCGGTGATGATCGTTTCCACGAACACCACCGACACCGAAGCCCAGAGGAAGCGAACAGCACGACGCGATGTTGCCGTCACGGAGCAGCACTCATGAGAAGGCGGGGGACGCGGTGGTGAGCGAGCATGGGGACATCGTTCCCGCGTCGCATCACCCTGAACATTGTCACGTTCAGGGCGAAGGGCCACCACTGATTTATGTTCCGGGCCTCGACGGCACAGGCCTGCTCTTTTACCGACAGGCTCGGCTGCTCGCTCGCCGCTTCCGGGTGATCACCTTCCGGCTGCGTGACGATGCGCAGAACATGGACCGTCTGGTGGCCGAGGTAGCGCGCCATCTGGACGCCGCCGCCCCAGATGGTACGCCGGCGATCGTGGTCGGCGAGTCCTTCGGGGGAGCGCTGGCCATGAGCTTCGCCCTTGCGCATCCGGAACGCGTTCACGCGCTGGTCATTCTGAACTCCTTTTCGCGAATCACGCCCAGAATCAAGCTGTTTGCGGCGATCGCGGCTGCCCGCATCGTCCCCTGGGGCGCCATGCGGCTCATGCGCCGCATGACCGCATCGCGCTTGCATTCGTCACACACCCACGGCGATGAGATCCGCCGGTTTCTCCTGCTCACCCGATCGACGACCCGCCTCGGCTATATCAATCGGCTGCGCATCCTCACGCGCTACGATCTGCAACGCCTCCTCAAGCACATTCACGTACCGACCCTGTTTCTCGCGGCCGACGAGGACCATCTCATACCGTCCGTTCAGCAGGCCACCTTCATGTCGGCGCGCGTCCCCAACGCCGCCATGCGCGTGCTGCGCGGCCATGGACACGGCTGCTTCCTTGCGCCCGACCTCGACCTCGACGCTATCCTGAGAGACTGGGGATACTGATCCGTGGCCGCGACGCACGGATGGCGGGCGAGTGGAGAGGCGTCTACTTCCCCCGCAGACGAGCCACCGGACCGTCGACGCCATTCGGAATCTGTGTGTCGGCCAGCTGATCGGCATCCTGCATGTCCCGCTTGAGACGCACCAGTTCCGCCCGCAGGGCGTTCATCAGCGTGGACTGCCCCGGCTCTCCATACAGGTTGTGTAGCTCATACGGGTCGTTGACCAGGTCGAACAATTCCCACTGATCCTTCTTTGGGAAATAGATGAGCTTGTGGGTGCGTGTCCGTATCCCATAGTGCGCGCGCGTGTTGTGATCGCCTGGATCATGGTAGTAGCGGTAGTACATCGAGGTGCGCCAGTTCGCGGGCTCGCGGCCACGCAGAATGGTCATGAGGCTGCGACCCTGCATGTCAGGGGATGCCGGCAAGCCCGCCAGATCAAGAAACGTCGGCGCGAAATCAATGTTGAGCGCCATCGCCGAACTGCGTGTGCCCGGCTTGATGCCGGCCGGCCAGCGAACCAGAAAGGGCATGCGAATGGATTCTTCGTACATGAATCGCTTGTCGAAGAGGCCGTGGTCGCCAAGGAAGAATCCTTGATCGCTGGTATACACCACCATGGTGTTGCGGGCGAGCCCGTGCGTGTCCAGGTAGGTGAGAAGCCGTCCAACGCCATCGTCCACCGATTGCACTGTGGCCAGGTAGTCCTGCATGTAGCGCTGATACTTCCACCGCACGAGCGACTCGCCGAACAGGGTCACGGTCCTGCCGTCGCGAACTGCCGTCACCGTGTCTGGTTTGGTGCCGAGCCACCGCGCGAGGTCGGGCCCGACGAGTCCGGTGGGTGGCGGCAGTTTCAAGTCGCGATTGGTCAAGTCAGCACCGACGCGTTGCTGGTTCTCGTGCAACGCGTCGGCGCGCGTCGCGTAGGAATCCCAGAAGGTCACGGGCTCCGGAATGCGTTGGCTGGCGAAGTGCGCACCGTGCTCGTCGTTCGGCTCCCACGGTCGATGCGGCGCCTTGTGATGCACCATGAGAAAGAACGGTTGGTCACGCCGCCGATGGTCCATGAAGTCGATGGCACGGTCTGTAATGACGTCGGTGACATACCGCCCCGTGTACGTTGTTTCGGCCGAGGCCGTGTAGAAGACCGGGTTGCGATAGACGCCTTGTCCGGGGAGGATCTCCCATCGATCAAACCCGACGGGGTCGCTGCCCAGGTGCCACTTGCCGATCATCCCGGTGAAGTAGCCGCTCCGCTGCAGCAGCCGGGCGATCGTCATTCGCGAGCCATCGAAGCGGTTGAACATCGTCACGCCGTTGATATGCGAGTACTGTCCGGTAAGGATCGCGGCTCGGCTTGGCGTGCAGATTGAGTTGGTGGCGAAGACGCTTGAAAGCAGCGCGCCCTCCCGTGCAATCCGATCCAGGTTTGGCGTCGTGTTCACGCGTGACCCGTAGGCGCCAATGGCGTGCGCCGCGTGGTCATCCGTCATGATGAAGATGATATTGGGCCGACTCCTGCGCGCTGCCTGCGCCGATGTCTGCGTCGGTGCGATGAGGAGCGAGAGGGCCAGCGCGACGACGAGCCAGCGCATGGAAGCACCAGGTGTGAGTGGGGCCGACGCCGTTGATCCGGGCACGCGTGAGCGGATTGCTATGGTCATACGCGGGCCGCGATGATATATCAAGGGCAGTGCACGACCTGTGTTGTTGCGCCGCGTGAATCCCTGACTTTGGTGCGTCGCCGGGGCGCATCGCAGTTCATGATCGTCCTCGTTGTGAAACGCTCGATGGAGCATCCGTCGTGACCCAGGATTCAGGACGTTTTCTGCGCGGGCCTCTCCGCACACTCGCTGCAGTCGTGGTTGGTCTGAGCGTGATCTCTGCCGCGAGCGCGACACCGTTGTCGGCGCAGCGAGGCGCGTGGCGGTCCCTGTTCGATGGCAAGACGCTCGACGGCTGGTACGCCTGCAATGGCACGGCACCGTACACCGTGGAGCAGGGCACGATCACCGGCCGTACGGTGGTGTCGTCACCCAACAGCTTTCTCTGCAGCAAGGACCGTTTCGGCGACTTCGTGCTGGAGTACGACGTGTGGGTGGCGACGAACTTCAACAGCGGCATGCAGATCCGCAGCACCGTTGACACCGCGCTCAAGGCTGGGCGTGTGCATGGCTACCAGGTCGAAGTGGACCCGTCCGACCGCGCCTGGAGTGGCGGCATCTACGACGAGTCGAGACGCGGCTGGCTCTACACGCTTGACGGCGAGGGTCCGTCGTTCGCCGCGGCCCGGAAAGCGTTCAAGATCGGTGCATGGAATCACTTTCGCGTGGAGGCCATCGGGCCGTCGATTCGCACGTGGCTCAACGGGGTGCCCGTGGCCAACATCATCGACGATCTGTCGCCAACCGGGGTGCTGGCCATTCAGGTGCACGCGATCGGCAACGACCAGACCCGAGCAGGAGAGCTGATTCGATTCCGCAATCTGCGCATCCTCACGCAACAGGCGGGAGACTACCGCACTGCAGCGGACGGCGGGATGCCGCAGTACAACTACATCCCGAATACTCTCACCGCACGCGAACAGCGAGCGGGGTGGACGTTACTCTGGGACGGCAAGAGCACGTCGGGGTGGCGCGGCGCGAAGTTATCCACGTTTCCGGCGAACGGCTGGGAGGTGAAAGACGGGGTCCTGTCGGTACTGCAGACGGAAGGCAGAGAAGCGGCGGCCGGTGGCGATATTGTGACCGTGGAGAAGTACGAGAATTTCGAGTTGCTGGTCGAATACAGCCTGACGAAAGGTGCCAACAGCGGCATCAAGTACTTTGTCGATACGGAGCTCAACAAGGGCGAGGGATCCAGCATCGGTGCGGAGTATCAGATTCTCGATAACGCGGTCCATCCCGACGCCAAGCTCGGTGTGAACGGCAATCGCACCAACGCTGGGCTGTACGACCTGATCCCACCGCAGAACATTCGCTTCAATGGAGTTGGCGAGTGGAACCGCGCGCGGATTGTGGTACGCGGTCGGCACGTCGAACATTGGCTCAATGGGTTCAAGACCGTCGAGTATGAACGGGGAACGCAGCAGTGGCGCGCGCTGGTGGACCATAGCAAGTACGTCGTGTGGCCGAAATTCGGGGAGGCTGCGAACGGGCATATTCTCCTGCAGGACCACGGCAATCGCGTGTCGTTTCGGTCGATCAAGATCCGCATCCTCAAGTAGTCTTGACTGTGTTCGTCTCGGAGCACCGGAGTGGTCATGGACGGTTCCTCGCGTCGCGAGTTCCTCAAGAAGTCTGCGGTCGGCACGGCGTCTGCTCTCTTTGCACCGTCCTTCATTCCGCGCACCTACCTGTTTGGTGGTGATACCCCACCCAGTCGCCGTATCAACGTTGCGCAGATCGGATGCGGACGCATGGGCATGGAGGATCTGCGTGGTACCATGGCGCATGATCGGAGTCGCATCGTGGCCGTGTGTGATCTCGACGCCAAACGACTGGACGCGGCACGTGGTGAAGTGGAGCGGTTCTACAGGGGGCAGGGCGAGCAGAAGGTCGATGTGCAGGGGTATCGCGACTACCGCGAAGTGCTTGCGCGAGCCGACATCGATGCTGTCATCGTCACGCCGCCCGATCATTGGCACGCGATCATCGCGATCGAGGCGGTGCTGGCCGGCAAGGATGTCTATGTGCAGAAGCCGATCACGTACGACATCGCGGAGTCGATCGCACTCCGTACGGCTGTTCGGGCCAAGGGTCGCATCCTGCAGACGGGAAGCCAGCAGCGATCGTCGAAACCATGGAACACGTTCCGCCTGGCCAGCGAGGCGGTGCGTAACGGGCGTATCGGTACGGTGCGGACCATTCGTATCGGGATAGGGCAGGATCAACCGAAGGGTGTGGGTCCGCAGGCGCAGGCAGTGCCGTCCACCTTCGATTTCGCGACCTGGCTCGGTCCCGCGCCGGAACAGCCATATATGGAGGCGCGAGTGCATCCGCAGGATGGCTATGGACGTCCGGGATGGATTACCACCGAGGATTTCGGCTTGGGGATGATCACGAACTGGGGCGCTCATCACATCGATATCGCGCAATGGGCGATGGGTATGGAGCTGGGTGGTCCGCACACGGTGCAGGCGCACGCCGAGTTCATGCAGCACGATGTATGGACCGTGCACCATACGTATCATGTGGAGATGATGTATCCCAACGGCGTGCAGCTGATACTCGATCAATCGTTTCCGAACGGTATTCGCTTTGAGGGAACCGATGGCTGGGTGTTCTGTGCTCGTGGGCCTGGACAGGTCACCAGCAGTGACCCGAATGCCAAGGCGCAGGCTGAGGGTCCTGAGGGTCGCGCGTCGCTGGATGCCAGCAACAATGCCATTCTGACCGCGCCCTACACCGCGCGAGATGTGCGATGGCCGGCGAGTGACAATCAGTATCGCAATTGGCTCGAGGCCATCGAGAGCCGCGCAGATCCGATCGCTCCTGTGGAGCAGGGTGTTCGTAGTCTGCAGGCCTGCGCGACGGCCTGGATCGCGATGAAGCTTGATCGCAAGCTGACGTGGGATACACACCGTGAACGGTTCACGAACGATGCTGAGGCGAACGCACTCTGCTCGCGGAAACCACGATCGGCGGGGTACGACGTCCACAACGTGATGCGGAAGGCAGGGTTGGCCGCCTCCTAGTATCGCGCCGTCGCTGCCCCGGATTTCGTCTGTACCTCGGCTGCGAGGGAAGCATCCGCGTGAATCAGCATGGCGGAACCATCACGACTGTCGGCGCACTATTGAGTCTGGCGGCCGAACGACGTTTTCGCGGCAGTTCTGGCGTGGGAGTGGAGGGCGTTGCCGCCACCGGCCCGCAACGGTACGCCGGCGCCGAGTTGCCAGTCTCCATCGGCCAGCCTGGAACATGTCGTTCCCGCACACGAAAAGCGCCGTGCATCGCTGCCCGGCGCTTCTCTGTGTCGGCCCCGGAGGTTCGTAGCGGCCAGTGGTCGCGATGGCGCCTGCAGCCATCTGAGTCCGAGTCGGCACCCGATCGGTCAGGGTTCGAACCCCGAACGACGGCGCGTTCCACTCTGTGGTGGAATGTTGCAGCGGGTCGATGCACACGGTGCCATATCGCTACGCCTCAAGCACCCCGAGGAACCGGGATCGATCCCCGACCCGACGAGGCATCATGGAGGCATCGCCCTCGCTCTGCACCACCACACTGCATTCGATTCGCGAGGAGCGCCATAGGGGATTCCCTGAGCATGCAAGGTGTCCGGCTGCGAGCAGGAACACTTCGCTCGGGCCAAGCCTGACCACGCCCGTCGTACCAGGTCTTCAGCCGGAATGTGTGCAGACTGTCTCGCGGACGCCGCCCTTCGCGGCATTTGCGCCACAGCGGTTCGCGGCCCGAGCGGGAACTGGTGGTCTCGCGGGCAGGGCTGCCAGCGACGCAGGGAAGCCGATCACCGTGGGGCGCACTCGCCCATCTCGCGTCTGAAACCAGCTCCGATCGTTCGATAGGGAAGTATCTCGCGAGCGCGCCCGAAGCGAGAGGGGAGAGCCTGAAGGGCCAGAGTCTCTGTGCGGCACGGCGCTTGCGCCCGAGTTTCCTTCCAAGCGTTCGAACTGACCATGCGCTAGCTGGAGCAACGACATGTGGCGAGATGAGCGACAAACCCTTCGAATCGTAGCGATCCTCGCGATCGGCGCAGCCCTGATCGCGATCCTGACACATCGTACCGGCAGCTTCCCGGCCGGATAGTGGCGTGAGACTGATCGAGCCGGGGGGAGACGCTACACGGGCTTTCCGCTCACCCAACGATCTCCGCGGAACGAGAAAGGACTGTCTCGACCGGCGTCGAGTCTCGCCTGAGCATGACAGGCCTTTACAAATTGGATAACGCCGTTAACTTAGTTTATAGTATATGAGGAAGCTCACTCCCACTACCCGTTCTGATCGACTCCGACAGGGGTCTGCCGACCGCCGAGAGGCGGGGCGGGCGCGTCTGCGTGAGGAGCTGTTGTCCGCCGCTGAGCGGCTGCTTCAGGTGAATGGCTACGTCGGTTTTTCGTTGCGTCAGGTTGCAGAGGAAACGGGCTACACGCCCACCACGATCTACCGCCACTTC
>JANNEV010000541.1:0-2300 GCA_031379145.1 Gemmatimonadaceae bacterium
GCAGGCCATGGTCAGCGTTTACTCAGAGTTCAAGCGCGCTGACGGCAAGGTTGTCTGGATGCACGATGATCAATGGGAAGGGCAGCAATGGAACGTTTCACCGGGCAACGTGTTTTCCGCTCCGATCAAGGTGTCCATCGACCCGCTCAAGAGCGCGACCATCACATTGGTGGCGGACCAGAAAGTGCCGCCGATTGCCATGCTGGCCAACACGACGTGGCTGGAGCGTTTCCGCATGCAGTCGCCGCTGCTCACCAAGTTCTGGGGACGTCCGATCTACGTCGGGGCCACCGTGCTGCTCCCCAAGGACTATCGGACATCCACCCTGAACTATCCCGTGCTGTACGAGCAGGGGCACTTCTCCACCGGCAGTCCGTTGCGTTTCGAAGAGAACAACGAGGTCGGACGGGAGTGGGTCAAGGCCGACTTTCCCCGAATGCTTGCCGTCACGTTCCAGCATCCGACGCCGTACTTCGACGATTCCTATGTGGTGAACTCGGTCAACAACGGTCCCTACGGCGACGTGGTGATGCAGGAGTTGATCCCCGAGATCGAGAAACGCTATCGCACGATTCGCGAGCCGTGGGCACGTTGGCTGCACGGCGGCTCTACAGGAGGCTGGGAAGCGCTCGCGTTGCAGATTCAGCAGCCAGACTTCTTCGGTGGCACCTGGGCGTACTGTCCGGACCCGGTGACCTTCACCGACGTGGAAGGCATCAACATCTACAAAGACAAGAACGCCTACTACAAGCAGGTGACGGAGTGGCACCGTACGCCAACCATCAACTCGCGCGAAATCAACGGGGAAGTACGGCAGACCTCCCAGCAGCGGAACTGGATGGAACTGGTGAACGGGACACGCGGACGTTCGGGACACCAGTTGGACATCTGGTCGGCGACGTTTGGTCCCGTGGGTGACGATGGATATTTCAAACCCGTGTTCGACAAACGGACCGGGGCCATTGATGCGTCGGTCGCCAGCTACTGGCGGGAGCACTATGACCTGCTCTACTACCTCCAGCAACACTGGGCGACCGTCGGTCCCAAGTTGGTGGACAAGCTGCATATCTATGTGGGCGACGCGGACACATACTTTCTCGATCGGTCCACGCGTGAGCTGGAAGCATGGATGAAGACCACCCAGTCACCCCACTACGAGGGCTACTTTCTCTACGGTGACCAAAAGCCCCATTGCTGGTCGGGGCCGGTCTCAACGCCACAGCGCTTGAAGGAAATGGCCATGCACGGCCTGCGGCATATGCCGGCAGGGACGACCACGCCGTGGTGGCGCTACTAGCATGTACCGTCGTGTTCTCGATCCCCTCTCTACGGACTCACATCGCATGCGAAAGACATGGTTCGCACTCTGCGCGACGCTTGGGTTGGCGCTCGCAGTCGTCGCACCACCCGCGGCGGAGGCCCAAGGTGGCCTGCGTCTCGTCAACGGAAGTGTCGTGGAAGAAGGTACCAACGCGCCTATTCCTTCCGCGCAAATTCAGGTCCGTGGCTCCACTGTCGGAGCGCTGACGCAAGAGGATGGCAACTTCACGTTGCGGGTCGCGGCGGGCGACGTCGTGCTCTCCATTCGCCGCATTGGCTATCGCCCCGTCGACATCACTGTGCCAGCGGCGCAGAACACGGTGCGCGTGATCCTCAAAAAAGACGCGCTCAAGCTCGATCAGGTGGTGGTCACGGGTCAGGCCACCGGCATCTCGCGCCGTAACCTGCCGAACTCCGTGGCAAGTGTGAGCGCCGAACAGATCGCCAAGGTGTCGTCGGCGGCCATCGATCAGGCGCTGCAAGGCAAGGTTGCCGGTGCGCAGATTTCTACCAGCACGGGCGCGCCCGGTGGCGGAAACCGCGTGCGCATTCGGGGCATTTCGTCCATTCTAGGCAGCGCGCAACCGCTCTACGTCATTGATGGCGTGATCGTCAGCGACGTTTCCATTGGCAGTGGCACCAACAAGCTGACCCGCGCCGCCGGTACGGTCATCTCGGCCGTCACGCAGGAAGCACCGGTGAATCGTATCGCCGACCTGAATCCCAACGACGTCGAGTCGGTGGAGATTCTCAAGGGATCGGCGGCGGCGGCGATCTATGGATCCAAGGCGTCAGGTGGCGTCATCCTGATCACGACCAAGCGTGGGCAGGCCGGCCGACCCAAGTACAACTTCCGGTCGGGACTCGGATCCAACACGCTCGCGTACCGCAATGGCTCCCGCAAGTTCAACTCGCTGGCCGATGCAACGCTCGCGTTTGGGCCGCGCGCATCAGAGTTCTATGATGCCAATCGGTTCATC
>JANNEV010000565.1:0-6638 GCA_031379145.1 Gemmatimonadaceae bacterium
GTACAGGTCGATGTAGTTGGTGGCGATCGCCCCGTCGCGCGTGGTGGTCTTGATCGCGAACTCGAACTGGTAGGCTGAGCCGTCGGCGATCCGGTCACGCGTCACGGCCGGTCGCGGGCCCTCCACGCCAATGGCCGCACACAGCTCGGTCAGGTAGAGCTGGTAGTTGGCGCGTTCCGCCGAGCCCACATCGGCCCAGCGGTTGGCCAGCTCCCGCAGGCGGCGCACGGTGTCGGGGGCGAGCTCGGCGGGCGGCATCGGCAGACTGGTCATTGCGCTCAATCTCTGAGCGGTGCGGAGGGTGGGCAATGGCGGGACCGCGGTCACCTGCGTGACATGCGCTCCCAACCTGGTGGCACCCCGCGCGGAGGTCGGCGTCGCGCGATTCCGCAGCGCGCGATTCCGCCGCGCGCGATTCCGCAGCGCGCGATTCGGCGGCGCGCTACAATGTGGGGGCGTTCCACCCAGCCATCGCCACCCAGCGGAGTCGCCCATGTCCGTCCCGGAACCCATCACCGTCTCGGTCCTCGTGCACGCCGGCCCCGAGCGTGCCTGGCACGCCTTCACCACCCCGGCCGACGTCATGGCGTGGAACCAGGCCAGCACCGACTGGCACTGCCCCAGCGCACACAACGAGCTCCGCGAAGGCGGATCGTTCAGCTACCGCATGGAAGCGCGCGACGGGTCCGGCGGCTTTGACTTCGCGGGCACGTTTCTCGAACTCACTCCACCCGCGCGCCTGCGATACGCCCTCGGCCCCGATCGTGAGGTGCTGGTGGAGTTTGCGCCCGAAGGATCGACGATCCGTGTGAGTCAGTCCTTCACCCCCGAGGACACGCACTCGCAGGAACAGCAGCGGGCGGGCTGGCAGTCCATCCTTGAGAACTTCAAGTCGCACGTGGAGACGGTCGCCGCGGGCGAGCCCTGATCCCGCCGCGCCAGCCTGACCGACCCGACATCACCAACGGTGTTTCCATGAGACGGATTGCAGACCTGCTGCGCGACACAGGACGTGCGGTGTGTTGTCTTCCCGTCCTGTGCGCGGCGCTGCCTGCGCAGACGCGCCCGCCGTCGTTTGCGCTTGCGCACGTTTCAGTCGTCGACGTAGAGACCGGACAGATCGCGCACGATCAGACCGTGATAGTCTCCGGCAATCGCATTGCCTCGGTCGGCGTGAACGCGCGCATTACGAAGGGTGTCCGCGTGATCGAGGCGCGAGGGAAGGTGCTGATCCCGGGGCTGTGGGACATGCACAGCCATTCGCTCGACCGCTGGGAGTGGTCATCGCTGCTCAACGTGGCCAACGGGGTGACCGGTTTTCGCGATCCGGGCGCCATCAAACCCGTGCCGGAGATCGTGGCGTTGCGACGCGCGGTGGAAGCGGGACGGACCTTCGGCCCGCGGTTCGTCGCCAGCGGACGGATCATCGACGGATCGCCCAAGTCACGTGACAGCTACGTCGCCGTCGACAGCGCGGCGGCGATGCGCACCGAGATGCAGCAACGCCAGCACGCCGGCCTCGACTTCATCAAGGTGTACACCCGGCTTTCGCGTGACGTGTTCCTGGCCGCCGCGGACGAGGCGCGACGACTCGACATGCCGCTCGCGGGCCATGTGCCGCTCGCGATCACGGCCGGCGAGGCGTCGGACGCGGGGATGCGGAGCATCGAGCACTCCTACCGGCATCGCATGGCGTGCGCGACGGCGGAGGACGAGATCCGGCGACTGCTGCGGGACCTCATCACGATCGGACCGACGCGGGACGACCGACGCTATGCGGCCACCGAAGACTCGGCATTCGTGTTGGGATTGAATACGTACAGTCCGGAGAAGTGCCGACAGTTGGGCGAACGCTTTGCCCGCAATGGCACCTGGTTCGTACCAACGCTCGTCGAAATGCAAACGCGCTTCACCTCCGACTACCCGCTGAGCACGGAGTTCGACACGCGATTCAAGGATCCTCGGTTGCGGTTCGTGTCACCCGCCAGGGTGGTCCAGTGGCGCACCACCATGGCATTGGACATGGGAGTCCTTAAGGGGCAGTTCAGCTTTGGGCCGCGCGGCGCAGACAGCCTGTTCGCCGAGCGTGAGCGAGAGGTTGTGAACCGTTTGCGGATGCCCGCCGACTCGCAGAAGGGTGGCGCACAGTTGCTGGCCGGCACCGACGTCGACAACACGTTCCGTTTCTGTTCTTCGGATTCAGTCTGCACGACGAGTTGGCGTTGCTCGTGAAGGGCGGGCTGACCCCGTTGGCTGCCTTGCAGAGTGCGACCATCAATCCGGCGCGGTTTCTTGGACGCGAGCGCGAACTGGGGACCGTAGCCGCAGGCAAAATGGCTGATCTCGTGCTGCTCGATGCGAATCCACTCGAGAACATCGGCAACACCAAACGCATCGCTGCGGTGGTCATGAACGGTCGCTACGTCTCCCGCACGGAGTTGGACCGGATGCTCGACCGTGCGGCTACGATCGTGAAACGCTAGCGGGTCATGTTGTTTCCTCCGACACACGGAGTAGAAGATGCGCAGAAGCTTCCTCGCGCTGGTCACCCTCGCCCTCTGCTGGGCCGCCCCACTCGCGGCGCAGGTACGCCACGTCGGCGATCTCAACACCCGCGACATTCGGGCGCTCGATCGCGCACGAACGGTCGTCTTGCTGCAGGGCGGCATGCTTGAGGAGCATGGGCCATATCTGCCGGCGTTCACGGACGGCATTCTGAGCGCGCGACTCACCGAGGAGCTGGCGGCCGGCATCGTGCGCCAGCGGCCGGGGTGGACCGTGCTGGTGTTTCCGCCCATCGCGGCCGGGGCAAGCGGATCCAACGAGATCGGTGGCCACTACACGTTTGCGGGTACCTATGCGCTGCGCCCTTCCACACTGCGTGCGACGTTCGTCGATCTGGCCAGTGAGTTGGGCGACCAGGGTTTCCGATGGGTGCTGCTCGTCCACGTGCATGGCTCACCGTTGCACATCGGCGCACTCGACGACGCGTCGGACTACTTTCACGACGCGTACGGCGGCACGATGGTCAACTTGTGGGGACTGCTGCCGGTGCTCGGCGGCTGGGGTGGGGCGATGAGCGTCATGACTGCCGCGGAAAAGGCGGCAGACGGCCTCTCGCTGCATGCCGGTATGGACGAACACAGTCTCATGCTGCACCTGCGCCCCGATCTCGTCGCCCCGGATTTCCGGCAGGCGCCGCCCGTTGCCGGCGCAACGTACGACGCCGATTTCACCATCGCGGCGCGATCCGACTGGCCGGGCTACCTGGGAGCGCCGCATCTGGCCACCGCCGCCTTTGGCGAACGCATCTGGAACGCCTTTTCCGCGGCCGCCCTCGCGACATCGGTCGCGATTCTCGATGGTACGGACCCCGCGACGTATCCGCGGTACGTGACCTATCTCAAGACGCTCGCGCCCTATCGCGCGTGGATCGACTCGACGAACGCGCGGGATGGCCGCGCCGGTGCACGTCTTGAGGCATGGATGGCACGTCGTCCACGCTGACGGCGCGCCCCGGAAGCGATCCTGAAGGCCCATGAAAGCGCGATCCCCGAGTCACGTAGCAGGGTATGGTGCGCGAAATCGAACAGTTGCGACGCGCGCCGATTCTCTGATGCGTTAGCGGCTCGCTACGCCTTCCCCATGGCGCGCAGGAACTCGGTAGCCAGCTCTGCGCCCGTGCGTCGACTCCAGCTTTCGTTCACCAGAAGCGTGATCGAGGCGGCGCCTGCCGCGGGCGCGCTCACCTCGATTCCTCGTGACGCCAACGCCGCCACCATACGCCCAGCCGGCACACCCTCCAACGGGATCCGAAAGATGTTTGTGCCGTTGGGTATGCGCTCCGCGCGCACGTTGCCCTGCGACTGCAGTGCGGAGATGAATGCCTCTGATACCTGCACTCCGGAGCGAAATCGATCCACGAAGCCGTCGAGGAAGTGCAGGGCCACGGCCGCGTAGGGCCACGCCTGCGGGAGCCCTCCGCCGAACATGCGTCGCGTGTGATACATGCGGTCCAGCAGCGAGCGCGGACCGGCGAGCATCGCCCCAGACGCGGCGTTCAGTCCTTTCCAGAGAGAGATGTAGACCGTGTCGAAGAGCGATGCATACTCCGCTGGCGACACGCCACTGTAGGCGCTGGCCAGCAGCATACGCGCACCGTCGAGATGGAGCCGGATTCCTTGCGTGCGTGCGTAGGAGGCAATGCGCTGCATCTCGTCCAACGCGAATTGCTCACCCGCCTTTCGCCGCACCGGCGACTCGATGGCAATCACGCCAACGCGTGTTTCGACTCGGCCTGAAGCAGTGCGGCCGACGGCTTCCTCGACGTCCGCGAGCGTGAACGTGGCCTTGCCCCTGGCGAGTGGCAATGGCGTCAACTGGCTCAGCGTCTGCGCGCCATCGCCGGTGTCATTGTAGAAGTGACTCTCGTGCTGCACGATCACCCGACGATCGGCGCCAGCGAGTGCGCGAATGGCGAGGTGATTGGCCATGGTGCCGGTGGGCATGAACACCGCTGCCTCCTTGCCGAGCAGCTTCGCACACGCCACTTCGAGCGCCTGCACCGCACCGCCCTGCGAGTAGTAGTCCTCCTGCGTGCCGCCGCTCGCCGTCACGCGCGCGAGTAGCTGTGCATACTCCTTGGGCGAGAACAGCAATCCGTCGTGTGACATCCCGACGGTGGTCTCGACCGTGACTCCCCGCATTGGCGACGACGCAGCATCAGCACGCGCACGTCCCATGGGCAGCACCCCAACGCCAGCCAGGGTTGCACCGGCCTTCAGGAAATCCCGACGGTTCGAAGAGGACGTCATGAGAGTATGCGTAGAGCATCGGAAAGAGACACAATCGGGCCAGCTCAGGCGGTGCACGCACGTACCACGCCGGGACAGTGCGTCGATCAAGAACTTACGGCACCAGCACCCGCAGGGAGACCCCTCGGTTCACGGACTTCCCGCTCACCAGATCCCGAATCGTCACCTGCACCACGTGACGCCCGGGACCGGCGTCACCCAGGTTGAACGTCAAGCGATCGGCGATCGTGGGCGCTGCCGCCGCGTCGCGAGTATAGGCCACGGCCGGCGCGTCGGCTTCGCTGGCCAGCACGCGCGTGCCGGCGCGACGGGAATTGGCCAGTAGGTCCTGTGCGTTGTCACGGCGGTCTGCGATTCCGCGCTCCCGGCGAATCTCCACGCTCCAACGCACTCGCCCATCCGGGCCAGGCTCCAGATCGTACACCTCCCACACCAGCGCGAACGGTGCCCGGAATGGCACCGCGGCTCCGTTCGGCGCAAGCGTGAGGTCGGTCCAGCGGCGGAGCACTGCGCTTCGCGGCGACGCCGAGGCCGCGACCAGTACGTCGCTCATGCCAAATCCACGGAGCGGAAACTCCACCATCTGATCGGCCGTGAGCAACGACGCGCCCCGCGCGCCAATGGCGTTGACGGCATCGAGCGCTTCCACGCGATGCATGACGGCGCCACGCGCCGCACGCGCCGTCCACTGGGCCGTCCACGCGCGTTCACTCGCCTTTGGCAGTGCTCGTGGGTCGCTGCGCTGCCACAGCGGCTGCCCGAGGGGCGTGGCCAGCCACGCCGACAGCACGATGCGTTCACTGGCCGCCGCCGAGCTGCGATCAAGCGCCGTGAATCGTCGGAGCGGCAGGCGCGCGCCAAGATAGATGTCCACCGAGTCGGTCCCGTCGCGCCGAGTGCCGCTGCGAAATCGGGCGGCCGTTACGTCGATGGTGTCCGTGGTCGCGTAGAACGGCACGCCAAAGAATGCGGCACGTTGCGACTCGGCACACGCCACGAACGAGACACCGCCGAACGCATCGCCTGTACACAGGCCGGTGTCACGAACAACCGGCGCCAGGGCGAGCCGTTCATCGAGGAATCGATCGTGGCTGAACACCTGCCAGAGTGAGGGCGAGTCCACCAGCGTGATCTGGTACCGCAGGTTCGGCCAGCCGCGGTCGAGTCGTCTAAAACCGACCATGGATCGCGTGGTGACCCATCGGGGCTCCACCACGCCTCGCCGAAGCTGGAGTCTGCCGGCGAAGGTCTCGTGTCCCGCCTGGCCGGTCACGGAGCGATCAGCGTAGCGCACGTCCGCGTCGGCGATGCGCGCCAAGCGCTCCAGTCGCAGCTCGTTCACCGGAGTGCTCCACAGCGGATCAAGCACAGCCCATCCACGTTCATCGAGCAGCGCCCGATCGGTGGGCAGGAAGCCGTATCGCCACTCGTCATCATCCTTGCTCAAGACGCCGTCGAAACTGTCTATGCGTGCGGAGTCGCCTCGTGGCATCGCGGCAAGCGCGCTGTCAAAGAGGACTTGAACGGCAGGATACTCCAGCACAGGCCGTCTCACACGCCGATACGCGGCCAGCGCGCGAACGGGCATCACCGCCGAGTCACGCGGTGATCGCGCCAGCATCGCAGTGGCTGTCGAGTCGACGGCGTTCCAATCGCCGAGGACCACCAGCGGCGCGAGCGCGAGTCGATTCCATTGGCTGCGCGACGCGACATTTGTTGCCGATTCCGCGAGCGACGCGAAAAGCGCGCTCGACCAGCGCGCTTCCGATTCGCCATACTCGCCCGAGGCGGCAGGCACGGCCGGCAGGCGGCGGAACGGCGCGA
>JANNEV010000566.1:0-5288 GCA_031379145.1 Gemmatimonadaceae bacterium
CGCACGCATCCAGATTCGCGACGCATTGCCGTTGCCGCGTACGAATGCGATTCGTCCGTCCGCCGCAACCGTAGGTGCGGACTCGCCGTCGCGAGTCTGGTGCATGCGGATGGGAGTTCCGGCGCGCCCATCGGCTCCCACGGCCACTGACCAGAGGTCGAACGTCTCGTCGCGATCGGATGCGAAAACGATCGTGTTACCGTCCGCCGACCACGCGGGGTCTCGGTCCCACGCCCTTCCGCTTGTGAGAGGAGTGAATGCGCCCCCTCCGGGTCGCCGCAGAAACAGGTCGCCATCAATCGCGAGAACAAGCCGGCCATCTGGCGCATACGACGGACTGCGCGCACCGCGCGGGAAGACCGTGTCGGTCGACGCAACCTGTAGCAACAGCGCAAGAGCACACGTCAACGTCATACGACTCTCCCCATGAGTATTCGAACGGCGCTTGGCGCGCCTATGTCGGCTCGTCGGCGATGCCGAGAGGAATCAGCTCCACGTCGGCCTGACCGTTACGCAAGTAGAGCTTGGCAACCGATGGCTGCAGTTTGAAACGTCGCGGACCAGCCGATCCTGGGTTCACCACAACTCGGCGGGCGGCCTTGGTCACGAGCTGTTGGTGCGTGTGGCCATACACAATTACCTGCGCGTTCATGTAGAGCGACACCAGTCGGGGTGGCGTTGGGCTGCTCAGCTCATGTCCATGCGTCACTACAATACGAACACCGCCGATGGTTTCCTCGATGCGCTCCACGAGATCGGCGCGCCCGGGCGCATCAGTGTTGCCCCACACCGCTCGAACAGGGGCGATGATCGCGAGCTCCGTGAGAATGTCAGGCGGCCCTACGTCGCCGGCGTGAAAGATCTGCGACACTCCGGCGAGCGCGTCGAATACCTCCGGGCGCAGCAAACCATGGGTATCAGAAATCAGGCCGATAACGATCACGTCACTCATGCGACTTCTCCAGCGATAAACTCCGAGTCTCCTCGACGGCGATACCGCTCGACGAGCGCGCTCTGACCATCGATCAAGTGCGGATTTCGGTCCGCACGCCGCGTACCTGCACGGCTGTCAGCTCTCCGAACCCCAGCGACGCCCCAGCTCGTGATCCACACCGAGATGGTCAAGCACACGCGCTACCACGAAGTCGACAAGATCGTCGATAGTGCTGGGTCGATGGTAGAAGCCCGGTGAGGCCGGAATCACCACGGCGCCAGCCCGTGTGACGGTCGTCAGGTTCTCCAGGTGAATCAACGAGAGCGGCGTCTCCCGCGGTACCAGCAGGAGCGGGCGTCGCTCCTTCAAGGCAACATCGGCAGCCCGCTCCACCAGCGAACGCGATGTACCGTGCGCAATCGCGGCGACTGTGCCCATCGAACAGGGGCAGATAACCATTCCGCTACTGCGCGCAGAGCCGGAGGCCGGCGCGGCGCCTCGATCGCTGTCGGGAAAAACGCGCACGACACGGTCGAATGCCTCGGACCCCACGTGGGCCCGCAGCGCATCGATGTCGGCGATATCGGACTCGGTGCTCAACAACCGGAAGCCATGACCGGAGACGATCAGCCAGGTTGGCACCGCGTGCTCGACGAGCTGCTGCAGGAGCCGAACCGCGTACGGCGCACCCGACGCACCGGTGATGGCCACGACCACCGGAGACCGCGTGGAGGGGGTCATGGGAATCCACCGGGCTGACTCAAGCGAGCAAGCAGTACCACGGCGAAGAGCGCGATCGAGATAACGCCGTTCATGGTAAAGAACGCGGCGTTGAGCTTGCTCAGATCGTCAGGCTTCACCATTCGGTGCTCCCACACCAGCATGCCGCCAATCCCGGCCACCGCGCCCCAGAGCAGTCGGCGGGGAACGCTCTCCAGCTCCCCCAGCGGCTCCGCCGCCATAACTGCTGCAAGACAGACCACCGAAAGCACGTGCAGAAGGCGTGAGAGCACAATGGCATTCTTCACACCGATGGTCGCGGGAATGCTGTGGAGTCCGTTTGATCGATCGAACTCCGCATCCTGCAGCGCATAGAGAATGTCGAATCCGCCCGACCACGTGACCACCACCATCGCCAGCACGCACAGTAGCCACCATGGATTGCTCCACGCGCCTGTCACCGCGAGATATCCGCCAACCGGCGCGATCGACAAGCCAAGGCCCAACCACAGATGTGACCAGCGCGTGAAGCGTTTGGTATAGCTGTAACCAAGCACCCACATAAGTGCGACCGGCGACAACAGCAAGCACAGCGGATTGAGCCGCCAAGCGGCATACAGGAACAACACCGACGCCAACACCACCGACCCCTTGGCCTGACCGAGCGTGATCGTCCCGCTGGGCAGTTCACGCATGGCGGTGCGCGGGTTGGCAGCATCAACATCACGGTCCACGATGCGGTTGAAACCCATCGCGGCGAAACGCGCTGCGGTAAACGCGAGAAGCACCCACCCGACCATCGACGGAGTAATCTCGTGACGCGCGCTGGCGAAGATCACACCAACCAATGCGAAGGGCATCGCGAAGACCGTGTGCGGCAACTTCACAAAGTTGGCCAGCCGCACGATGAGCGAGCTACCAGTGATCAGCTGGCCGTCGCGGGCCCCTTGTGGCGGAACGATGCTGGTCACCGGGCGGCCGTCAGGGGGAAATTCCGAGGGTCGACCACATCGCATCCACCCGCGCCTTGGTCGCATCGTCCATGCGAATCACCTTGGGCCACGAGCGAGTGAAGCCTTCCTCGGGCCACTTGCGCGTCGCGTCGATTCCCATCTTGCTGCCGTACGTGAATGCGCGACTCGCATGATCCAGCACGTCGACGGGACCCATGGTAAAACGTACGTCGCGCTCCGGGTCCATGTTGTTGAGCGCCACCCACCACGCCTCCACCGGATTCCGCACGTTCACCTCCTTGTCCACCACAACCAGGACCTTGGCGAGCGACATCAACCCTTGCCCCCACAACGCGTGCATAACCTTGTCCGCGTGTCCAGGATACTTCTTGTCGATGGACACGAACACGAGGTTGTGGAATCCGCCTTCTGCTGGCATGTGATAGTCCACGACTTCCGGCGTCGTCAGCTTGAGCAACGGAAGAAAAATGCGCTCGGTGGCGTGCCCAAGATAGAAGTCCTCCATGGGAGGACGTCCGACAATGGTGGTGGAGTAGATCGGATTCCGGCGCATGGTCACTGCTGTCACGTGCACTTTGGGGTACAGGTCCGCTTCGGAGTAGAAGCCGGTATGGTCACCGAAGGGGCCCTCCACCACGAGCGCCTCGGCAGGATCGATGTACCCCTCGATCACGAACTCCGCATCGGCGGGCACCTCGAGATCGCAGGTGACGGCCCTTGCCAATCGCACCGGATCCTTGCGCAGAAAGCCGGCGAAGAGGAACTCGTCGATATTTGGCGGTAGTGGCGCCGACGCCGAGTACATGCTGGCAGGGTCGGCACCTACGGCAATGCACACCGGCATTTTCTCACCACGTTCAGCCATCTGCCGCATATGTTCAGCGCCAGTCTTGTGGCGCTGCCAATGCATCGCGACGCTGCGCTTGTCCAACTGCTGCACGCGATACATGCCGACGTTGCGGATACCGCGGACCGGGTCCTTCGAAATAACCATCGTCAACGTGACGTACGGCCCGCCGTCTTCCGGCCAGCAGGTCAGGACGGGAATCCGGTCAAGGTTAATCTCGTCACCCTGCCAGACAATCTCCTGACAAGGTGGCGTACCGCCTTTCACACGCGGCGGGAACTTCGAGATCTCCAGCAAGCGTGGCAAGAGCGATAATTTGCCCAGGAATCCCTCCGGCACCTTCAAGTCCAGCAACTGCGTGATGCGCTCCCCGATGGCGTCCATGTTGGTGACGCCGAGCGCCAGTGACATCCGACGCATCGAGCCAAACAGGTTGATCGCGACGGGAAAAGCGGATCGGGTGCCATCGCGAAGTATCGGATGCTCGAAGAGGAGCGCCTTTCCGCCATCGGGCAGCTTCGAAACGCGATCGGCAATCTCGGTCAATTCCAGATGCACCCGCACCGGCTGTGAAATGCGGTGCAGCTCGCCAATGCTGTCAATCGCAGCGATGTAGTCGGACAGTGTGTCGAGGGTCATGCGTTGGCTGATGTCAGAAGCACTGCCGATACACTCACGACTGGATGTCGCTCATGCGACACGAGCGGTGTGAATGGCCGCGATACCAAGGGTAAGGCGCTCCCACGTGACCGTACTGAAGCCCGCCTCGCGCAACTGCTGCGCGAGTTGTTCCTCGGTCGGAAAGTGCGCCACGGAGAGTGGCAAGTACGTATACGCAGATCGGTGACCGCTGATCAGGCGGCCAAGGAGCGGCAGCACATGATGAAAATAAGCCTGATAGGCCAGTCGGACGAACGCTGTCGGCGGGGTGGAGAATTCGAGAATCACAAACCGTGCACCGGGCTTGAGCACACGACGGACTTCGCGCAGTCCCGCGCTCAAATCGGCCACATTGCGGATACCGAACGCGACGATCGCACCATCCATGCTCGCTGACGCGAGCGGGAGCGCGAGCGCGTCCGCACCCACGGGCGCAAGACGTTCACGCGAGGCCTTTCCTTGGCCGTGTCGGAGCATGGGCACGGCGAAATCGGCACCCACGACGAAGCCGGAGAAACCGGGTTGCCGGGTCAAGGCCGCGCCGACGTCCAACGTGCCGGCGCAGATATCAAGGAATCGTCCATCGGGTCGCGCCGTCCATTCCAGTGCGCGAAGCGCGCGTCGTCGCCAACCCTTGTCAATGTTGAGCGAAAGGATGTGGTTCAACAGGTCGTAGCGTGGCGCGATGTCTGAGAACATCTGCTGCACATACTCGCGCTTTCCGTCGCCGCGAGCGGCGAAGGCGGCGGCCGTTGCGGCATTCGCCGCCGACGGACGCACCGACGGTGCCGGCGGTACTGCCGTCGGTTGTGCTGGCGTCGAGTCGGACATCGGAGGGAGTGAGGCGCGAACCATCCGGGAAACATCGATGCGCGTAGCAGGTCGAGCAAGCGCCGCACGCAGATCGCCCGGTCCGGAATCACGGCACGCTGGCGCTGGTCCGCCGAAGGACCTCGACATATCTTCTGCCGTGTCCCCGCGGCAGTCGGCAGTTGCCGCTTTCCGCACGCCGGGTTGACGTCAGCACAGTGAATGCCAAATCCCGACGAGCTGGCCAGTCTTCCAGATGCCGACGTCGTTCGTCTCGCCCAGCAGGGGCGCGAGCTTGCGTTCCGCGAACTCGTGCGCCGCTACGAGCGGCCGGTGTTCTCGC
>JANNEV010000578.1:0-33093 GCA_031379145.1 Gemmatimonadaceae bacterium
GACCGAACTGCTCGACGACCGTCTTGAAGGCCATACCGATGGTGCCAAGTTCGGTGCCGACGATGGAGCCTACGGGAACTGGGAACTGTCAGCGGATCGCGCCAATGCTGCGCGTCGCGTGCTCGAAGCCACTGGCGTCGACAACGGCCGCATTGTCGAAGTCCGAGGCTACGCGGACACGAAGCCACGAGTACCGGACAATCCGCTGGCGGCAGCCAACCGACGGATCTCCATTCTCCTGCCGTTCAGTCGAGTGCCCGGCGGCGACGGGACCGCCGAGTCCATGGCCACCTCCAAGCGCGACTCGCTCGTGGAGAACATCGGCCGGCCACGCGACCTGCCCACGGCCAGACCCTAGCACCGCCAGACGCGCGGTTATCGAGTCGTCGGCGCGTCGACGATGCTGCCCAGCCGCTCGACCGCCCACGCCACAGCGTCGGCGTACAGTTCACTCAGCGTTTCCACGGCGTCGGCGTCCTCACCACGATCCACTTCGCCCCAGTTGCCCGACTCGTAGGCGATGGCCAACGCCAGCGTAGGCGCATGCGGACCCTGGCCGCGCAGCAATGCCGCACGCACGTCCTCATCCACCGGCAATCGCTCCAGGACGCTGGCAATCGGCAATCCCAGCAGCACATCCATGCGCGACAGGAGCCCCACCAGGAACCGCGTTGACGGCTCCCCATTCCCCGTCTGCATGGTGAGAAGTTCGCAGAACCGTCCGCGCACCATGGCCTGTGTCACGGCTTCGTTGGCCACCTCGCTGTCACGTCCCACCGAGGCCACCAGCATGACCAGCAGCCATCGCGACAAGGCCTCGCGCCCGATGAGCCGAATGGCGTGGTGAATGGACGCCACGGATCGCGCACCGAACGAGGCGGAGTTGACAATGCGCAACAAGGCAAGCGAGAGCGACGGATGCGAACGGAAGGCGTCTTCGAGTCCCGAGTCTGTCACGTCCGGATCGCGCAACAGGTTGATGATGTTGAACATCGTCACCTGCTGCATGGAGATGGCGCGTCCCGCCAGCGTCTCCGGCCGGCTGAACACGTAGCCCTGAAACAGCGCGCATCCGATTTCCACGCAGCGATCGTACACCTCGCGTGTCTCCACGCGCTCTGCCAGGACCGTGATGCCGCGGGCGCGCAATGACTGTACCTGCACCGCAAGGGCGGAGAGGTCACAATGCAACACGTCCAGTTTCACGATCTTCACCAACGGCAGCAACACATCGAGCGAGGGCCGGCCGTCGTAGTCGTCCAGCGCCAAGGTATATCCCTCCGCCAGCGCCCGTTGACACGCCGCCAACACGGCCGGCTCGCCGTCAATCGACTCCAACAGCTCAAGCACGACCGTGCTCGGGTCGAAGATCTTGTACAACTCACCCAACAGATGTTCGCGGGTGACGTTCACGAACGCGGTGACCCCGGCCGTCAGCCGATCGAGTCCAATGGAGACGACCGAGTGCAGCGCAGTATCACTGCACATCACCTCGCTGGATATGGAACCCGCGCCGGTGGCCTGCTGACTCGACCGATAGAGCAGTTCGTACGCGACGCGATGGTTGTCGCGATCAAAGATCGGCTGCCGCGCAACAAAGACCTGCTGGGCATGCCAGGGAGCAGCGGAACTGGACGGCGTGGGCATCGGGGACAGAAAGCGTTCGGAGGTTCACCCTCGCCGGAACGTACCTCGGCTCCGGGGCGTATTCTTCGAGGGTGGCCGCGCCTCATGTGTGGCGCCGCACGGTCTCTCTGGAGTATCGTCCGTCTGATGAGGTACATGAGTCCAATTTTCCGAGTGATCCCGCTCACGGTGGGCTTGTGTCTGGCAGCCTGCGATCGCGGGGCGTCGCCGCAGGCTTCAGCAGCGGATTCGTTGCTCGCCCGCGACCTTACGCTGGCAGCCGCGCCTGCTCCGCGCGTCGACGCCCCGCTTCTTGGGGACACGGCAAGCTCGGCGGCGCCATCTGCCGTTGTTCCACCGCTTTCTCCGACGATGCCAGGCCCGGCGCTGCCGCAGGCGCCGACGACGACGCGTACGTCACCGCCGCCGCCCGCTCCGAACCCGACGGTGACACCGCCCGCGGCCGCGGTGAGCACGGGTGGCGCCGTTTCGTCCGACCCGGCCGTTGCGACAGCAGGTTCCGCAGTCGCCGGTTCCGCGGTCGCCGGTTCCGGGGCCGGCGTGGCAGGTTCCGGCACCGTTCCCCGTGGAGAGATTGCGTTTGGCACCGTGCTCGCCGGACGCACAACGGGAACGATCTGCGCGAAGGCCAACCGCCCCGGCGATCGCCTGGTGATCACCACCACCGCTGATGCGTTCGGCACCAACGGGGTGCGTCTGCCAGCCGGCTCGCAGATCGTGGTGGAAATGACCCAGCCCGAAGCCGGATCGGAGTTCTCCTTTCGCGCGATCTCCGTGCAGGTGGACACGGCGCTTCACCCACTGTACGGCACCGTCCGCACCGAGGCGGCGCCCACGACAGATCGGCGCACCTCGACCGGCGATGACAAGGGCAGTGTCCTGGGTGGTGCCATCCGCGGTGCGATTCTCGGTCGAATTCTGGGTGGGAATCGCGGTACCATCATCGGCGCTGCCGGCGGCGCGGCCGCGGGGACCATCGCGGCGAGGCGCAACTCCGTCACCGAACACTGCCTTCCGTCCGGTATCGCGCTGTCGGTGATTCTCTCCGCGCCGTTGGCGCTTGGCCCGGGCACTCTGTGATTGAAGTCTCGCAGTACACCAAGCTATATGGCGACACGGTTGCCGTGAAATCACTGTCCTTCTCCGTTCATCCCGGGGACGTGTTGGGGCTCGTTGGGCCAAATGGCGCGGGCAAGACCACGACGCTGCGTGCGTTAGCCGGCATTCTGCATCCGACCTCGGGCAGCATTCGCATCGACGGCATCGACCTTGGAACCGATCCGGTGGCCGCCAAAGCGCGCCTCGCGTTCATCCCCGACGAACCAGCCCTGTTCGACTACCTCACGGTCGCCGAGCATCTGCAGTTCGTGGCCAGACTGTACGGCGTGCGGGACGCCGCGCCCCGTATTCCCGTCTTGCTTGAAGAACTGGAGTTGACGGCCAAGTCCGCCGCGTTGCCCACGGAGCTTTCGCGCGGCATGAAGCAGAAACTCGCGATCGCCTGCGGCCTGCTGCATCAGCCGTCCGTGCTGCTCCTCGATGAGCCGCTCACCGGATTGGACCCGGTGGGGATTCGCCGAATGAAGGAGACCATCGCAGCGCGTGCGCGCGAAGGCACGGCCGTGATCCTCAGCTCGCATCTCCTGCATCTCGTCGAAGAACTCTGCACTCGACTCCTGGTCATTCGTCGCGGTGAGGCCGTCGCCCTGGGCACCATCGCTGAGATCGTAGCGGCACGACCGGAGCTGGAGGGAAGCTCGCTGGAGGAAATGTTCATTGCCCTCACGGGCTCAGCGTCTGACACTGATGCCGGTGGCAACCCGGAACCGCACGCGGGATTGACGGCGTCGGCGTGACGGACTCCGTCGAGCAGTCCCGCTCGTCGGCGGCGTCACCGGCGTCGGCCTTGTTGTTCCTGTACCTCCGCACCGCAGTGAACCGGCTGCGGTCGCAGGCGGTTCGCGTGCGCAGCCCGCGGTATGTGGCCGCCGTGATCATGGGCGCGGTGTACCTCTGGTGGGCGCTCTTTCGGAACTCACAGTTCGGCGGCGGACCACTGGCCACGCTGGTCGGCAGCGATCGACTGGTGCCGATATTCGCCGCGATGCTGCTGTTGTCGGCGGCACGCTGGTGGATTTTTGGTGCCGATCGCGGCACGCTGGCGTTTGCGCCGGCCGAGGTCCAGTTCCTGTTCCCGGCACCGGTGTCGCGGCGGGCGCTCGTGCATGCAAAGCTCGTACGCACACAGTTGGCCATTCTGCTGAACACGGTCATCTGGAGTGTGTTGTTGCGCGGCGGCGGTGGCTCGTTGCTGGGCTGGCAGCGCGGGCTTTCACTGTGGATCGTGTTTTCCGTGCTGAGCCTGCATCGGCTGGGCGCTTCGATCGTGCGAGCCAATGCGCTCGAGCATGAGAACGCCGGTCGGCGACGCAGCGTCGTGCCGCTGCTGGTCTTCGGTGCGCTTGTTGGCGCGGTGGTGATTGGCGTGGTGTCGCGCATGGATGAACTGAAGATCGCGGCAGACATGGGCATCAAGGCCTTTGGACTGGCTGTGGTCGAGGCGTTGTCGCAGCCCATCCCGGCGGCCGCGCTCTGGCCCGTGCGCGCCGTACTGCAGCCGGTCTTCTCTGGCTCGCCCTCCGCGTGGATGGCGGCGGCACCGGTCGCCGTGGCGATCCTGTTGCTGCACTACCTGTGGGTGGTGCGACTCGATGCCTCGTTTGAGGAGGCTGCACTGGAAGCCACGCAGCATCGCGCCGAGCGACTGCAACGGTTCCGTACCTCGCAGATGGGAAAGACCCGGTCGCGTTCCGGGAAGCTGGCGCGTGTGCCGTCGCTCTCGTTGACGGGGCGACCGGAGATCGCAATCGCCTGGAAAAACATCGTGGCAGCCATGCGGGGCGGGGCTTGGCGGACCCAGCTGATCGTGTTCACGCTCGGACTTGCCGCGCTCGCCATCGCCACCAAATCCTCGTCCGCACGTGCGGCAGACGTCTTCACGGGTGTGACGATTGGCTGGGGTGCCATGTTGCTCTTTCTCGGGCCGCTTTGGATGCGCTTTGATCTGCGTCTCGACCTCCAACGGCTCGCCATTCTGAAGACCTGGCCGCTGTCAGGGCAGCGCATTGTCGCCGCAGAGATCGCCGGGGTGAGTCTGCTGCATTCGATTACCGTGTGGTCCTTGATGATCGTCCCGCTGGTCATGATCGTGCAGGAGCCGGAGCTGCTGGTGGAGAGTGGCACCACCGTTCCCATGCTCGTGGCGGTCGCGATCGCGGTGCCAGTATTCAACGCCTTGATGTTCGCCATTCAGAACGGAACGGCGCTGCTTTTCCCTGCCTGGGTTCGGCTGGGCGCCGAGTCGCGCGGCTTCGAAACCATGGGACAGAATCTGCTCACGACCGGCGCCACCACGCTGGTTGCTGCCGTCGCACTGGTGTTTCCCGTTGGCATTGGCGTGCTGACGGTGTGGTTGAGTAGCGTACTCGAAAGTCCGCTCGGGTCATGGTCGATTCTGCTCGGCACCGTGCTCGGCACGCTGGTTCTCGCGCTCGAACTCTGGCCATTGCTGGTGTGGCTGGGTAGCGTGTTCGAGCGGACCGACGTCAATGACATTGCCTCGGGCGGCTGATCGCCCGCCTCCATCTTCGACCCCTATGTCCGACGAATTCGAACTCCCTTCCGATGATGGCAGCAACGGCGATCAGGACGCTGAGGCGAAACCTGCCGTGTTCGTCACCACGCGCGAACCCATCGCGCTGCTGGTGACGCATCTCGACGACCCACGCGCCCCTGAGTCATCGGCGCTTGCGGCGTACATCGATGGCCGGCTGGTCGCGCGCAGCGCGATGCCGGCGGAGGCGATCGCCCGCCTGCTCGACCTGCATCTGTTCGATACGCCGGTGTCGCTCGGTCTGTTCGCGTACGAGGAAGCTCCAGGACTGCAGTGTCGCCTGTTCGCGCTGGTGCCTCGCACGTCACTCGAGGCCAACGCGCATACGTCAGAGCCGTGGAAGGAGAGCGTTCCCAGCTTCGAAGCCGCGCAGGCGCAGCAGCGTGAGGACGATGACCTGGACGACGACGAGGAGGACGACGGCGACGAGAGCGAGGACGCGCCGTTCGAGACGATTCTGTTGGGGCACATCGTCCGCTTCGCCAAAGACCGTCGACATCCGGACGATCTCGCTGCGGAGGCAGTGGACGTGCTGCAGCGCATCATTCACGGCGCGGAGTCGCTGGAAGACGCTGACCGCAAAGCGATCGATGATCTATTGGGGTCGTTGTAGCGCTCGCCGCGGGCGAATGAGGGGCTGACCAGCGGAGCGCACGTCGCTTCCACCCCCCCCGCCCATGATCGGCCGGTTCGCCGACCGACCGTCAGCGATTGGGCGATGGCGCGTCCACGCCGAGTGGTACGAACACGCCGTCACTGATCCGACGAGCGGTAACACGGTACACCGATACTCCCGAGGGGAAGACCGTGCCCGGGCCGGGTGTTGGCGCGATTACCGCCGACACCTGGTCAAAGCGGGTGGCGAGCCCAGTCAGGCGCAGCTGTTCACGCACATGCACGTGGCCGGCGAGTGCGAGCGGATAGGGGTGCGGTGCCACGCGCGCCAGCACGTCGCGGGCGTTGCTGACCGTATGCCGAAACGACGTTGTGCCATTGACGGTAATCACCGACGGCGCGGGCGGCTGGTCGGAGTAGCCATTGACCGTTTCCATGGCCGAATAGAACGGAATGTGATTGAAGGTGACGACTGGCATCGTTGCTGGGATGGCCGCGAGGTCACGGGTGAGCCACCCGAGCTGCACGCTGTCCACATGGCCGTAGTACCATTGGTCGTTGATGTCGACCGTGTTGAGGGCCACGAAATGGATGCCGCCGCGGGTGAACGAGTAGTAGTCGGGACCGCGCCACTTTCGGTACATCGCTCGACCGTAGAGCGGGTTGGCAAAACTCACGCCGGACTTGTCGCGCTCGATGCCGAAATTCTCGTGGTTGCCGGGTACCGTCCAGAGGACTCGCGTAAACTGTTCGGCCTCACGCTGGAACAGCTCGTAGTAGCCCGTGGCTTCGGTCTGACTCACGCGGAGCGCGTCGCGCACCAGATCGCCGGTAATGATCACGAACGACGGCTTGATTGAATCGACGAGCGAGCGCAGTCGGGCCGTACGTGCTGCCGACGCTGCGCTGATATGGGTATCCGACGCATGGACAAACGTGAACGTCTTCTCCATCGCCTCGGGTGTGAGCGCGAAGTCGATTGACGCGGACTCGAATCCCGCGTTGGACGGCGGGACGGCGCGATAGAACGACGTTGTGGCGCGATAGCCATCCGGGAGACTGACAAATACGATTCCCGTGGCTGTGCCTGCGCTATCGCCATCAGCGGGCCGAAAGGCATAGCGCCCGTCCGCCCCGGTCATCACGACCTGCACCTGATCGGAGACGGCGATGCCGGCGACGCCCCGCTCTCCTCTGTCCAATCGTCCGTTACCGTTGCGGTCCACGAACACGGTCCCGTGGAGCTCGGCTCGGGCAGTGATCGTGGGTGCAAGCGCGACCGGTACCGCGAACGCGCACAGCCAAGTGAGTGGGCTTGCGCCAAGTCTCCGGAAGGGGCTCATGGTTGGCAATTCTACGCCAGGTTGTTTGATGTCGTCACCGGAACGCTGGTCGACTCGACGCTCTGGATGCACGGACTCGCCACGCCGCTACCGCCGCGTGGGAGGATCTTCAGTCCACCACCACTGGGGCGGCAACGGCTTGGCACGAGGCCAGACTTCATTGAGCGTGTTGCCGTCGTACAGGCGCCCGTTTTTCATGACGTAGCGCACCGAGTTGGTGTTACGAATGTCGGTGAGCGGGTTTTTGTCGAGGACCTGCAGGTCCGCCAACTTGCCGACCTCCAGCGAGCCCAGATCCTTGCTCAGGCCAATCGCGTCGGCTCCGTGCAGTGTCCCGGCACGCAGTGCTTCGAGTGGGCTCATGCCGCCGGACTGCATCATCCAGAGCTCCCAGTGCACGCCCAGTCCTTGCAGTTCCCCGTGCGAGCCCAACCCGACGCGACCGCCGGCCTTCACCATCTTGGCCAACTGCTGGGCGTGGCCTTTGAAGATGTACTGATCATCACGGTTGTACTGGAGCGATTTCCATGAATCCAGTTCGTCGTGCGGCGTGAACCGTCGGAGCTTCTGGTCTTCGTCCACGTTGTAATGCGTGAGCCAATAGTTCAGCCCAGTCGGACCGCCATAGCCCACGATCAATGTGGGCGTGTACGTGATGCCGCTGAATGACTGCAGTTGCACCACGTCCTTGAAGAGTGGAAAGATCGGCATGGCATGCTCAAGGCCGGGATAGCCGTCTTGCATAAGCGTGAGATTCATCGTGAGGTTGGAGCCGCCCTCGGTGGTGGATGTCAGCCCCAACTCTTTCGCGGCCATGATGACCCATTGGCGCACTTTCCGATCGCCGGCGAGGTACTGCTTGATCGTCTGGGTGTTGTAGTGGTCGGCGTAGCGACGTAGCACATCGCGTGCCTCGTCGAGACTCTTGATGTTGTCGGCGGAGAAGATGCCGGGGCCCGTGGAGTACAGTCGAGGGCCGATCAGGGCGCCCGTCTCCATCAGGTCCGTGTAGGTCAGGATATCGGTGGCGGACGTTTGCGGATCACGCTGCGTGGTGACGCCGTACGCCAGGTTGGCGAGCAGTTGCGTGACCTGATCGCGATGCACACCCCAGCCGAACCAATTGTGGGCGTGAATGTCGACGTAGCCGGGCAGGATGGTCTTGCCACTGACGTCGATCACTCGAGCATCCGAGGGCACGCGCAGCGAGCCGCTCTTGCCAACCGCCACAATGCGATTGTCGGTCACCACGAGGTCGCCCTTCTCGATCACGCGATCGCCCTGCATCGTCACGATACGAGCGCCTTTCAGTACAACGGTGCCGCGCGGTTTGTCCTTGGCAGCATTGATCGTGACATCGTAGCGCACCGCTTCGTACGCGGCGAGCGGCCTTTTGGTGCTATCGCGTGCTGCACCCGAACCGACTGCGGCAGCACCACCTCCGCCCGCCGCCCCACCCACCGGCGACGCGCTGATGGAGTCGGCTTTGGCACTGGAATCCCGAATCGCGATCTCTGCCGCGCGGACATCGTACTGGAAATAGCTGCGACCGATGGAGTAAAACGCCGACCGCGCGTCGGTTGACCAGCCAATGAAGTCGCCGCCGACCTTGGAGAGACGGGCCGTTGGCACCGAGCTGGACGACACCCCGACGGCAGGCGCTTGTCCCACAACCGGTGGCACGGTGATCAGAAAGACGTTGTTATTGGCCAAGACAAGTGCGCGTTGTCCATCGGGAGCCAGCAGCACTTCGTCGGGGGTGGGTGGCGGTGGCGGCGTGGCGCCAGGCGGTAACGGCTGCGACGGTCCCGGCGGCCCGGAAACGCGTACCACCACTTTGCGATCGCTCCCGTCGAAGCGCATGGACACGAGGCCCTCCGCGCCGGCCCAGACGTACAGCCGAGAGCTATCCGGACCGACATGAGGCACACTGCGGCCCTGCTGTGATTGTCCGCTGCCAACCCACGCAATGCGTGTGGTCTCGCCTCCGTTGGATGGCAGCCATACGTACTCAAGCTCCGCGTTGGACAGACTGCCGAAGTCCTCAAACTGTCGCATGCGGCTGTAGCGGGACCCGCGTACCGCCATCAGGCGCGCGCCATCCTTGGTATAGGCGATCTTGTCGAAGTAGGCGGCGACTCGCGTGAGACGCTCGGCCGCCGCGTTGCCGTCGGCACGCACGCGATAGATGTTGCCGCCAGCTGTATCGGTCCACGTGACGTAGGCCAGATACTGCCCGTCGGGCGACCACACTGGCGCATGTTCGACCATGCCTCCACGTGTGAGTTTTCGAGTGTTACGCACCTGCCGCCGTGCGGTGTCACCAGCGGCGGGCACGGGATCCAGGTCGCCAACATACACGGCATCGAGCGCCGTGAAGGCGATGCGACGTCCGTCGGGCGACGGTCGCGCGCCACGAATCTGCGTCACCACCAGCGTCGAATCGTTGATGGGGTACTCGAACTTGGCGAGTGCACCCATTTGCTGATCAACTTGCGCCGTGAACGGAATCGCCGTCACCGCGCCGTTCGGCACGTCGACACGCCAGATCTTGCCGTTGTAACTGGTGATCAACGCTTTCGAGTCCGGGGTGAACGCCGACCCCGGGTACAGGTCACGATCGTTTACACCGCCGCCCTGTGAGTTGTCGCGTTGTACGTCCATCACCAGCCAGCGTTCCTGTCCGGTGGAGAGATCGCGCAGCTTGAGCGCCTCGCTCGCGTCGCGACGCGTGGCGTACACCAGCCACTTGCCATCGGGGCTCGCCACGGGACGGAACGCACCCTCGGTCTCGTGCGAGCGCACCAGCGTGCGACCGGTCTCGCGGTCAAACTGCGCCAGTTGAAATTGCCCCAATCGACGGGCATTGCTGCGGGCAGCGTGTTCATCGTTCTCGTCACGCACGGATTGCGCGTCGTGCGCGTGGGCGTTCTCGGAGACGCCGTTGGCGAGTACTGGCGCAACACCACCGCTCACGTTTACCCAGAGATAGCGCGCATTTCCCGATGGCGCGGCCGCGTAGTGCGCGGGCGCCGGCGGGGCGCCCGCGGCGGAACCCTCGGCGCGAAGTCCGGTGAGTTGCAGTCCCGAGCCGCCGTCTTTGTTGTACATCCACAACTGGCCAGTGCGCGACGCGATCACGTACTGTCCATTGTCCGACCAGATCGGCGACGCGAAGTTCATCCGCTCGCTTTTGGTGAGCGCCCGCGCTTTCGAGCCATCGCTGTTGGCGACCCAAACGTTCTTGGAGCCGTTGCGGTCGGAGACAAACGCGATCTGACTGCCGTCGGGCGAGTAGCGCGGTTGCTGGTCCCAACCGGTGCCGCTGGTAATGCGCACGGCGATACCGCCCGCTACGGGGAGCGTGTAGAGATCTCCCAGAATATCAAAGACGATGGACTTGCCATCCGGCGAGACATCGAGAGAGATCCAGGAGGCTTCGTCCGTAGAGAATCGGAGCGTTCGCGGCGTGGCCAGCGGGAGCCCGGAGGTGCGCGCAACGGCTTTCACGGCACTGTCGTTCTGCGCGGCTGTTTGCGCAGCGAGCGCAATGCTGATTGCCGAAGAGGACACGACAAGCGCGGCAGCAGCGAGCACAGCGCGGCGTACCGGGTGGAGTTGCAGAGGCTTCATTGAGCAGATCTCCCGTCTTCGGCGGCGTCGATCGCGGGCGCGATGACGTGTCAGTGTTGAGCTTCGTGGAGCGCCGCCAACGTCACGTTGGCCTCGCCGACCATGCGGAGAATCTGGCGCACCACCGCGGTCCACACAAACCGCATGACCGGTCGGCATGTCCGGTCGGCACGCAGTCCGACCAGCCCTTTCGTTGTATTGTGCACACTGTTTCCGCAACGCTACAATAGTGCGGAACACCCTCGCCTGTGGCCCAACTGCATCCGATCCTCCAGAGCTACCCACCATGAAGCACGTAAAACCGTACGCACTCGAGTACGGGCTGATGGTCGCAACACTGCTGGTCAGCGTCCTGGGTTTCTGGAAGATCTATTTCGGAGAGAGTGCCGATCCCAACGCGTTCCACCATCTCCATGTGGTGACCAATGCCATCTGGCTTGGCCTGCTGTTTTATCAGCTCAGATTGGTTGGAAACATGCGGTTCGGAGACCACCGGAGAGTAGGGCTGGCTATTCTGGCAATCGCGCCACTCCTGGTCGCCACCACGGCCCTGCTTTCCGTTCGGTCGGCTTACAAGGGCATCGTGTCGGGACAGTGTGACTTCCTGATCGTACAGAACGTGGATGTGCTGATCAGCTTCGTGCCGCAGTTCAAGATTGAAGGCCCAGAGACCTTCTACCGTTTCGGCACCGCCGCCATCACCGGGCAAGTTATCTGTGTGGTCGTAGCGTTGCTGTTTGTTGTCAAGGACTTCAGGCACGGTTGGCCGCTGTTGCTGGCCGCCGTGTTCTTCCCGCTCAACGATGTGATCAGGTTTTCGCTGGACAAGCACAAGCTGATCGGGCCCCTGACGGAGTTCGTGGCGTCGGGGAATCAGCCGCTCACGTTCATCGCGAGCTTCGGTGTGATGCTTGCCCTGTTGGCGGCGACGGGAATGCTGAGCGCGAAGCGCCGCGGTGCAACTCCGTGACGTCTTTTCTGAGCGTACGTCGACCTACGGCTCGGCGCGAGGTTCCCCCTGGTCGGTTGGCGCCAGCGCGGGTGAGTGCTCTTCTCGCGGCGTATCTCTGCCGCAGTGCTGCGTCGACGACGAGCGGCGCTTGCCATGTGTGGTGATTCCCATCGCGGTGGACTCGGCACCGGTCGGCAACATATTCGGGGAACGGGTGACCGGAGCGAGTACCGGTGCGTCTACCGCATGGCCGACGCACCATCCGATGCGCCGCCGTTTCCTGTGCCCGACGCAACGTGTCGTTCCCTATTGCTCCGCCATCGGACTGTGCTGAACCGTCGCATGGTCGCCGCATCCGGCTCGCGGAGGTCATCTCGGCGCTGACGTATGCGCTCGATCTCACGGAAGGCCAGCGACCCGGCCATACATTGCGCTCCACGCTCGTCGCCATGCGCGTGGGGCAGGATCTCGGTCTTGATTTCGAGACGCTGGAGGCGCTCTACTATGCGGCGCTGCTCAAGGACTCAGGCTGCTCCAGCAACGCGGCCCGCATGGCAGCGCTGTTCGGATCGGATGACCAATCCGTCAAGCGCGAGATGCGCCTCGTGGACTGGCATGATCGCTGGAAGCTCGCCATGCGGACCGCGAAGAACTGCGGCGTCGGCTTGAATCCCGTGGCGCGCGTGCAGCATTTCCTTCGCATTGCTCGCACGCCCGGCATGACACGCGAGATCATCCAGACACGCTGTGAACGCGGGGCGCAGATTGCCTTCGCCCTCGGCTTTCCTCGGGCGACCAGCGAAGCGATCGCGCATGTCGACGAACACTGGAGCGGTCTCGGGCATCCGGTAGGTTTGTCGGGCCGCGAGATCCCGCTCCTCTCGCGGATCTTGCTAATCGCGCAGACGATCGAAGCCTACTGGGTGGAACACGGTACGGCGGCGGCGATGACGATGCTGCACGCACGACGTGGCACATGGTTCGACCCGACGCTCGTTGACCGGATTGCGGGCTGGCAACGTGACGGCGAGTGGTGGGCGTCGCTGGCCGATGGCGCGCGGCTCGATCATTCCGTGCTGGCGCTGGAGCCAAGTAGCACTCCGATGCTGGCCACCGACGAACGGCTCGATGCCGTCGCTCATGCCTTCGCCGCAGTCATTGACGCGAAGACGCCATTCACGTTCCGGCATTCTACAAACGTCGCCCGCTACGCCGTTGGGATCGCCTCCGCCATGGGTGCCGACGCCAAGGCGTCACGCGACATCCTGCGCGCCGGCTTGTTGCACGATGTGGGAAAGCTGGGCGTGTCCAACCGGATTCTCGACAAACCGTCCACGCTCACGGACGCGGAGTTCGCCGAGATCCGGAAGCATCCGCAGTGGACCTGGCAAATTCTCGAGCGCGTGACGGCCTTCAGACACTTCGCCGCATCGGCCGCCCAGCATCATGAGAGACTCGACGCTCGGGGATATCCGTGGCGCATGTCGGCCGATCAGCTCGGCTACACCGCCCGAGTGCTGTCCGTGGCGGACGTGTACGAGGCGCTGACAGCAGATCGCCCGTATCGCGCAGGAATGCCGGTGGAGAAGGTGCTCGAGATCATGGCCAAGGACGTCGGCAGCGCCTTCGATCCCGACATCTTCGACGCCGCGTCCGCACTGGCGCGCCGTGGCACGTTCGAGGCGCTCTCGCAGTTGGACGATCAGCCGTTCGACCGGATGCACGTGATGGGCAGTTTCCTGATCGAGGCGCGTCTCGCTGCGTGAACCCGTCAGGCTAGTGGACATGGAGCGACGGTCGCGCCCCGATCTTTGCAAGCGAATTGTCGACCGCAATCCTGGCGAAGACGGGGCCCAGGGCGAGACGCTACCGCGCAACGCTTCAACGTAACGCTACGGCGAGATGTTGAAGCGTCGAAAGGCGGTGACGACGTCACGTTTCGCCCAGACACCGACGCGGCCGGTGGTGGCCGCCGGCAAGTCGTGTCGCATCGACAAAACAGGAATCCCCACGATCGACCCTGACACCGTACGATCGCGGACCGTCACGACAAGTTCTTGCCACGTTCCCAGCGGAATCTGGTGCAGGCCCTCGCCCTTCACGATGGTCTGTCGCTCGCCATTGGCGTAGCTCCACAGTGCGAGGTTGCCGTCTTTCGTGTTGTATCGCAGGAAGTAGTACGCGCCAGACGGCTGCAATCCGAACACGATCCCCGCACTCTGGTCTGTGGGTCCAGCAATCAACTTGAACTGCACACGCAGCGTGCCGTTGCTGAATGCGGGAACCGTTGTTGCCACGGCCAGAGGGAATGCGGAAGCAGAGGTGGCGTTGAGTACGAACGCATCCCCCGCAGGGGTGCCGAACAACGCGCGCGCAGCGCGATCGGCCTCATCGCGAGAGGTCTGACCGCTCCATTTCGCCCCATCGATGGTCAGCTCGTCGCTGCCATCGCTCAATGCGTGCCACAGGCCGATGACCGGCGACAGCCCAACCGCCTGAAATCGAGCAGGCGTCGCCGCGACAGCAGCGGAACAGAGCAGAATGGCCACCGTCGTGCGGATCCTCGGATGATCCAGGCGCATAGGTCAGCGCGCTCCGTCGCGGTTGGAGGAACGAATCAACACGGCAAGCAGGCCGCCGATCAGTGGAAAGACAACCAGGCCCCAAGCACCCACCGCACCGCGCGTCACATCGGTGGGCGCCCACATGTGTGGAGGAAGGACGGCGAGTGACGTCGCCGCGACAAGAGCGAGGCAGTGGCCGAGGACCACTCCCAGATAAAGCCGGCGTAGTCTAAGTGACTTTCGCCACAGTCGATGCCCGACGGCCAGCAGCCACAGTGGCACGGCGAATAGACCGAGCATCACAGCCATTAGGTGCATTGCGCTCATCCGTCGCGCTCCGTCTGCCCGCGCCGCAGTCGCGGGGCAATCCAGAGCCAGTAGCCGGTAACGAGCGTGATCACCAGCGCGATCGCGGCAACATCGGACAGGAGGATAAAGTTGTCGCCGAGAATTTCGCCCGAGTGCAGCTTCTCCAGAAAAACATCGTCGCGCTCACCGACATGGACGACGACTGCGCTGGCGAGGTCTACGGTCGCTTCGGTATTCCGTCGATCCCGGAATCGAACCTTGGCGTATCCGTTGCGCGGCCGCACATCCATGCGTTCGATGTGGGCCAGGTCAATGGGATCTCCCGGTTTCCATGTTCCTCGTGCCTCCGCGCCTACGCCCTCGAAGGCGGCCATACCAATGCGTTCGAGCGAGAGCGCGGACACGAACGGTGCCGACGGATCATGCGCGACATCAGGCATCAAACCGAGTGCTCGCTTGTGGTTGAGCAGCACGCCGGTCACAGCAACAATGATCAACAATCCGGTTGCGATCACCCCAACCCACAAGTGGATGTGAAACGCCCAGCGGCTTATCTGTCGAGGCATGTGGAGAGTCTAGCCTCCTCGCCGTCCCTCGTCTACGAGAGCGGGGCTCACACGACGCGTTGGTCCGACGACCCGTTGCGAGCCCGCCCTGCTGCGGTGGCGAGGTATGCTCCACTACAGCACCGCTCCTGCCGCCAGATGCATCCCTGCGCATCCTGTTGGATCGCTCGCCTCGCCCCCTTTGAGCGTGCGGCGTCGTTGACGTTGGTTCGCCGTCACAGTGTTCCATGGACGGGCACGGACGCATGGCCAAACGACGCGACACTGGCCACCTTCTTTTCGTCCTTCCACCACTTCCGTCCGACAGACGCGCGCGAAATCCTGCGTCAGGCGAGCGTGACGAAGACGCCGATTGCCGTTCTGTGGGATGGCCTCGTCTCGTGCCTTCGAAGCTATCGACCCGATGAACTGCTTTCGCTCGCGGCAACGATTCCCAACTCCGGAATGTCGTGGCAGGCTGGCGAATGGCGCGCCGCGGGGCAGCCGCTGCCGGTGACGTATCTGATTGGCGTGGATGCCGCTGCGCTCGATGGCGATGCGATGTCGACGCGTCGGGCATTTCTAACGGCGCATGCAGCCCGCGGGAGTCAGGACATCCTGGTCGCGGACATCGGGTCGTCCCACCTCACTCCCGCAACGACGACCCCGCATCGCGTGCCGCCAGTTCCCGCACCGCCAGCTCCACCAACGCCGGCGCGTCAAGCGCACCGTCGCCCGCTCCCAATTCTCCAAGCCGCCGCGCACTCACCAGCACGCGACTCTCCAAGCTGCCCACGGCGCGGTTGTACGACGTCACCGCGCGCTGCAATCCCTTCCCCACGTCGCCAATCTGTTCGTTGAACACAACCAATCGCTCCTGTAGCTCGCGCCCCAACGCGACAATGCGCGCGGCGTCATCAGCGACACGTTCCTGACGCCACCCGTACGCGGCCGACTTGAGCAGGGCAATCAACGTGGTTGGCGTCGCCAGTAGCACGCGGTCAGCAAGCGCCGCCTCAAGCAGGGACGGATCGGACTCGAGCGCCGCCGCAAAGAACGCCTCTCCGGGCAGAAAGAGCACCACGAATTCCGGCGTCTCGACGAACTGCATCCAGTACCGCTTCGCCGACAGGCGCTGTACATGTCCGCGCAATGCGGACGCATGTTCGGCCAAACGCGCGGCACGTGTACGGTCATCCGGTGCGCTCATCGCCTCGAGATACGCGGACAACGGCGCCTTGGCATCCACCACCAGCTGGCGTCCGCCCGGCAAGCGCACCACCAAGTCCGGACGTTGCACACCGTCGTCGTTGCGTACGGTCACCTGCGGATCGAAATCGCAGTAGGCGATCATGCCCGCCAGTTCGCACACGCGGCGCAGCTGCAACTCGCCCCACTGCCCGCGCACGCTCGGCGCGCGCAACGCCTGCGACAGTTGCTGCGTTTCGCGTCGGAGCGACTCGCCAGCCAGAGCCACGGCATCGAGGCGCTCTCCAATGGCCCCCGCCACCTGAGACTGAGCGCGTCCCATCTGGGCCAGCACCTCGTCATATCGCGCCAGCGTCTCACGAATGGGCGACAATAGCTCAGCCACATTGCCATGACGATCGGTCAGCGTCGCCTCGGTCTCGTGACGAGCAAGCTGCTCGCGCAGAAGCAGCGTCTCGCCGCGTGCGTGCGCGTTGGCTTCCGCTATTGCACGAGCCACCTCGGACACCAGCAACCGCCGATGCAGTCCCCACGTGAGCAGCGCGCCGAGTACGACGCCCAGCAGCAGGGTCGCGCCGATGAGTATCGGCTCGGTCAGCGGTGTCGTTCCAGCAACCACGGGATTGCCATGCGGACACCGTTGGCCACCATGAGCGTATGGCCTTCGTTGGGCAACTCTTTGTACAGCGAGCCTGGAGTGGCGTCTGCCGCAGTTTTCACGTTGCGCGCGGGAATGATGGGATCCAGTTGCGCCCCGACAAAGAACATGGGCGGGGCGCCCTCAGCCTTCACCGGCGAACCGCCGGCCAGACACACCGCCGCCGCGATTGCCTTGGGACGCTGTGACGCCAGCTTGGCAGTCGCACCGGCTCCCATGGAATGCCCCATCACGTACACCCGTGCTGTATCGATGTTGTACTCCGTGCGCAGCTGCACCAGCAGCAGATCAAAGCTCTCCGGCGCAGCACTGAACGGCGTGGTGGCCGGCGATACCAGCAACATTCCGTTGGATTTTGCCATCGCCGGCGTTACGCCCGCGCCGTAGGCGTCCACGAACATGTTCTCGTCACCACCGGCACCATGCAGCACGAACAACACCGGCACCGGCTTGGACGACGCAGCCACCGCGCCCGCAGCGACCAGCCTATACGGTATGATGGTGCCCGACGCGCCCTTGAAACTACGCCAGATATCACCGGAGAACTTTGCATACGGATTGCGTCCGCGCTCCAACGCGGCGACCTCCTTCTCCACTGCCGCCGCCAACGTGGCAGGATCAAAGAGAAACTCGGCGCTTCGGTCGGTGGACGGCACATCCACCAGCAACGACGCGCGCGAACGCGCGGAGACCAGCGGCTGCGCCAACACACCGGTCGAATCAAACTTGGCCAATCGGGCCAGATACAGGTCGCGGATCGCGGACGGCGCCATTCCCTTGATGAGGCGCGATGGCGCGGCCGGAGTCGGGGCAATCGGTGATCCACTCAGCGACGTCGTGAGCGAATCGATGGTGGTGATCGCGGCGAGAAACCGTCCGCCGAAGAAGCTCAACGTCGAGCGATCAAATGCGCGACTCACCGCCGCGCGCGCACTGTCGTCAAGCATCTTGGGTGAGATCACACGATCCAGCCGCATATACGCTGCGGCAAGATCAGCGCGCGTCACCGTACGCTGGGGTGCGGCCGCATCCTGTGCGCGCACTGCTGTGGGCGGCAGCGCCAATAACACCGTCAGCGCGAACACGCGGGAAGACGTGAGCCGTTCCTGCAGAATTCGTGAACGGGCGAACGATGAAGGAGTGCTCATACCGGAAAGAGTCCGTCGATGGAAAGGTATCGTTCGCCGGTGTCGTAGCAGAACGTCAAAACAGTGGCGCCATCAGGGATGACCGGGAGGTGCTGCGCCACCGCCGCCAGCGATCCGCCACTCGAAATGCCAATGAAGAGTCCCTCTTCGCGCGCCGCGCGCTGCGTGTACAGGAACGCGTCCTCTTCGGTGATCTGGATGACGCCGTCCAGCGTATCGCGATGCAGGTTGGCCGGAATGAAGCCGGCACCGACACCCTGAATACGATGCGGACTCGGACTGCCACCACTGATCACCGGTGACTTGGCGGGCTCCACCGCATACGTCTTCATGGCGGGGAAGTGACGCTTGAGTACTTCACTCACACCAGTGATGTGCCCGCCAGTGCCGACACCGGTAATGAGATAGCCGATTCCGTCCGGAAAGTCGGCGATGATCTCCTGCGCCGTTGTCTCCGCATGCACGCGAATGTTCGCGGCATTGTCAAACTGCTGGGGCATCCACGCGTTCGGTGTTTCGGCCACCAGCGCGTTGGCCCGCTCAATGGCGCCCTTCATGCCCTTCTCGCGTGGGGTCAGGTCGAACGTGGCTCCGTATGCAGCCATGATGCGACGACGTTCAATGGACATGGACTCGGGCATGACCAGGATCAGTGAGTACCCCTTCACCGCCGCCACCATCGCGAGCCCGATGCCGGTGTTCCCCGACGTTGGTTCAATGATCACGCTTTCCGGCGTCAGGACGCCTCGCTGCTCGGCGTCCTCGATCATCGCCAACGCGATGCGATCCTTGATGCTCCCGCCCGGATTCGCGCGTTCGAGCTTCATCCACACGTGCACCCGTGGGTCGAAGAGGTGAGACAGCCGTACATGCGGCGTGTTGCCGATGGTGTCGAGAATCGAGTTCGCGCGCATAAGGTGTGGTCTTCCTGACGTGAGTGTTGAGCGAAGGACCCGCAGCAAACCGGAACAGGTGGCGCGATCAGATATGAAACTCCAGGCCGTCGTCGTCCGGGGGACGCTGTTCCACACGACTACTGAACTGCACAACCGACCGCGGCGGCACCGAGGCAGTCAGCCACACATTGCCACCGATAATGGACCCGTCACCAATCACGGTGTTGCCACCCAGGATCGTGGCATTGGCATAAATGACCACATCGTTGCCGATGGTAGGGTGACGCTTGCGATTGGCCAGCCGCTTGCTCACCGCCAACGCTCCCAGGGTCACGCCCTGATACACACGCACGCGATCACCAATGGTGCTCGTCTCACCAATGACCACGCCGGTTCCATGATCGATCGCAAAACCGTGGCCGATCTGGGCACCCGGGTGGATGTCGATGCCGGTCTCCCGATGGCCCCACTCCGACAGCAGTCGCGGAAACAGCGGAACGCCGAGTCGGTACAGCTCGTGCGCGAGTCGGTGCACGGCGATGGCGAGAAATCCGGGATACGCCAGCACCACTTCGTCGAACGTCGTGGCCGCAGGGTCGCCGGCGAGTATCGCCTCGGCGTCGGCAACCAGCGCCTGGTGGACCGCCGGCAGCGCGTGCAGAAACCGGGTGACCACGGAGGGCGCATCGCTCACCAATGACTCCGCCGCGCGCTGCAGCAACTGCTCGAGGTGCGCCGCGTCTTCCGGAACGGTCCTCGCGCGGATACCACCGCGGGCCAACGCCGGAAAGAGCATGGACAACGTGCACCGCGCGAAATCCTCTGCCATGGAACGCAGCGGAAGCGGCGCTGCGGTTCGTCCGCGGGCCTCGGCCATCGTGCTCACGAAGTCCGACCACGATGTGGTGGAGCTCGCCGTATCCTTGGGCACGGGATCAGTCATGGACAAAGTCTACCACCCGCGCTCCAGCCGAGCGATGGCGGTCGTCCGCGCGTCGGGTACGTAGCACTGCATCCCCACCGACCGAAGCCCTGCCGTGGCGAGGACGTCGCGATACCACGACGCTGGCTTGGGCGTGGGCCAGTTCGTGTCGCCCTCGAACGCATCCCCCTTGGAGAAGATCTCGAGGTACGCAACCCCACTGGTACGACGCGCCACCTGCACCACGCCACGACGGAACTGTGTGGCCGACAGGTAGTTGAGCATGCCGCAGCACACCACAAGATCGTACGCCGGTCGCAGCCGGAGCACGTCGAGCGACTCGATGCCGCCCAGCTGCAATCCGCGTTTGCTCCCGAACCGCTGCACCGCGTACTCGCTCGGGTCCACCCCATCGTAGCGCAGGCTGGGCCGCATGGCCTGCAGCACCGGCCTCCAGTGGCCCTCGCCGCAGCCAACGTCGAGCACCGTACGCACCGGCCGACCCAACACCCATTCCGCCGCGTGCAGCACGAATGCGACCTGTCGCCGCAACTCGGTTGGCGACTTCACGCGATGGACGGGATGTCGGTACCACTTCTCGAAGTAGTCGCGGTCGTACCGCTGTCCATCACCACTCTGCCACGCATCGTCGGTCAGAGAATCCCCCAGAAACTTCGGTCAATGTCAATCGAGAAGCGCCACTGTCCGCGGCGCAGACCGCGCGCGACATCGGCGCGCAGGAGGTCAAAGAAGAAGAGCACGCCCACGCCTGCCGAGGGATACACGCCGGATACCGGTGTGGGGAGTGATGAAATGCCCGAGGCCACGGCAAGCGCCTGCACATACGGAGCAAGCGTCACGTGACCGGGCGCGCGCAAACCGCCCTTGATGGGAATGGAGGGCGCTGGAACCGGTTGCCGAAACTCGAAACGCTGCGACACCGCCGCGCGTGTCGCGAACGACTGAAAATCGTAGCCGGGTGCCGACCACGGTCCGCCAGCAAACACCAGCCACTGTGGCGGCAACGTCCGACCAACGGCCGCGCCGGCAAACGATTGCGACACCAGTGTTCGATTGCCGCGCCACGAACGTTCCAGCGACAGCGACCCCGACGTTCGGAACGTGAGTGGATGCTCCTGAAACTTGGTTGGTGTCGCAGCTGCCCGACCGGGTGGAATGAGCGCGATCTCACGTACGGTATACGGACCATACGACCCCGCTGACACACCCAGTGACCACGCACCGCGCACGGAGTTCGCGCCCCCCGATACCCATCCGCCTTGCCCGCGCAAGTCAGCGCGCACGCCCTCGATGCGCCAGGCCGACAGTACCGGTTCGAACCGTCCACTCACGGGCGAAGCCGCGAGTCGCACAGGGCTGTCCGACTCGTACGCCAACCGAAGCTGCCACGGATCGCGTAGACCTCTCCGGAGCAACAGCCCCGCCGATCGCGTGTCCACCTGCGTAGTGAAGTCGCTGCCGAACAGCTGCGCCGCAAGCGAGTTCGTGACCCCACCACGTTCCGCTGAGGCGAGATCGCGATACTCGCGCTCCACGAACAGTTGCGCCAGCGGAACGCGACCAAACGCCGGCTCGCGACCAAGCGCCAGCATGCCCTTCACCTCGCGATCGCTGAATCCGTACCGCGCGCGACCGGACAGCACGATGCCATCACCCCACCGATGCGAGGCCCCCGCGCCCAGCGCAAATCCTTCGGCACGAGTGAAACGCGCCAAATCACTGAGGCCGCGCCCGGAGACCGACGCCCGTGACGGGCGCGCCAGCATCGACGCGCGAACAGCCGCCGCCGCCAACTCGCGGGCGTGCACCACCTCTTCGCTGCTGGCGATCTGGATATCCGGCGGCAGCATGTCCACCACCCGTCCGTCGAAGCGGTGGGCCTTGAGCGCCTCTCGAGGAAGCGAACTCCAACGCGGCAACCGCTTGGTGGAATCGGCGATTCGCTCATTGACCTCGTAGTTCGCCACCTCCCACTTGCCGCGCACTATGCCGCGCGCTGGAATGTCGAGCCACGTGCTGCCGCGGGACACTTCCACCTCCTGGCGGCGCGGCAGCCAATATCGTTCGCGCACGAGCCCGTTCTCCAGGGTCACCACCAGCGTCTCGATACGCTTGTCGAGAATCGCTGCACGCGTGAAAGTGATGGAGAGTCGCACCACGGCGGCCGTCTCGTGATCGAGATAGACCGAACCGATGGCCGCCGCAACCGACGCATCGCGCGGCCGAAAACGTACCTCGTCCACCACGATATCACGCCCGGGAATGCGAATCGTCAGCTGGTCACCACGCTGAAACTCGTAGAGCGTACGCGCACTCGCCGCCAACGGATGCGGAACATCACGCACGTCCTGACCGTCGCCAAGACGAATGCGATCGGGCAGGTTGTCGAGAATCACGCCGTAACGATCGCGATAGTAGCCAACCTGGGAGGGGAGCAACGTGGTGTCACGTCGTCCAACCAGTTGCTGCGCACTCTGCCCGGGCTGCCACCACGAGATGGTGAGCGCGAGTTCCTCGCTCTGCACGACGCGCGGTGGAATCAGCACACCCTCGCCCAACTGCGCGAGAAAGGCCAGAAACCCGTGCGCGTCGGCGCGATAGCTCAGCAACGTCGAGTCGGCCAACTGCAGGCCACGTCGCGCGGTGGCCCGATCGATGAGCGAGTCAGCCGTGGCATCGGCCCAGCGTGCACTCCGCGCATCAGTGCGCGACCGAACCCCTTGAGCGTGCACCGGCAACGCGCACACGACCAGCAACACAATCGCCACCGCACGGCACCGCTGATGCCATGACCGTGCGCACATTCGCTGACGGTGGCGCGAATGGCGACCTGCTCCCTCCGCGTCAGTCGGTGGTTCTGCGATGCGTTTCATATGGCGCGGGAATGTAATCACGGAGGCACATACCCCGCTTCGTCGCACGACGTTCATCCCGGCGCGAGCTATCGTCGCGCAGCGGAATCGGTGGTGGCCAGCAGCACCCAGCCACGATAGCCCAACGCCGGCCGAGTCCCTCGGGTCACTGCCGTGGCATACGCCCAGCCGTACCGCCATTGCCTCGCTCTCGCATTGCCCGAACCGGGAAGGAGCGGCAGCCGAAACGCTCGGCGAGCCACGATGCGCGCCACATGCGTGGTGATGACGCCGCTCGACCCGCTCAAGCGAACTGTCGACTGGTCGCGCAGTGTCGGCAGACCGGCGTCCGCACTCACCTGCAACGCATAGAGCGTATCGACGCCGCTTCCCACCCGTACACTCTCCACGCGGGGCGAGAGCGGCGGTGCCGCCACTGTCACCGCAGCCATGCTGCTGTCCTCCAGTAGCTGCACGTTTCGAAACCGGGTCACCAACCAGGCATCAAGCGAGGCAAGTGCGGATTGCCCGACGAGGCCTCGGCGCGGGGGCGTCCCGCGCAAAGCGGACGACTGCGGCCTGGACGAAGGTGGACTGGAGGACGGCGGACTGGCGGTCGGTCCTTGCGCCGAAATAACGCCCGACGCCGTGGTGATGAGCAGGAGCGCGCGTGCCGCGACGCACCCTACGCCGGTAAACGTCACGGCGTCGCGATTCGTCCCGGAACGACGGGGCGTGTTGAGACGGCGGCCACCCTCGCGCTCGACGCTGGCAACAACGAGGGCAGCAACGAGGGCAGCATGCGAGACACATCGACTCCGGGTGCCAGTACATCCAGTCCCGCCCGAATGGCCGCGTCCGTTCGCGCGGTATATCGCGTCAGCTCCTCATCCGCACGATCCATCTCCAGCACGCGCGCCGTCGCCATGCGAGTGACCATCGTGATCCAATCAGCGCGCGACCGACGCGACAACGCGGCGGGCACCGCACCCGACGCCGCCCGCAGGCGCAACCGCGATTCAAGCATGGAGACTGGGACCGTGGCCCAACCATCTCGCGCTGCCTCAACGGAAAGCGTATCCGCCAGATTCGCGAGTGCCATCACGGCCGGGGCCGACCAATCGCGTGGCATCGCGAAGGCGTCCGCACGTTTGGAGTCGTCCAGCAACACATCGGGCTGCAATCCACCGTGTGCGTTCGCGCCGGTACCCTGACGACGCTCAAGCGCGTTGCCCTTGGGCGTGAGCCATCGCGCCGTGGTGAGCCGCAGGGAGATTTCCGGTGTGAGCCGCACCACACGCTGCACCACGCCCTTTCCATAGGTGGGCACACCAACCAGCAAGGCGCGATCGTGCTCCCGCAGCGCCGCCGCAATCACTTCTGCCGCGCTCGCCGTGCCGCCGTCGACCAACACCGTGAGCGGCAACGTCGGCCAACGCGATGTCGGCCCGCGGTGGACTTCAGGCTTGGTGCCGGCCCGGCCGGACAGCGATGCTACGACGGCGTGCCGTGGGAGGAAGAGCCCGGCCACATGCACCCCTTCATCGAACAGTCCACCACCGTTCCCCCGCAAATCCAGCAGCAACGACCGAGCGCCGCGCCGCTGCAGCGACACCACCGCCTTCTCCAGCTCGTCGGCCGAGCGCGACGTGATCGACGCGAGACGCACGTACCCTACGGAGTCCGCAAGCAACACAGCGTCCGACACCGCCGGCACGTGCCACACGGCCCGTCGCAGTTTCACCGAGACCGTGTCGCCGGTGGGTGCGCGGCGGAGCAGCACACGCGCGGTATCCAGCGGCGTCCGATTCGTGTCTGCCGACGCGCGCCCCCATCCCTGATCAATGGGCACACCGTTCACCGACACGATGCGATCACCTCGTCGGATGCCGGCCGACGACGCCGGCGACCCAGCGGCCACCCGGGCCACACGCACTGCACCGGCCTGGATGCGTAGGGACATGCCCATGCCAATGCCGTCGCCGTGGAGGGAGCCGCGGTACTTCGTGTACCCCTCGGTACGCAGCATGGCTGCGTACGGGTCGTGCAGCTCACGCAACATGCCCGTCACCGCGCGACGTACGAGCTCCTCACTGGGCAAGGAGTCCAGCGCGTTGGCGCGCACGGAGTCGATAGCGCTGGAGAGCAGCCGACCGTCGGCCCACTCGTCGCGTTCGCGCAGCCGCGCCGCGCCGTACCATGCACCGAAAGCGAACGTCGCGGCGAGCGCCGTGGCACCGCCGAGCAACGCAGCGACTCGGCGCCCGTTCACCGCCGCACCTTGGCGCAGACGTGCCTCAGCTGGCTATCGGGAACGTCCGAGAACCAGCCAGACAACGCGCCGGGCAGCGCACCAGCAGCGATCAGTTGAACGGGACGACACATAACGAGCCAGCCTGCGAAGGAAAGGACGCCTAAGGATGCTGCACCCCTGCGCGTCGTGGCACCAGTCCGCGCATCGGTATTGCCTCCGTAATCGACCACTCGGCCAACGGATGCGTCACCTTCGCCGGACTTCACTCGATTCCTCAAGTTCCTGCTAGAGACGCTTCGTGGTAATCAGCACCACCCCGCTTCCCGCGCGCCACCCATATGCCGCCAAGGCCGCCGGATCCTTGAGCACCTCGATGCCCGCAATGTCGGCGGGATTAATGCTGATCAGTCCGTCCGCATCGGTCTCAATGGGGTAGCCGTCGAGCACGTAGAGAGGAAACTGCCTTCCGTTGATCGTGCTGACGCCGCGGATCTGCACCCGAATGCCACCGTTCACCCGGTATATCTGCACGCCCGGAAAGCGACCCTCCATCATCTCCTCCACGCGTCCCACCCCTCCGCGCGTGCCAAGATCCTGTTGATCGACGATCCACCCGCGTGTCACGCTCCCACTGGATCGGTGTTGCCCATGCTCGCTCTCATCGGCAACGACAGTTTCCGGCAGCGGCATCGGATTCCAATCGGAAAACACCTTGGCGCGAGAGAGCTGGCGCGCGTCGCTGCGATCCAGCACCCGACGTGTCGCACTCGACACGGCGCCAGCGCCCGTCGACCCATACTCGAAAAAGCGGGCGGACTCCGGCTCATACCACACACGTACGCCGAGTGAATCCACGGCGGACATACGATCCCACCCCTTGGCGCCGATGTGGTCGTCCATCGTGCAGGCCAGAAACATCGCGCTGGGGTTGGCGTTCGGATTGGCCGACGGATGCCACGGCCGCCCCAACGTCACCGACGCGCGCGCCATATCCGGCCGTTCTTTCTTCAGTCGACTCCGCACGAACACAAACCCATAGCGTTGGGATGCGTCGGTACTCGGCGCGGTGATGTAGCCGTTGTTGGTGGCGCTACCCCGATCACGAGAGATAATATCGCACTGCTCGAACACGACCTGACCAGCACCGAAGATGAAGTCCACGCTGCCCGAGACTTCGCACGCGTAAAACCACGCGCGCCCACTGTTGGCGAACAGCGTGTCCTGATGCCCCAGAATACGCACGTCCTCAAACACCGCACGATCGCTGCCCGTATCGAGCATGAGCGCCACGGCCTGCGGGTTGCGCAACTTCGTGGAGTCAGCCGCGGGCTTGGCGAAGTTGGTTGGATAGTCGAACGCGTTCTCGATGGTCAGATGCTCGGCGCGAAACTCGGGGGCAGCAATGCGCAACGTGAAGCTGCCAGCGGTGCCGAGGGTGCCCACGCCCGGGGTGCGGGTGTCTGCCGTCGCGTCAAAAGACAGCACGACACCGGTCCGACTCTCGCCCCGCAACGTGACACGTGGCCGCACGATCGTCAGCTTCTCGCGGTAGCGGCCGTTCCGCACAAAAACGACCAAGCGCTCGCCCGAACGTGCCGGTATCTTCGCGATCGCGTCTCCGATACTGCGGTACATCGGCACCCCCAGCGTCGATGGTGCCCCCGCTGTGCCAGCGTAGGCACTATCCACGATACCAGACCACGGCAGCGTATCCGCACGCTCGGCATCAGCGGACCATCCCGCCACCATCAGCGTGCCAAGCAGTGCGCCAATCATCTGGCCATCCACCCACCATCGACCACGAGGACGTGTCCGTTCACGTAGTCGCTCGCCGCCGATGCCAGGAACACCACGGCGCCCCCGATATCATCAGATTCGCCCCAGCGTCCAGCGGGAATACGCGCGCTGATATCATGTGAGCGCTTGGGGTCGTCCTGCAGCTGCTGCGTATTGTCCGTGCGAAAGTACCCCGGGGCGATGGCGTTCACATGCACGCCACTCGACGCCCACTCATTGGCCAGCGCCTTGGTAAGACCGGCGATGGCGTGCTTGCTGGCGGTGTAGGCGGGCACGGTAATGCCGCCGCTGAACGACAGCAGCGAAGCAATGTTCACGATCTTGCCGCGTCCGCGCGCCACCATCTCTCGGCCCAGCGCCTGCGAAAGCACCCACGTCGAATCCAGGTTGGTCGTGAGAACCAACCGCCAGTCTTCCATGGAGTGCACGGCCGCCGGCGCGCGACGGATCGTACCAGCATTGTTGACGAGCACGTCAATCGGTCCGGCAGCCAACTGCGCCTCGCGCGCTAACGCCGCCGCGTTCTCGGGGATGGAGAGATCCGCACCCAAGGCCCACGCGCGACGACCCAGCGCGCGAACGGCACTCGCCGTGTCCTCGGCTCGCGAGGCCTCAGACGCGGCGCACACCACGTCAGCACCTGCCTCGGCCAACGCCACCGCCGCGGCGCGGCCGAGCCCCCGACTGGCACCGGTCACCAACGCGCATCGCCCGTCGAGCGAAAAACGAGACGTCATTTACCAAGCTCCAGTGCAGCCATGATGAACGGACCCAGTCCCTTGTAGTCGTCTGCGACCACCGGCTCGCTTACATAGTAGGCGAACGAGCCGTCACGCTTTGCGTTGCCGCCGAGCCCTGCCACCTGGCATACCCCGGTGAGCGACGGGAGTCCCGCGGCATCGGTCACCATCAGCTCGCGCACGATGCCGTCAAACGCGCGCACCGCCAAGGCACGATACCGTGCATTCAGCCAACCGCGACGAGCACCTTTGGCAAACGCATACACGAACATGCTCGACGCCGACGCCTCGCGATAGTTCTTGTCACGTCCGGGCTGATCAAGCACCTGATACCAGAGCCCGCTTACCGGATCCTGCACGCGCGCCACCGCGGCACTCAGTTCGCTCACCACCTCCAGCAATGCAGCGCGATCAGGATGCGTTCGCGGAAGCTCGTCGAGCACATCCATGGCCGCCATCAGATACCAGCCCACCGCGCGTCCCCAGAAGTTTGGCGACGTGCCACGCAACGAGTCGGCCCACGGCTGCGCACGGCTGGCGTCCCACGCGTGATACATCAACCCGGTGCGTGGATCACGCGCACGCGCGGCCAGCAGCAGGAACTGATGGACAGCATCGGTGAAAGCCGCGGTGTCGCCAAACGTCTGCGCGTAGGTGACATAGAAGGGTTCGGCCATGTACAGGCCATCCAACCACATCTGTTGTGGATAGATCTGCTTGTGCCAGAATCCACCCTCACGCGTGCGCGGCTGTGCACGCAGCTGTCCGCGCAGCGTCTCGATGGCAGTGCGATATCGCCTGTCGCCGGTTCGCGCCAGCAACGGGAAGAGCAATCGCCCCTGATTGATCTGATCCAGATTGAAGTCGCCCTGCTTGTAGCCACTGATGGTTCCGGCCGCATCAACAAAACGGTCCATGTTGCGCCGCACGTAGTCGGCGTACTTCGGCTGCCCCGTTGTTTCCCCCACGCGATGCACCGCCAGCAGCACCAAACCCGCCGTGTAATCCCAACGCGTGCTCACCTGCGGATTGCGACGCATGAGTGCGTCGGTCACGCGCACCGACCACGAGGTGGCGGATGGGCGCGGGAGATTCGACGCAGACCCGGGCGCCTGTTTCTGCGCAAACACCGTGGGCGGCGCTGCGCTCAGGCACGCCACACTCAGCGCGACCGCACGGCCCAACACCCCGTAAACGTTCATTCCGCTACCCGTACGCCGTTCACGTGAACGTTGCTCCGACGGAAGTCCGTCACATGCTCCAACACGTCGGGGTTACCCACGCCATCGAACCGGCAGTCGATCATGCGTACGTCACGAATCGGCGCCGACGCAAAGCCGCGCAGGTACGCCGCATACTTGCTGCGCGCGCTGGTCACGTTGCGCAGCTCAATGTCGTGCACGTTCGGCAGGAAGCCCCCCGCCGCGCCCTCCTCGTACGTGAAGTCCACCGACAGTACCGATTCGGCAACCTGACCAATGGTGACGTTGCGCATGTAGAGGTGCGCCAACTCCCCACCACGCATCGCGTTGGTCTTGAGCCGGAGCGCGCGATCCAACTGCGGACTGTCCATCTGGCACTCCTCCACGTACACGTGGCGCACGCTGCCGGAAATTTCACTGCCTATCGTCACACCGCCGTGCCCGTCGTTCATGCGACAGCCCCGAATGACCACGTTCTCCGTCGGCACCGCCACGCGTCGCCCATCGGCGTTGCGCCCCGACTTGATGGCAATGCAGTCATCGCCCGTATCGAACGTGCACCCTTCAATCAGTACATCCCGGCAGGATTCCGGATCGCATCCGTCGTTGTTGGGCCCGTGGGTGGAGATCGTCACATTCCGCACCGTCACGTTGCTGGAGAGCACGGGATGAATCTCCCACATGGGCGACCGCACAATCGTCACGCCGGAGATGAGCACGTTCCGGCACCGATACATCTGCACGAACGAGGAACGCAGATAGTCGCCTTGGCCGAACTGTCGTTCCGCCACCGGCACACCACGCTCTGCCATGGCGAACAAACGGGCACGCGCCGCCACCTGGTTCTGTGCGCTCCCGCCCCACTCCTTTCCGCCTTTCCACGGCCACCAATGCGTTGCATCCGCTTGCCCGTCGAGCGTGCCATCGCCAGTCACGGCGACATCATGCGCGTCCAGTGCGTAGATGAGCGGCGAATAATTGTAGAGCTCCACCCCTTCGAATCTCGTCAACACCGCCGGCAAGTAGCGCGAAGCATCGGTGTGAAACAGCAGCGTTGCCCCACGCGACACGTGCAGTTCCATTCGGCTGGCCAGATGGATCGGTCCGGTGAGAAACCGCCCCGCCGGAATCACCACGCGACCGCCGCCGGCCGCTGCGCACGCCGCTGTCGCCTGAGCGATGGCCGTACTGCAATCGAAGACGCCATCGCCAATGGCGCCAAATGCCACCACGTCGAAGTCGCGCTGCGGAATAGAGGGTGGGCCAATACGCGCCAGAATACCCGGCACCCGGCCCCAGCCCACGGTCTCGAGATCGCCAAGGGCTCCACGTACGCGCGCATCACTGGACGGCTGTGGACTCGCGATTGAACGTGGTTTGCAGGCGCTCATCCACGAAGTGCCGCCGGCCGTTCCGAGTGCGCCCAGCGCCAACCGCCGGAGAAATGCACGCCGCGAGTCACCGCCAAAATGTTCACGCATCATCGCACGCCGGATGCTGGAGACGCACGCCCCGAGAGCCAGCGCCGATATCGGCGAAGCGCGCCAGCAGGCTGATCGGAGTACCAGCCGTATCCCTCGCGCCGATCCGTAAGAAGGTCGAACTCGTACAACTTGATGCCATCGCGATTCGAGAAGACGGGGCGATTCGTCCCGATTTCATACATCCGAGCCCAGAGCACGCTGGCGGTGGCGTCATTCACCAAACCGTTTTTCCCATCCTGCCGCTTGCCGCGAATTGCGGTCCGATCCAGCCAGGCGGCAGCTCCGGCCAGTGCCTCCGGGATGCGCGTATCACGCGCCACATGCGCCAGCAGGAAGTCCATGATCCCGGCGCTCTCCTTGCTGACTAGCGACGTCAATTCGTAGCTGCGCGCACTCGTCGGTGCCAGCGAAATAGGATCGTGCTGCTGTCCCCACACGCTGCGTGCACCGTTCACAATCACCTGTGCGTCGAGCAGACAACCGATGCCGCGCGACACGGCAGCGTTTGCTGCGTTCGTGATCGCGCTCGGCATGATCGGCGTCGGATGGGACGCCACGCTCTCGAGCGCCACAGCGTCGAGCACACTGAGCACGTTGATCGTGGCATCATCGTTGAAGGTTGCCGCGTCGTGATACGAACCCTGCAGCGGCCAGACCTGCGGCCAGCAGCCGGTCGGGAACTGCGCCATGATGAGGTACCGAACGCCGCGTTCGATGGCGGCACGCAGAGCGGAGTCCGGGCGCAGACGTGCCGCGTGCAGGAGCAATCGCAGCTGCGAAGTCGTCGCGCCGTTGTCGATGGTGGCGATGTACTGCCACTTGGTATTTTCGGAGAAGAAACTCTGGCCCGAACGCCGAACACCCTGCGTGTACTCCACGTGCTTCGACCAACCGCCACTCGGCGTCTGGAAGCTCAGCACTGATGCGATCACGGCCCGGCCGCTGTCCGAAGTGAGCCACGCGGCATCGCGTGGCGCATCGTAGGTGAACGACGTCGCCGCGTACGGCGCGCGCGTCATCTCGCTCCTCTGCAACGCCCGCAGTTCACGCGTCAGCAGCGCCTGATCCTCCGCGCGCGCGCGGTCCGATCGCTCCACGTAACTACGCCATTCGCTTCGACTCGGCTCAGGAAGCGCCGCGAGACGCGCTGCCGACACCAGCGATGGCGCGTCCTGAGCGGTGGCGCGCACCGTGAACGTGAGGGCGAGCACCACGAGCGCTCGCACCATTGCGTTGACCACGCGCGGCAAGGGATACATCGGCGCCATCAATCCACAGAGAGCGTTGCCGGCGTCAGTCGCGGCACCAGCAGGTGAATGCACAGGAGCGCGGTGACGTATGCCAGCCCGCAGATCACGAAGATCGGCGCGTAATTGTTGCCGTTGGCCTGCAGAATCATACCGGTCAGCCGCTGAAAGCCCACGCCCGCAAGTGCGCCAGCAAACCCTCCCACACCAACCACCGACGCCACCGCATGACGCGGAAACATGTCACTGGTCAGCGTGAACAGGTTCGCCGACCACCATTGATGCGACGCGGCCGCAATGCTCACGACGGCCACCGCAGCCCAGAGATGGTCCATCAAGGGAGCGACCATCGTGGGCACAATGAGCAACGCGGCAATGAGCATCGTGATCTTCCTGGCGCGGTTGAGCGTCCATCCGCGCTTCAGGAACGCACCCGACAACCATCCGCCACCCACCGAACCCACGTCTGCCACGAGATAGATCGCGATAAGCGGGAGCGCGACCTTGCCCAGTTGAATGCCGAAACGGGCATCCAGAAACTTCGGCAGCCAATACAGATAGAACCACCAGATGCCGTCCGTCATCGCTTTGCCGATCACGAACGCCCACGTCTGACGGTGCTTCAGTAGTTCGCTCCACGGCACTGATTGGCTCTGCGTGACAATCCCTTCGTTGATGTACGCACGCTCTGCCGCGCCGAGCTTCGGGTGTTCGGCGGGATTGCGGTAGATGGCCAGCCACGCCGCCAACCACAGAAACCCCAACGCGCCAGTCGCAATGAACGCCTCGCGCCAGCCCCAACGCAGCGCAATCATCGGGACAACGAGCGGAGCAACAATGGCGCCAACGTTCGAACCCGCGTTAAACACACCAGCGGCGAAGGCGCGTTCTCTGGCCGGAAACCACTCGGCCACGGTCTTGATGGCACCGGGAAAGTTGCCCGACTCACCCAGCCCCAACGCGAAGCGCGCGGCACTGAAGCCGGCAACAGTGCTGGCAAGCGCGTGCGACATGGCGGCCACGCTCCAGGTCACAATGGCGATGGCGAAACCCGAGCGCACTCCCAGGGTGTCCATCATGCGGCCTACACCAAGGAAACCGATGGCGTACGCCGCCGTGAACCAGGAAATGATGTTCCCGTAGTCCACCTCGGTCCAACCGATCTCCTTCTGCAGCGTCGGCGCAAGAATGCCCAGCACCTGGCGGTCGATGTAGTTGATCGTCGTCGCGAAGAACAACAGCGCACAGATGGTCCAGCGATAGTTCCCGATCTTGCCCGTCGCGGTGGTCGCGTTTGGAACTGACGTCGTGCTCATGGGGCTGCCGGGACAAGGGAGAGAAGTGCCTGCGCACCCTGCTGATGCAAGCGCATGAGAAGTTCG
>JANNEV010000675.1:0-4687 GCA_031379145.1 Gemmatimonadaceae bacterium
GTCGGACTGGTGTCCGGCGCCTGCTTTGCCGAGTTTGGCCCGCATGTGACGTGTGTGGATCTCGACGCAAACAAGATCGATCGCTTGCGCAACGGAATCATCCCCATTTACGAGCCCGGGCTTGAAGATCTGGTGGCCAAAGGGATCAAGTCCGGGCGGCTCGATTTCACCACCGATCTGGCCACCGCGGTGGCGGGCGCCGACTCGGTGTTCATCGCCGTGGGCACGCCGTCACGTCGTGGCGATGGGCATGCCGACCTGCGCTTCGTGGAAGCGGCCGCCGCCGACATCGCGCGAGCAATGACCGGGTACACGGTGGTCGTGACGAAGAGTACGGTGCCGGTGGGCACCGGTCGACGGGTGGCGAAAATCATTCGTGAGACAAGTCCGTCGGCGGACTTCGACGTCGCGTCGAATCCGGAGTTCCTGCGGGAAGGCTCCGCGATCGGCGATTTCATGCGACCGGATCGCGTGGTGATCGGCGCGGAAACCAAGCGCGCACAGGAAGTGATGCAGGAGTTGTACCGGCCCCTGTACCTCACCGAAACACCGATTGTGATGACCACCCTCGAGACCGCGGAACTGACCAAGTACGCGGCCAATGCGTTCCTGGCCACCAAAATCACGTTCATCAACGAGATCGCTGACCTCTGCGAGAAGGTCGGCGCCAACGTGCAGGATGTGGCGCGCGGCATGGGACTCGACGGACGCATTGGCAAGAAGTTCCTGCACGCGGGCCCTGGCTACGGCGGCTCGTGTTTTCCCAAGGACACGATCGCGCTCGTCCGCACGGCGCAGGAGTTCGGCGCCCCGGCCCGCATCGTGGAGACGGTGGTACAGGTGAACGACACCCGCAAAGGTGCGATGGCCTCTCGCGTCATCGCGGCGGCCGGTGGCAGCCTGCGCGGAAAAACAGTGGGCATACTCGGCGTCGCGTTCAAGCCGAATACCGACGACATGCGGGATGCGCCCAGTCTCGCGATCATCCCTGCGCTGCAGGATGCCGGTGCCACCGTGCGTGCGTGTGACCCGGCGGCCATGCACGAAGCCAAGGGAATGCTTCCCGGGGTGGCGTGGTGTGAAGACGCGTACGACGCTGCGACCGGCGCCGACGTGCTCGTCCTCATCACCGAGTGGAACGAATTCCGCGCGCTCGACCTCAAGCGCATCGCGTCACTCATGACGGCACCAGTGCTGGTGGACCTTCGCAACGTCTACCGGCCGGACGACGTGCGGGCGGCCGGATTCCGTTACAGCAGCATCGGTCGTGTGTAGTCAAGGGCGATCGTAGGCAACGGCACGCGCCAGACGCGACTACCGCGCGCGCCGTTGCAGCAACGACCGCAGATAGGTGCCGTAGTCGCTTCGTCCGAGATCGTCGGCCAGCTCCATCAGCGCATCGTCGGGAATCCAGCCCTCGCGCCACGCGATCTCCTCGGGGACCGCCACCTTGAGCCCCTGCCGTTTCTCGAGCGTTTCCACGTAGCTCGACGCCTCCAGGAGCGATTCGCACGTGCCGGTATCCAGCCACGCATACCCGCGCCCGAGCAAGTCCAGATGCAACGCGTCACGCCGGAGATACTCGCCGATCACGTCGGTGATTTCGAGTTCACCTCGTGACGACGGTGCCAGCCGCGCGGCGATCGTGGTGGCCTCGGCGTCACAGAAATACAGCCCCGTGATGGCATAGTTGGAGCGTGGTACCGCCGGTTTTTCTTCAACACTGACTACGCGGCCGTCTGGCGCCAGTTCCGCCACGCCATAGCGCTCCGGATTGCGCACATGATAGCCAAATACCGTGGCACCAGTCTCGCGCGCGTCCGCGTGTCGCAACTTCTCGACCAGTCCGTCGCCGTGGAAGATGTTGTCCCCCAGCACGAGCGCCGACGGCGCAGCTCCGAGAAAGTCGCGCCCGATCACGTACGCCTGCGCCAGCCCTTCCGGCTGTGGTTGCGCGGCGTAGCTGAACGAAAGTCCCCACTGGCTGCCGTCGCCGAGCAATGACTGAAAGAGCACCTGCTCATGGGGCGTCGTGATGATCAGGATGTCCCGGATCCGCGCCAGCATGAGCGTGCTGAGCGGATAGTAGATCATCGGCTTGTCGTAGATGGGCAACAGCTGCTTGCTGACCGCACGCGTGATTGGCCAGAGGCGACTCCCAGTTCCGCCAGCGAGTATGATGCCCTTCCTCATTGCCGCTGGGTCATGGGCCCGTCACTCCGAGCCGTTCGCCGCGGTACCCATCACCGATGACGGTCTGTACCCACGCCTCGTGTTCGAGGTACCAGTGCACGGTCTCGCGCAGCCCGACCTCGAAGTCGTACTGCGGCCGCCACCCGATCTCCTGTTCGATGCGCGTCGGATCGATCGCATATCGGCGATCGTGCCCTGGGCGGTCATCCACCAACGTAATTCGCGATTCGTGGCGAGCACCGCGACACGGGCGCAGCGCATCCAGCTCCCGGCAGATCTGTCGCACCACCGCCAGATTGGACCGCTCCCCCCGCGCGCCTACCGCGTATGTTCGGCCCGGCACACCCGCAGCAGCCACCGCACGCAATGCGCGCGCGTGGTCATCCACGTGCAACCAATCCCGCTCATGCAGCCCGTCACCGTACACTGGAATGGGCAGATGGCTGATCGCCTTGCGAATGACCAGCGGAATGAGCTTCTCCGGAAACTGATACGGACCGTAGTTGTTGCTGCAACTGGTCACGATGACAGGAACGCCGTACGTCCGGTGCCAGGCGCGCGCGAGGTGATCCGATGCTGCCTTACTCGCCGCGTAGGGTGAGCTGGGGTTGTACGGCGTGCCTTCGTCGAACACGACGTTCGGGTCGGCAGAACCGAACACTTCATCGGTGGAGACGTGCAGCAGACGGAACGCATTGGCGGCGGCGGACGGCAAGGTGCGCCAGTAGTCGCGAACGGCCTCGAGCAGCGTAAACGTACCGACCACATTGGTCCGCACGAAGGCGCCGGGATCGTCGATGGAACGATCGACGTGTGTTTCGGCGGCCAGGTGCACGATCGTCGACGGCCGATACGCCGCCAGCACTGCGCGCAACGCCGCCGCATCGGTAATGTCCAGATGCACGAATGTGTGTCGCGGATGGTCACGCGAATCGCCCAGCGACTCGAGGTGCCCCGCATAGGTGAGCGCATCCACGTTCACCACGTGGTTCGACGTCTCCGTGATGAGCTGGCGCACCAGCGCCGACCCGATAAAGCCTGCACCGCCTGTGACCAGCCAGGTCGGTGGCACGGACGGCTGACCCGCCCCAGCGTGCTCCGGGATCATGCGGCCTCTCGACCCGCTTGGTCGCGCTGAAACTCTGTCCAGACCACCGATGAAAAGCCAATGAGCGCCACCAGGGCGAACGCGAACCACTGGTATGCGTAGGACTGGTGCGAGCCTTCAGTCTGCGACGGCGGTGGCACCCGCGTGGGTTTGCTGATGTCCTTCATGATGGTATCACCCAATGCCAGCAGCACGAACGGTGCGACAGGGCGATGCATCAACGCTGCCAACGTGTCCCGATTGAGGAATCGAACCGCCCGTGGTGCCGATGGCATGCGCACGGTGCCCGCCTGCACCGGCGGGAACTCGGTGACCAAGGCCTCGAGGTCGAGTGTATCCGCGTCGCGCGACTGTGCCCAATCGATCGTGCGCCCATCGGGGGCATACACGAACCCGCGAAGGACCACGATCGCCGTGTCACCCCACGCGCCGTCGAGGGGACGCACCGGCGTCAGGAGATACACGCCGGGCGAGCCCGCCTGCGAGCGCGTGGCGTGCAGCATCTCGCTCGCGTAGTCGGCGACACCGCGCAGCCTCACGTGTCGCCAGTGAATGTCACTGGTGTCCTGCCCACCGACCTCGCTTATCGACACCGGCGGACGCCGGGTACGCTCCAGCACGAGTGCATTCTTCGCCCGCCGCTGATCGAGACGATCCAACTGCCAGAATCCCAGGCGCACACAGACACCCGCCGCCACAACCGCCACCACGCCGAACGCCATCGTTCGGGTGGAGATGCGGCTCACGCCTCTCCCTCTTCCGAAACCGGCGGACGTACTCGCCGCCGCGGTGCCGGCCGCGAGGCGGGAGTCGGCGTCGACGCAGGCGCTACTGACGCATCGGGCGGCGAACCTTCAACGCGCCGGGTCGGCCGTTTCCGCGCGGCCGGCCGACTGGCCTTCGCGCGCGCCACCGAATCCAGGGCGATCGCATCCGTTGGGGGAAGCGCAGTTGTCGAGCCCTTCGTCGTCTTCGCTACCTTCGCGTCCTTGCCTGCCTTGCCTTTCTTGCTTGCCTTCGCCGGCTTGTCAGACTTGGCGACCTTGCTCGGCTTCTCCGCCTTTGCGGGTTTATCGACCTTTGCGGGCTTCTCCGGTTTCCCGGATTTCACAGACTTGACGGGCTTTGGGAGTTTCGGCGCCTTGGAGACTTTCGGGAGCTTGTGCTTCTTGGACCCTTTGCTCTGCTTGGCCGTCGTTCCGTTCCCAATGTCGAGCGAAGTCTCCGCAGGGAAATCCTCGATGGCGTCGAGAGACGGCGAAGGCCGCAGCGCATTGGCCGGCATCGGATCGGGGAAGAGCACCAGCATGCTCAGCGGCGGCAGCGCCAACACCATCGACTGCGGGAACCCGTGATATGGCACGTCCTCTGTCACGACATCCTGCG
>JANNEV010000681.1:0-13829 GCA_031379145.1 Gemmatimonadaceae bacterium
GCGCGCCGGCGATGCAACCGGCGGCTCATCGCCGACGCGCGCACCATCCTGCCCCATCTTCGACGGCCCGTGCGGACGCAGTTCGATGCTCTGTTCCATCACCAGGCGCAGGGTGTCACCCACGCGTGGACGGACGACCAGTCGAACGCCATCGGGCAGGCGAGCGGTCGCGCGTGCCTGCGCTGCATGCACGCGCGGAGCGCACAGCAGAACAACCGCGAAGAGTCCTGACCCGCATCGCACCCACATCACTTGTGCCTGTCCCCGCTCCTATCCACCGTATTCGTCCGGTGAGAACGACCGCAACGTCCGCGGACGCGGCGCAGCGGCTTCCGCATCGACCGCGCCCGGCCGCGAGCGACGTTGCACCTCGCGCGAGAACGCCGCCTTGACGTCCTCTGGCCGACGACGCAACACCGCATTCCGTGCGGCCAGCACTTCGTGTTCCTCGTACAACAAGATGGTCTGCTGGACCCAGCCCAACTCGATACCACCATCGAGGCGACGAAGATCCCGCGTGACCGCATGCGCCAGCGACGGCTCTGGCGCCTGCGGAAACCGTTCCACCCCTTCCCGTCCAGACATCACCGCCGGGCGCGGGAACCGCACGAACACCGGTTGCGAGAAGTGCGGATGACGGACCATCAGTTGCCCCTTCTCCAGCGTGGCCAGCCGCGCCTTCACCGCCGGACTCAGCACCTGGTACCCCGGAGACGCGAGCTCATCTCCATCCATGCGTCCGTACAGCGTGGTACCAGCATTGCCGACCACCCGACGATGCACTTGCGAGCGAAACTGCTGCGCACCGAAGAGAACGAGTCCCAGGTAGCGCCCGCGTTCCGCGATGTCGAGCAGCATCTTTCGCACGTAGGTGTCAGGGCCGTCTCCCGGCGCGTACTTGTTGAGCTCATCCACGAACACAATGAGGTGATCGACACCGAGGTCCCGGCGCTCGAGGTGTTCACGCAACTTCGACACAGTACGGGCGAAGACGAGATCCTGCGCGCTTTCTTCAACGTTGGCGACATCCACCACATACACCGTGCGGTCCGTGAAGCTCCCGAACGGCAAATCCGAGATCACGCCGTCATCCGTGACGAGGCCGGCGCATCGCGTGGACAGATTGGAGAGTCGGTTCCGCACCTTGCGGATCGTGGCCGCATGATGCGTTCGCCAGGTGTCGCCGTTGGAGTCTTCGACCTTGCGCAACACTTCGCGAAACCAGGCATCCAGGTCGGCAAACGACTGCACACGATGCACGCGCGTGAAACCGGCCTCCTCGAAATCCTTGCCAACTACTCGCTCGCGGATGAAGTCGATCAACGCATCAGCCTTGGCGTCCACATCGTCCTTGTTGAGCAGCACCTCGGCAAACTGCAAGACCTCGTTCAATCCCCACGTGAGCGGCGTGACGCTGTCCACGAGATCCGCATGTGAACGCAACGTATTGAGGGCCAGACCGCGAGCCGTGTATGGCGCGAAGTACTGCACGTCCTGAAATGGCAATGCCGGCACATCCAGCAAGGCGTAGAGCTCACGATCGGCGTCCTGGATTTGTCCCGGTTGATCCAGGAAGCACAGGTCCGGTCCCTTCACGTTGAAACAGAGCGCCGCCACCGTGCCGCGCTGCGCGGGAAAGTGCGCGAAGATGCTCTGCAACAACCACTCGATGGCGCTGGTCTTGGTGGCCAGTCCCGACACGCCCGAGATATTGAGATGCGCCGCCTCCGGTCCGACCAGAAAGTCGGCGTCCACGAAGATCGGTGCGCGCATGCCGCCCGCCCGGTACACGCCAATGGGGATACCGGTACTCGGATCCGCCCCCGTATAGCCATCCATCCGCAACGCGACGGCTACCCCCGCGTCATCGGCGAGGTATACCAGGCCGAGCGGCACCGGCTGCAACGGCTCTTCGGGGATGTGCCGCAAGACCTGCGCCGTGTACAACCGAATCTCGGTGCGATCGGTCGCGGCGGCGTGACCCGACGCAGGCTGCCCATCGTGCCCGAGTACATCGTGCAACGGAGACTGCAGGTCGGAGTAGCTGAATCCCTCCATCACCACGCCGTATACCTGTGGAATCACCGCGCCGATCGGCACGGGGCCCTCGACGCATACGATCGTGCCGATGCCCACCGGCGAATCAATGGCGGTCCAGAAGTGGAACTCGTGCGTCGTATTCGGCTTGCGCTCCGTCGCAACAACTCGACCAAGCGGACGACGCTGCGCATCGGACGACACCGTCAGGGACAACGCGGTCGAAGAAGTCATGGACCAATAATGGCGTGGAGGTATTGCTCGCAGGCGTAGACGCCGTATGTCAGCGTATCCCAGCGCGGGTCGGGGAGCGATACCGGTGCCCGTTCCGCCAGAATCCAGGAGGAAATCGCGTCGATCCGGGCAACATACATCGACAGATCGGCGTCGCCTCCATGCGGGATCACGTCCAACGGGAGCAGCGGGGGCGCCACCTCCACCCGTACCAGACCGTGCAACGGGTCACCGTTCGTCGAATCCCGCAGCCGCAGATACCAGCTCGCGACGGCGCGACGCGAACGATGCCCGACGAGAAACGACGGTGAACGTTCTCCTGCGCGCAGCGCGAACACCTGGCGAACGAAGTCCGCATCGCCGTAGAGCGTGTTGTGCGATTTCACCACACCGAACGCCGTCGCCTGTTCGTTCACCGCGAGATTGCCCGCGATCCCGCCGTCAATCCACAACCACGTTGTCTCGGAGGCGCACCACTCCGCCGCCAGCTGCCGCTCCGCCTGCTCCCGCTCCCGCGCCACCAGCTCGAGCGCGCGCGCGCGTATCGCCAACGGGTGTGGCGAGATCGCATCCGCAGCCTCGCGATCGGTCAAATCCACCAAGGGCACGCCCGCCGCCGACAGTCTTGACCAGATCCGTTCGCCGATCTGTGCCCGAGAAGCGAACAGGGTGCGGCGAACCACCGGTGCGCGCCAGGAGACGAGGCGTCGCGCGTCCCGAACGCGCACGCCGGCGGCCACCGTCCCCAGCACCAGTGGTGAGCCGGCCACATGCCCGATGAGGCGACTACGCTGGATTCCATCAAGAAACGCTCGGACCGTTGGTGCGGCAGACACCGGCCGACGCGATGCGCTTGGCTCCAGTGGCGTGCACGACGAGACCGCCGGTGGGTCCGTCGGCCTCGACAGACGCTCCAGCACCACACCCGCGTCGGTGGCCAGGATGACCTCCTCGCCGGCGCCGGGCTCGAGCGCCCGTAAGACCGCGCGTATCGCGACCACTGCGTCAACGGAGGGGCCGTTCGGCTGGACCACGCGGCCCGGTTCGGCGAGATCGTGACCCAAGGGACCAGCTAGATCGTCTGTCACGAACGGGAGGCTAGCGACTGCGCGCACCGCATACAACGGCGGCGTCTGACATGGTGTGCGGGGTACAAGGTACAATTCAGCAGAGCCAGCTGAAGCGTCCGCGCGCTGCACAGCCTACCGCCCGCTGGTCCGCTTCCGGCGTTGGTTGCCGCTCCGATTTCCCCGTCCTTCACCGTTGTCTGCCTCATGGGTGTCCCTCTGCGTCCACTGCCGCTCCATATGCTTCGCGTCCTCCTGCCGCTCTCGCTGCTCGCCTCGGTGACCGCCTGCGACGTCAAGGACCGCGTGCAGGCCCGCGTGCAGAAAGTGCTCAAGAACCGCGAAGACGTCGATCTGGAATGGCGCTCCGACAGTGGCGTAATCGCGTCCAAGCCCCAGGTGCTCTTCCACGTCATCAGCACCGAGCGGGGAAAGGAGGTGGTGCCGTTTGCCACCATCGGCCCAAGGGGCTTCCGTCCCCTTCGTCTATCCGATCGCGGGTGGCGGGCATTCGACCTGACCTTCCTGCGCGGCGGTGAGAAACTCGAGCAGGTGCGCGAAGGGAAATCCGTGGGAGCTGTCACGCTCACGCGAGGCATGTGGGCCGACGGTGGTCCTGTCCTCGACTCCGTGCCCAACTGCCGTGTCCTGCTCCCTTCGGCCGTGGTGCCGGTGGCCAACGGTGTTCGATTGCTCACGTCGCAGCCCGTCCCGGCCGTAGTCCCATCGAGACCAATCGCCGACGGCGAGTTGCAGCAGGCGATGCGGCTCGCGCAGGCACTCATCGCGCCCGGGCTACGCATACCGGTCACGGACATCGACCGCTTCGTCCGCGAAGTGCATCTGGTGGACAATGGCTCGGGCGAGCGTCCCACCGTCGTGCTCATGTACAACGATCCCGTGCCCGCATCGGACTCCGTTCCGGCGGACCTCGGGCGGCCGCGGCATTTCACGGCCGTGCTCGACTTCGGAGTGTACGGCTACAAAGCCAGGTGGACGTATGCCACGGTGGGCAACGCCTCGTCGCCACCGGTATTGCGGTGGATCGATTTTCTCGACGTGAATGCCGACGGTCAGTCGGAGATCCTCTTCGGTGTGCGCAACGTCGAAGTGCCGTTGTACACCATCGTCCTGAAACGCGAGACGGAAATCTGGAAGGAAGAAGTGCGATACAACCGCTTCCGCTGTCAGGGCTGACGACACCGCGCCCGCCGCGCGCAGGCCACAGGGCAACTACTCCACGCCGATGTCCCAGGCCTGCTCCAGATCATGCTTGCCGTACGTGCGAAACGCCGTCAACGTCTCGGTGCGTGCGATGCCGGGCACGTTCGCGAACTCCTGCGTCACCACGGTCGCGATGCGATCGAGATCCGGCACGCGCAGAATGACCACCAGGTCCCACTTTCCCGAGACTGAATACACCTCGGCCACTCCGGGAATACCGGCCAGCGCCGTGGCACACGCGGGAATGTGCTTCGGATGCACCTCAACCAGCACGATCGTTGTAATCATCGCTGCTCCTCGCCGAGGCGTTCGATAGGGGAAATGCTGCCGCAGGGCGACTTCACGTTCATGCGCCCGTCAGGCAACGGGCAATCCGCGTGACACCATCCACGGCGATCGCCTGCGTGGTGGCGTAGCTGAGGCGGATCCAGTCCGGCGTCAGGAAAGCGCTGCCAGGAACCACCGCAACGTTCTCACGTTCCAACACGCGCGCCGCGAATGCCGCTCCCGCATCGGGCGCGTCCTCGAAACCGGCGACGTTGACATAGAGATAAAACGCCCCAGCCGGGTGCACGTACTGCACCGTCGGGAATGGCGCGAGCGCCGCTACCACGGCATCACGACGCCGATGGAATTCCCCGACCATGTGCGCAATGGCCGTTTCGGCCTCACTACGACAAGCGAGCGCGGCCAGGGCAGCGTACTGTGACACGGCCGCCGCGTTCGATGTCGTATGCGACTGGAACGCCGTCATCGCCTTGGTCACGGCCACCGGCGCGATAGACCATCCTATGCGCCAGCCCGTCATGGCGTACGCTTTGGCCACGCCGTTGATCACAATCAGATTGTCGCGCGACGGCGCCAACGACAGCGCCGAATGCGATGGTGCATCGTAGGAAATCCGACGATAGATCTCGTCGGAGATGACCCACCAATCGCGTTTGGCCGCCAGCGCCAGGATCGCCGTCAACTCGTCAGCGCTGTACACGGCGCCTGTGGGATTGCTCGGCGAGCAGATCATGATGCCACGAGTGCGCGGCGTCGCCGCCGCTTCGAGTTGCGCAACGCTCACCTTGAGCGAGTTCGCGATGTCGCCGAACACCGGCACCGCCGTGGCGCGCGCCAACTCGATCATCTCGTAGTAACTCGTCCATGCCGGCGTCGGGACGAGGACCTCATCGCCGGGGCCGAAGCAGCACACGCAGGCGTTGTAGAGCGACTGCTTCGATCCGTTGGACACCACGACTTCCGAGGCCGTAATGGCGGCGCCGGGCGGCTCGAGCAGGTTCGCATCCTCCGCGATCGCCTCCCGCAGCGGAAGAATACCCTCGGTCGCCGTGTATCGGGTCGCGCCTTGGGCCAGCGCCTGAATCGCGGCCTCCCGGATGAACAGCGGCGTATCGAAATCCGGTTCTCCGGCGCCCAGATCAATGATCGCCTTTCCTGCCGCCTTGAGCGCCCGAGCCTTCGCCGCGACTGCGAGTGTCGCCGATTCCTTCATGCGGGCAATGTTCGTGGACGGCTGAAAAACGATCGGCATTGGCATCTGCGGCGAGAGGTGGAGAACAGGACGCGATCGAGCTAGCTTTGTGGTGCGGGTGTTGGGCATCCGCAACATAAGCGCCGCCGAGAGGCGCGCGCCACGCGCCGCACTGGCGCTCCAGAATACTGGCCGCTGGGCGGTCAGGCTGACAGACAATTGAACGGGAGCGGGACGTGGGCGAGCAAGAACGGGACATCCCGGGGATCGGGGTGACGCGCAGCCAGCACGTGGTGCTGCAGGGGCCAGCGGATCTACGCATGATGACCGCCGCAATGCGTTCAGGGTTGGAGCGCAGCCGCGGAGAACAGGGCGGCATGGCACCCGCGTGCGTGGTGGTGACGCCCTCCATCGAACAAGCGCTGACGGCAGCCGAACAGGCCCGTGTGCTCCTCGCCAATGACGCGCTCCGCGTGGTCCCGGTCAGCTCGGTCGCGCGCGCACGACGAGTGATCGGCGCCAGCCCCGCTGCCGTCATTGTCGGCACCGTTGCAGACCTGCTCGAGCTGCGAGTGGCTTCAGCGTTCAGCATCGACGCGCTTCGGGCGGTCGTCGTCATCGGACTGGACGAAATCGTACGCGACGGCGGACGGGAAGCGCTGCAAGCGCTGCTGGGCGATGCACCGGACGAGTTGCAGCGCGTGGTCACATTGGAAGAGGAGTCGCCGGACATCGAGGCATTCCTCGAGTCGCACCTTCGTCGAGCCCGTCGCATGGCGATGGCGCCCGGGAACGATGTGCCACTGGCCATGACGCCGACCTACGCGATTACCACCGCCGCTGGCCGCGCGGACACCCTCCGCGCCATCCTCGATGCCACGGACCCGCCATCGTTGGTGCTGGTCGCGTCCTCCGACGCCGGAATGCACGAGGCAACGCGCGCCTTGGTGCGGCTGGGGTTGACCATCGACGGGCATGCGGTGCAGGTGGTGAAGCACCCCACGTCACAGCACGTTTCGCTCGTCGTGCTCTGGGAGACGCCGGCCACTATCGAAGCTCTGGCAGAGGCGATCGTCACGCGCCCGGTTGACGCCGTGGCGCTGCTCCTTCCGGACGAACTTCCCGCGTTCCGGCGGATGACGAACGGACTGGCCGAAGTGTGGAACTCGCCGGCTCGCAAGGAGGCGGCGGAGAGCCGCTCCCGCACGCTGCGCACGGCGCTACGCGCGACGCTCGCCAACGCCGGTGGCGCTTCGGCGAGTGAGATGGCGCTCCTGGCGCCCCTGTTGGACTCGCACGACGCATTGGAAATCGCTGCGGCCGCGCTACGCTTGTACGAGAGCGCTCGTCGCGATGCGATCACCTTGCGTGCCAAAGTCGCAAATGCCGCGACGCGCGCCGCGGCAACGCCCGCGGCCCGCAGCGGGCTCGCGGTGCTTTCCAGCAACAGCGGCAGTGGGTCCGGTTCCGGGAACCAGCGAGTCTTCCTTGCGGTGGGCAAGCGCGACAGCGTGCGAGTGGGAGACATCGTCGGCGCAATTGCCAATGAGGCTGGCATTCCCGGCGAACGCATCGGCACCGTCGAGCTGTTTGAGTCACACAGCATCGTCGAGCTTTCTGCAGAGGATGCGGCCAAGGCAGTTGGCGTCCTGGCCGACGCGACGCTGCGAGGACGACGCCTCAGCGCTCGCATCGACGAGCGCGCCGGAGAACGTTTTGGCGAGCGCCCGCCGCGCAAGGAGCGGACGTTCGGCCCGCCGCGCGCGGATCGGGGCGAGCGCGGGGGCGGTGATCGCGGAGGCAGCTCAGCGCGCGGAGAACGGCCGACGCGCAGCTTTGATCGCGGCGCGGATCGCGGTGATCGAAGCCCGCGCAGTAGCGGTCCACGAGACTGGGCGCCCCGCGACGACTCGAGAGGTGACTCGCGAGGTGACTCGCGAGACGCAGCCCGCGGACCACGCGGCGGTGATCGAGGTCCAGCGCGGGGCGCGGAGCGAGGCGCCGAGCGCGGCCCCCGTCCAAGTGCTCCGCGAGGGGCACCGGGAGCGCGCGGGCCACTGCGCGCGGATGACGTGCGCCGCGCCTTTGGTGATCGACCGGTTGGCGAGCGTGCGGAAGGAAAAGTGGAGTGGTCCGAACGCGCAGAACGCATGCAACACGCCAAGCGACCGCCGCGTGCCATTCCACCGGACACGGACGCCGAGGCCTGACCCATGAGTGGTGCCTTCCAGACGTCGGGCGGTTGGATGGAAGTGATCGCGGGCTCGATGTTCAGTGGCAAGACAGAGGAACTCCTGCGTCGCATCCGTCGCGCCACGATCGCTCGCAAGAAGGTACAGGTGTTCAAGTCACATCTCGACGACCGCTACGCCGGTGCGTGGGCGGTCTCGAGCCATGACCGACGGGCGTACGACGCCGTGCCAGTCGACTCCGCCGCACAAATCACGCTCCGGCTCGATCCGATGGCGCAGGTCATCGCGATCGACGAAGCGCAGTTCCTGGACGCGGGCATCGTACAAGTCGCGTCCAGCTTGGCCGACCGAGGACGTCGGGTCATTCTTGCCGGCATCGATACCGATTTCCGCGGGGAGCCATTCGGCGCGATGCCGCACCTCATGTCCGTCGCGGAAGTCGTGGACAAACTGCACGCGATCTGCGTGATGTGCGGGTCCCCGGCCAGCCGCAACCAGCGGCTGATCGGTGGCAAGCCCGCGCCGTACGAATCACCGACGATCATGGTCGGCGCCGCCGACGCCTACGAAGCGCGATGCCGCGCCTGCCACGTGGTGCCGCGACGCGACGCGGGACAACAGCAACTCTTGTGATGCGTCGGAGCGGCCTGCCGCTCCTCGCGGTTGCTACCGCGGCGACGATGCTTCGGCCGACCCAGTCAAGGAATCCAGCACGGCGCTCAAGGCATTGGGCGTGAACGGCTTCCCCAGAAACACCACGTTCCACGCCGCTAGCTCCTCGCGCAGGCGCGAGTCCGCGGTGTAGCCACTCACCGCAATGATCGGGAGCGTCGGGCTCCGCCGTCGCACTTCGGCGATGAGCTCCCTTCCGCTCATCTGTGGCATGGTCATATCGGTCACCATCGCCGCGACAGCGTTGCCGCGCACCGCGAGCTCGGCCAAGGCCTCGGCACCAGACGCCGCCGCGATGACCACGTAGCCACGAGACTCGAGGCTGCGTTTGGTAAAGAGACGAGGCATCGGGTCGTCATCGACCAGCAGGACCTCGCGGGCGCCAACGGGAGCCGCTCCGCGCGCGATGTCCGACTCAGACCGCTCGGACCCAGCGGTCGCCTCCTCGATGGCCAGCTTCGGGAACAACAGGCGGACGGAGGTACCCTGGCCGTCTGCCGAGTCACACTCGACCAATCCACCGCTCTGCGCCATGAGACCGTGAACTGCGGCCAGGTCCATACCACGTCCGCCACCGAAAGGCTTCGTGGAAAAAAATGGTTCGAAGAGACGAGCCTTCACTTCGTCCGGCATGCCGATCCCGGTGTCACGGACCTCCACCATCACGCACTCCTGGGGCCTGGCGACCTCGGAACGTTCGTTCTCCGATGCAGGCGAGATCAGGCGCGGCGGGTCACGCGTGACCACCGTGCTTCCGAACGTCAGGACGCCGCCGCCCGGCATCGCGGCCACCGCGTTTTCGATCAAGGCATCCAGCGCCTCACCGACACGCCGACGATCGATCGATGCGAACAACGGCTCGCCCGCCAGCGAGACACGAACGCTGATCGCAGCTGGGAGCGCCGCTCCCAGCGCGTCGACACGCTCCTGAACGAGCTCGTTGAGGTTCACTCTCGCGCGTAGCAGCAGCTGACGACGACCGACGGCCAGCAGACGACGCGTCAACTCCTCGGCCCGTTCCGTCGCGCTTTCGATCGCCAGAACGTCCGGCTGCAGCGGCGAATCGCGGTCGATGCTCTCCGACAGAAAACCCGCCGCACCGCGAATAACGGTCAGCAAGTTGTTGAAGTCGTGCGCGATACCGCCGGCAAGCTGTCCGATGGCTTCGAGCTTTCGCGCCTCCTGCAGGCGCTCCTGAGCCAATCGATCCTCCGTCACATCGGAAAACACCGCCACCGCGCCATGTGGAGCAGTGTCCCCGGCTCGCATCAATGGTTCAGCGCTGACCGAAAGCCAGCGAAGCGCCGAGTCGCCGACCTTCACCCCCATCAGCGCGCGCGGCTGTGCCTGACCCGATCGAATGGCGGCGAGCGCCGGATGGCTTTCCGGCGGCCATGGCGTGCCGTCGGCACGAACGGCAATCCACGGACCGGTACCGGGCGCGCGGCCCATGAGCTGGTCCGAATGCAGACCGAGAATGCGCTCCGCACTCGGATTGCTGGAGACGATTGCGCCGGAGGCGTCGTGCACCACGACTCCGTCGCGCATGCTCGACACCACCGCGCCATACCGAATGTCTGATTCCCGCAGCTTGGACTCGGCACTGGCCTGCTCCGTGATATCCTGCACGATCTGGTGGACCAGGAGCCGTCCGTCGAGATGCAGCAGATTGCTGAACGTCTCCACAAAGCGGTGTTCGCGCTGCGCCACGCGATGCACAGCGCGCCGCCGCGTGCCGGGCAACTTCAGCGTGGTCGATGTAGACTCTCGCCACTGCGCCAACGTTGTTCCATCCAGATCCAACAGCAGCATCGAGCGCATGGATGCGCGTGGCCAGCCGTAGAACTGCGCCGCCGCCGGGTTGACGTCGACGATCGCGGCGCTGTCTGCGTCGACCAGCAACTGCACGGCACCATTGGCTTCGAACAACTCCCGGTAGCGGGCTTCACTGGCCTCGAGTGCGAGCGCCGCCTGATGCCGTTCCGTGACATCGCGCGAACTGATGGCCACGCCATCGTCAACCGGGACGATCGAGCGCGACACCCAGCGTCCGGGCGAATTGGGCAGCGGCACCCGGAGCGTCTGCTCAAGGGGTCGGCGCGTCGCGAGCACGGTGCAACACTGTTCCCAAAGCCCGGTGCCGTCACTGTATCTGAACGCCGCGAGCAAGGAACGACCGACCAGACCACTGACGGAGTCGCCGACCAATGCGGCCGCACGTGCATTCGCGTCGACGATCCGAAAATCCGTGACAGCGCCCGTCGACGAGCGCACAGCGCACACCAACACAAACGCGTCCGGCCCCGCCTCCATGACCGCTCGCAGCCTGGACTCCGCGTGAGACATCGCGTCCGGAATGCGTTGCTCTGTCGTCACGTCAGACCCCACCTGCAGCCAGCGGCGCCTCGCAAACCGACGGCGCGCTGTCCCGCGGCGGCATTCGTTTCGATGACAGTACCGCCCATACCGTGCAGCAGAACGCTCGACGACACATCGAACGCATTGCCACGTCGCACGGAGGCGCGAGAAACACGAGGGAGTATCACGGTGGGGGAACGGGTCAGCACATCGTGATGACGAACGGCATACCCGGAAGGTATCGCCCGATCGACTGGAACACACGGCTCCCGCGCACGCGCAATTCACCCACCGTGACACGGTGTGACGCATTACCTGCGGAAGCGTCTTTTCCACGAACTGGTTTTCGCTTCCCCCCTCAACACTGACTGTCGCATGGGTGTAATCGCGACGCTGCTGGCACACGAACCACGACTCGCAAGGCTGCGAAGCGCCGCGCGAGATCGCTATCGTTTCGTGCCATGCGACGACTGGACTTCACTGACGCGAGCCTGCGAACGCGGCCCGATCAATGTCGTGGTTTTCGATCTGTACGTGGACGGACGCGCCGATTTCGAACGGGTCCGACAGCTCCGCGTCCGCGTGCCGCGAGCCGCGCTCGTGGCGTACGTCGACGTGACGCGGGAACGTGCCAGGGACATGTTCGATGCCGGACGGTGCGGCATCGACGTGCTGGTCGTGGCAGAGGAAACGGACACGCCAGCCATGCTGGCCGCGCTGCTCGATCAGGCCGAAGCTCGAAGCGTCTCCAGTTTGCTCAAACCGCATCTGGCCGGATTGCGGAGCGTCGTGCGCGACTCCGTGATGCTGTCCGTCACACGGGCGCACGAACGCTTGACGCCGGACAGCCTCGCGCGACTGATCGCGGTGTCGCGGCGATTGCTGTCCAAGCGTCTGGAGGGCGCGCAACTTCCTCCACCGCATCAATTGCTCACTTGGGGCCGACTGATCGTTGCCGCCAGTATGCTGGAAGACGGATCACGCAGCGCCGATGGCGTGGCGAGCGCGCTCGACTTCCCCTCGGGGAGTGCATTTCGCAACACCTGTCAGCGCTACCTTGGCTGTACGCCGCACCAAATTCGCGTCAAGGGCGGCGCAAGTTGGGTGATCGCCGAGCTGCTCGTCAATCGCGAGAAGCGCCGCCAGATCGACAGCAGCGAGGACGACCTGCAGGACAGCGTCGCCGCGTAACACGCGTCGCGCGTGGGCCATGGCACGCGGCCCTGGCACCTGATTGCCCTGTTCGACGTATCGCCCTAGCTTCTGCGCGATGCGTCACATTGGACTCACCGGCAACATCGCCAGCGGCAAGAGCGCCGTCTCGGCCCTTCTCGCGTCGTTCGGTGCCACCGTGATCGATGCGGATCTGCTGGCACGAGAAGCAGTGGCAGCGGGTACCACCGAGAACGCTCACATCGTCGAGCACTTTGGCGAGGCCATCCTGCTGCCGGACGGCACGCTCGATCGAGCAGCGCTCCGCCGCCGCGTATTCACGAATCCCCAGGATCGCAACGTCCTGAACGCCATTGTGCACCCGGCCGTGTCTCGGCTGCGGGACGCGCGATTGGCCGAAGCGAGGGCTCGCAGAGACGCCGTCGTGGTCTCCGACATCCCGTTGCTCTTCGAGGTCGGGCTTGAGCACGCATTCGACGGCATCATTCTGGTGGACGCTCCCGTTGCACTGCGGCTTTCCCGTCTGATGCGCGACCGGCACCTGTCGGAAATCGAAGCGCAGGCCATGATCGACGCGCAGTGGCCGGCGGACCGAAAGCGACAGGGAGCCACCTGGGTCATCGACAACGACGGCTCCCGTGATCAGCTTGCGGTACGCGCCGCCGAGGTCTGGCACGCCATCCAATCGACCACCGCATCCGTTCCTCCAACGCCCCCGGAGTAAATCGTGTCGAATATCCCTGCCGACCTGCGCTATACGAAGGAGCACGAGTACGTCCGCACGACCGATGCCGCCGGCATCGTTGCCATCGGGATCACCGACTTCGCGCAGGGCGAGCTTGGCGACATCGTGTACGTAGAGCTGCCGAAGGTTGGCAGCACCTTCTCCGAGCACGAGGTGTTCGGCACGGTTGAAGCGGTCAAGGCCGTTTCCGAACTGTTCATGCCCGTGTCCGGCGAGGTCGTCGAGATCAATGCACGCATCGACGGCGAGCCGGCGCTGATCAACACCGAGCCCTACGACGGCGGCTGGATGATCAAAGTCAAACTGGCCGCTGGCGGCGACGCCGGGCTGATGTCGGCCGCAGAGTACCGCGCACAACTCGGTGAGTAACGCCATCGTGGCGCGGAGGATCTACTTCCCCCGCGCCACGATGGACGCGCCTGTTGCGCTGTTCGAAGCCCGCTAGTTCGCGTACTCCGAGATCGGTGGGCACGAGCACACCAGATTACGGTCGCCATAAGCATTATCTGCTCTTCCAACAGTCGGCCAGAATTTGTGGCGCGACACATTATTCGCGAATCCAAATCTTACTTAGGTGGTTTGGCACCACCGTTTTTCCGTGCGTTGGTGGATTATGCACAAGATGGTTCTTACTCGTGGCACTGCCC
>JANNEV010000686.1:0-10267 GCA_031379145.1 Gemmatimonadaceae bacterium
GGCGAAGACCGCCAAGGCACCCGTCGCGAAGCCGACGGCACCTGCCGCGAGCCCGCCCGTACCGGCGGTCAACCCCTTCATGTCCATGGAGCAAGCCCTGGTGACGTCTTCACTGCCGCCGCCGCACGAGGCGCTGGCGCCGTTCCACGTGGAACGCCCCGAGTTGCCGGTGGCCACCGGCGAAGACGTGCCAGGAGGCATGTCGGAAGATGACGACGTCCCGGATCCAGAATTCGTCGAGCGGCTGTCGCCGCTTGAGTACATGCTGCGCGAGATGAACTACCGCAAGAACGACAAGAACCGGCGCGATCGCATGGCGGTGGCCGCGGCGCCGTTCGTTCATGCGCGGGCTGGCGAGGCGGGCAAGAAGGCGACCAAGGAAGCCGCGGCCAAGGAAGCCACCGGCAAGTTCGGTGCGCGCCCGCCGCCGCTGAAACTGATCGGCGGCTGATCGGATGAAGGAATGGACCACCGGCCTCCCGGACTGGGAGCGCCGGATCGTTGCCGGCGAGTCGTTGATCCCGTGCGCGCCGCTGTTCCCCGCCGAGGCGCAGGCCGCGCTCGACGTCATTGACCAGTTCATCATGGTCGACGTGGCCGGCAGCCCGACGTTCGGCGCGGCGGCCCGCCCGTGGGTGCGTGACTTCGTGGCGTCAATCTTCGGCGCCTACGACCCCGAGAGCGGCCGCCGCCTGATCCGTGAGTGGTTCCTGCTGATCTCGAAGAAGAACGGGAAAGCACTCGCTCTTGACACCCCGATCCCGACGCCGGCCGGATGGTCGACGATGGGGGCGCTGCAGGTGGGCGACGTCGTGTTTGGCGCCACCGGGAACCGGACTCGCGTGACCGCCACCAGCGAAGTGTTCACCGACCACAAGTGCTATCGGCTCAAATTCAGCAACGGCGAAACGGTAGTTGCTGATGCCGGTCATTTGTGGCTCACAACAGCGTTGCTTGATGAGCCTGGGTCCGGTCAAGGCAACAAGGGAGCGAATCGCGGCCGACGCCGGACTCGCGTTAGGACCACACAGGAGATTGTCGACACGCTGTTTCGGCCAGGCGACGGTGCCCGCAATCACAGCATCGCCATGCCGGAAGCCATCGACGGAACGGCCGTCGAATTGCCGGTTGCGCGCAGCCGCACCGTGCAGATCGTCGGTGCCGAGGAAATCGCGCCTGTGCCGGTCAAGTGCATCACTGTCGATGCGCCGGACAAGATGTTCCTCTTCGGGCGCAGCCTACTGCCGACGCACAACAGCACCGACGCCGGTCTCATCATGCTGACCTTCCTGATCCTCAACTGGCGCACCGCCGGCGAGTTCGGGATCCTGGCGCCGACGGTCGAGGTGGCCGACAACGCCTACAAGCCGGCAGCCGACGCCATCAAGGCCGACGACGAATTGAAGGCCCTGTTTCATGTGCAGGACCACATTCGGACCATCACGCACTTGGGCACGAAGGCCACGCTAAAGGTGGTGGCAGCCGACTCCGAAACCGTGTCAGGGAAGAAGTGGATCGTCACCCTGGTCGACGAGTTGTGGCTGTTCGGCAAGCGGCCGAAGGCGGCCGACATGCTGCGCGAGGCCACCGGCGGTCTGTTGAGCCGCCCCGAGGGATGCACGATCTGGCTGTCGACGCAGTCTAACGAGCCGCCGGCTGGCGTGTTCAAGCAGAAGCTCGACTACGCGCGCGGCGTGCGCGACGGTCGCATCAAGGACAACAAGTTCTGCCCGGTGCTGTACGAATTCCCGCGCCCGATGGTGGCCACGCAGGCCTACCGCAAGCCCGAAAACTTCTACATCACCAACCCGAACTTCGGCGCCAGCGTCGACGAAGAGACGCTACTGCGCGAGTGGGCCAAGGCCGAAGAGGTCGGCGAGGACGAGGTGCGCGGTTTCTTAGCCAAGCACCTGAACGTCGAGATCGGCATGGCGCTGGGCACCGACCGCTGGGCCGGCGCCGAGTTCTGGGAGGCCTGCCACGACCCGACGCTGAATTTCGAGACGCTCCTGCAGCGCTGCGAGGTCATCGTTGCCGGCATCGACGGCGGCGGCCTTGACGACCTGCTCGGCCTGTCCCTGGTCGGGCGCGAGCGCGGCACCGGCAACTGGTTGCACTGGGCGCACGCCTGGGCGCATGAGATCGCGCTGGTGCGGCGCAAGGAAATCGCGCCGCGGCTGCTCGACTTCCAGAAGGCCGGCGACCTCACCATCGTCAAGATGCCAGGCGACGACGTGCGCGAGCTCGCCGACTACCTGTGCCGGGTGCGCGATCTGCAACTGTTCCCCGAAAAGCAGTGCCTTGGCGTCGACGCGGCCGGCATCGGCGACATCGTCGACGAACTGACCAACCCGCAGCGCAAGTTCACGCTTGAGGAAATCGTCGCCATCAGCCAGGGCTGGAAGTTGAACGGCGCGATCAAGACCACCGAGCGCGCCGTCGCCGGCAAGAGTCTGCTGCACTGCGGCCAGCCGTTGATGGCCTGGTGCATCGGCAACGCGCGCACGGTGCAGGTCGGCAACGCCGTCACCATCAACAAGCAGGTCTCGGGCAGCGCCAAGATCGATCCGCTGATGGCCACCTTTGACGCGGTGACGCTGATTGCGCTGAATCCGAAAGCGCGGCAACGCAAGTATCAGATGCTGTTTGTCGGTGGACCTGGCTCGCAATCCGCCGCGGCGCGAACCTGAATAGTTTGCCCGAAATGAGTCATTAGGTTTACCGCTTCCTAGAATTCGGCGAACTTCAAGGCGTCCTACGCCAAAAAAGGTCACCGGATGACGGTTCAACGCGCCTACTCGCTACTGACGGTCAAGGCCTATGACGATGACCTGCGCGAGGTCACGGGCATCGCCACGACCCCAAGCGTAGATCGCACCGGGGACGTTGTGGAGCCGCGTGGTGCGACTTTCCAGTTACCAATCCCCATGCTTTGGCAACATGACAGCCGCCAGCCGATCGGGCACATCACGGCGGCCAAAGTCACGGACGCCGGCATCGAAATCAAGGCCAAGATGGTCAAGATCGACGATCCCGGCAAACTGAAGGACCGTCTTGACGAGGCGTGGCAATCGATCAAGTCTGGCCTGGTGCGCGGCCTGTCGATTGGATTCAAGGAGTTGGAGTCTGCGCGCATCGCAGACACCTACTCGTACCGCTATCTCAAGTACCTCCTATTGGAGATTTCGGCAGTCACGATCCCCGCCAACGGGGATTGCTCCATCACCGCGATCAAGTCGCTCGACCAGCAACAACGCCGCGCCGCGTCAGGCACCAGCGGCGGCGGTGGCCTGGTCGTGCATTTGAAGTCCCTTCCCGGCGTCTCGGGATCTCCAACTCCCATCCCGAAACCCCCGCAAGGAACCGACACCATGAAAATCGCTGAACAACTGGCCGCTTTCGACACCAAGAAGAAGGCTGCCACCGACCTGCAAGACGGCATCATGACCAAGGCTGGCGACGAAGGTCGCACGCTGGATGCCCACGAGCAAGAGCAGTACGACGGCGCTGTCGCCGAAGTCAAGGCCATCGACGAGCACGTGTCCCGCCTGAAGGCCCACGAGGCGCGTCAGGTCGCTGCCGCCACCCCGATCGGCGCTCCCGCCGGTATCAAGGAAGGCGCTGGCACCTCCTACGACCTCGGCAACGGCCGCGGTGTGCTGTCCGTGCGTCGCAACGTCGACAAGGGCATTGCCTTCACGCGCTTCGCCTGCGCGCTGATGCAGGCCAAGGGCAACCTGATGCAAGCGGATCTGCTGTCCAAGCGCTGGGATGATTCGACCCCGGAAGTTGGCATCTCGATCAAGGCCGCTGCCGCTGCCGGCACCACGTCGGACACGACCTGGGCCGCTCCGCTTGTCCAGTACAACGATATGGTCGGCGAGTTCATCGAACTGCTGCGCAACCAGACGATCCTGGGCAAGATGACCGGCCTGACCCGCGTGCCGTTCAACACGCGCATCCCGCGCCAGACTGCCGGCTCGACCGGATCGTTCGTCGGTGAAGGCCTGCCGGCGCCGGTCAACGCGATGGCGTTCGACAACGTCACGCTTCCCTGGGCAAAGGCCGAATGCATCGTGGTCATCACCAAGGAACTGGCCCGCCTGTCGAGCCCGAGCGCGGAAGCCCTGGCTCGTGCTGACCTGCTGGCCGGCATCTCCGAGTACTTGGACAAGCGCTTCGTCGACCCGTCGTTCGCTGGCGTTGCCAACGTTTCGCCGGCATCGATCACCTGGGGCGTGACCGGCCTGCCTTCGAGCGGCTCCACGGTGGCGGCCATCACCAACGATGCCGAAGCGATGATCCGCGCGTTCGTGACCGCTCGCCTGTCGCTCCAGACCGGCGTCTGGATCATGAGCCCGGAAACGGCGCTGGCGCTGTCGATGGTGCGCGGCACCCAGGACAACTTCATGTTCCCGGAGATCAGCCAGAACGGCGGCACCTTCTTCAAGATGCCCGTCATCACCAGCAAGTCGGTCACTGCGGCCGGTTCGCCGAACGACGGCCACATCCTGCTGGTCGACCAGCGCGAGATCCTGCTGGCCGACGACGGCCAAATGATGATCGATGCGTCGGCAGAGGCCTCGGTGCAGATGAACGACGCGCCGAGCGCCGGTGCGCAGTCGCTGGTCAGCTTCTGGCAGATGGGCCTTTTGGGCCTCAAGGCCGAGCGCTGGATCTACTGGACGAAGCGTCGCAGCACGGCTGTCGCCATCACCGACAACGTCAACTACTAGTATCCGGGATTCTCCTCCCCGGTGTTTTGGTAGCAGCCCGGTCGGTCACAAGCCGGCCGGGCTTTTTTTGAGTCAAAGGGACCGCATGAACGAAACCATCTATGCCAAGAGCGCCTTCCCGTATCGGCATCGCATGCTCTCGGTTGGGCAGCCCTTCGAAGCCACGCCCATCGATGCGGCGTATCTGGTCAAGAACAAGAAAGCCCAGCGCGAGCTTCTGGTGACGGACAAGCCGAAACCGGTGGCCGAGAAAAAGACGGCGGTGCCGGATCCTGTGGTCGAGCCGGTGGCGCCGGTAGTGACCGCTTTTTCGCCGGAACCTGGAGTGAAAGACGAGCCGGTCGCCAAGGCGCCGGTCGAAGACGTCAAGGTTGATGAGGCCGCGCCGCAGGATGTGGCGTCGGCGCCGGCGGGCGAGGCCCCCGTGGTCGGCTCGCCGGTGGCGCCGCTGGGCGATGGCGAGCAGGTCGTGACGCGCCGCCCTTACACCCGTCGCGGCGCCGGTTCGCGCAGTTAAGCGTCGCCAATGCGCGTCTTCGGCTTCGATCTGTCGCTGCGCCGCGCGTCGGCGGGCGAAGGCGTGACCAAGGCCGCCGTCGCGGCGCTGTCGATGCAGTCGGTCTTCGGCAGCATGCTTGGCTACGTGCGCGAGTCGTTCGCCGGCGCTTGGCAGCGCGGCGTCACCGTCGCTTCGCGCGAGGAATTGACCGCCAACTCGGCAGTCTTCGCCTGCATTTCTCGCATCGCCACCGACATCGCCAAGCTGCGCATGCGCTTGGTCGAGTTGACGTCGGATGGGTGCTGGCTTGAGGTCAAGGGCAATTCGCCGTTCTGGCCGGTGCTGCGCAAGCCGAATCACTACCAGACGCGCATCCAGTTCTTCGTGCACTGGATGTCAAGCAAGCTGCTCTACGGCAACACCTACGTGCTGAAGGTGCGCGACACCCGCCGCATCGTCACCAAGATGTTCGTGCTCAACCCGCGCTGCGTCATGCCGCTGGTCACGCCCGACGGCGATGTGTACTACCAACTGGCCGGCGACGATCTGCCGGGCATCAGCGCCGGCGTCACCGTGCCGGCCAGCGAGATCATCCACGACCGTGGCCTCACGCTGTTCCACCCGCTGATCGGCGTCTCGCCGCTGCACGCCGCGGCGATGGCGGCCACGCAGGGCATCAAGATCCAGGGCAACTCGGCCAAGTTCTTCGCCAACATGAGCCGCCCGAGCGGCATGCTGACAGCGCCGGGCACCATCGATCAGGTCACCGCCGACCGCCTGAAAGAGAACTTCGAAGAGAACTACGGCGGCGAGAACATCGGCCGCCTGGCCATCCTCGGCGATGGCCTGAAGTACGAGGCGATGACGATCCCGCCCGAGCAGGCGCAGTTGATCCAGCAACTCGAATGGAGCGTGGCAGACGTTGCGCGATGCTTCGGCGTGCCGCTCTACAAGATCAACTCGGGTCCGATGCCCACCGCTGGCAACGTCGAAGCGCTTGAGTCGCAGTATTACAGCGGCTGCCTGCAGATCAATATCGAGTGCATTGAGGAGTGCCTGGACGACGGCATGGGCCTGCATGACGTTACCGAGCGCACGCTGGGCACCGAGTTCGACATCGACGGCCTGCTGCGCATGGACACCGCGGCGCTGTCCGAGGCGCTGTCCAAGCAAACCGGCGCCGGCATCACAAAGCCGAACGAGGCGCGCCGTCGCTTGAACATGCCGCCCACCGAGGGCGGCGACACCTGCTACATGCAGGAGCAGAACTACAGCCTGGCGGCGCTGGCCAAGCGCGACGCGATGGACGACCCGTTTGGCGCGCGCACCGGCAAGGGCACACCGCCGGCCGCTGCCGCGTTGCCCGCACCGCCCACTCCACCGCCCAACCCGCCGGCGCCGGCCAAAGCCGCCGAACTCGACGCGCGCGCCGACGAGATCGCCTTCGCCACATTCCTGCTCGACGTGAAGTCTATGTTTGACGAATCAGGGCCGGAAGCAAATTCTATGTTCACAGAACAGGAGCCGGCGTGTGTCTGACCCTACCATCCTGCGCGGCAAAGACGGGCGCGACGGGCGCGACGGGCGCGATGGTGAGCAGGGCATCCCCGGCCTTGATGGCATCGGCATCAAGGGCGATCCCGGCCGAGATGGCAAAGACGGCCGGGATGGCAAGGACGCTGATGCGCAGGTCATATTGGCCCAAGTACAGCGCGCTGTCGATGCCCTGCCGCCGCCAGAAAAAGGCGAGCGTGGTCTTAAAGGTGATAAGGGCGACAAGGGTGACAAAGGCGACAAGGGTGACACGGGTCCAGCCGGCAAGGATGGCCGCGACGCCACAAAGCCATCGCCATGGCGCTTCGAGATCCGGCGTGGCCCGCCAACCGCCTTCAATCCCGATGGTCCGCTGCTTGAAATCATCGCCAACCCGATCTGAACTGAAGAGGAAGCCTGAATGCAAGACGTAGGAATGCCCGTGGTCGGGAGATGGGAGCCGAGCATGGCGCACTGTTTCATGCCCCGCTGCTCTCAATGCCACGCCCCGCACCCGCGGGCGCGCAAGCCTGCCGTGGAGATCGACGTCTGCCCAGATTGCGGCCACCCGGCCGCGCAGCCAGCCGAAGTGGTGAAGGTCTCAACAAGCGGCGGGCTGTGGCTGTGGCTTGCCAACCGTCTCAACGCCATTGCCCGATGGCTCCTCAAAGCAAGCGAAAGGATCTGAACCGTGAAAATCCGTTATCTCGTGCATTCCTCTGTCGTCGAGAAAGTCAACCAAACCGTCACCCTGGCCGGAGGCCAAAAGGTCGATGCATTGGTTGATGGCATGACCGTCGAGCTTGTCGAAATCGACGGCAGCGATACGCTCACCCGACGTTTCGTGCCGGCTGATATGAAAGCGGCGCAAGCGCTCTTTGAGCCTGGCGCTGTTGTTGTTGCCACCCTGGCCTCGGAGAAAGCCAAATGAACCACGCAATCGCACTCCCTCAATCTGCGCCCCGCCTGCGCGGGTGGCTGATCGCCCTGGCCACGGTATTCACCAACGCTGGCGCGGCGATCATCACCAACCGCGTCATCCAAGCCGGTACCGCGCCGAAGAACATCGGCTGGGGTATCGGCACAACCGGCGCGGCTGTCGCGCAGACTGCGCTCGTCACCGAGTCGGCGCCCACCACCTCGGGCGGACGCACGGTCGGCACCGAAAGCCGCACAACGGTGACGAACACCAACGACAACTACCAGGTGGCCGGCACGGTCACGGCGGTGTCAACGCTGGCGATCACCGAGGCTGGGCTGTTTGACGCAACGACGGCCGGCAATATGCTGATCCGTGGCGACTTCGCTGCCGTCAACGTGGTCAGCGGCGACAGCATCGCTTTCACGATTGGCTTGAAGTTTATTCCTGGGTAAAACTCACAATTGCTCCACGGGCCGCGTATGTCTGAGTTATCAGATACTGCCACGATTTACCGCGTAGTTCACTCTGCGTCTGGCCGGTGCTATGTCGGGCACACATCGGCCCCTGTCCGGTTCAGGTTCTCGCAACACCGTACGGCCCTTCGCAAAGGAAGGCATCACTCTGCTTATTTCCAGAAGGTGTGGTCGAAGTACGGTGAGGATGCCTTTTTGTTTGAGGTTATTGAGGTGTGCGCTGAGGCTGACAAGTTGGTGCGTGAGCAGCATTGGATTGACACATTGAAATCGGCGTTCAACCATTGCAAGGTTGCCGGTAGTCGTTTGGGTATGAAGATGCCTCCGCATGAAGTTGAGCGTCTTCGCCAAATGATGAAGGGTAACCAATACACCAAGGGCCGCGTCATGCCAGAAGACGAGAGGGCACGACACGGCGCTCCGAATATCGGCTCCAAGCGCACCCCTGCTCAGCGCGCCAATATGTCCGCAGCGATGCGCGGTGTTCCCCATCCCAATGCCCCGAAAGTCCGCCCGCCTCACACCGCTGAGGTCAAGGCGAAAATCAAGGCCGCCCGCGCGAAACAGGTCTTAAAGCCACGGTCGGAAGAGGCGAAAGAACGTGCGCGGCAAACAATGCGGGCCTACTTCGCGGCCCATGTCGGCGAACCCTGGGGGCGTCAACGCAGCAATGCGCCGCGGCCATGATGTTCTGGCAAGACCGAAAAAGAGGCACCTGACATGCCGTACATCGCCGATCGCGTCAAAGATACGACGACGACGACTGGCACCGGCGCGCTCACGCTTGCTGGTGCGGCGCCGACAGGATATCGAACCTTCGCCACAGCCTTCGGCTCTGAGTCGCGCTTGATTCAGTACTGCATCGTCGGCGGCGCTGAGTGGGAGGTTGGCAAAGGCACCTTTAACGGCACCACCGGGATAACACGCGACTCCGTGCGCTCCAGCAGCAACAGCGATTCCCTGGTGAATTTCAGCGCTGGCACCAAGGACGTGTTCTGCACCGCCAGTTCGGAACTGATCGACAACGCAAACATCGGCATGCAGATCGCGCAAGCGCTTGGCCTGGCGATGCCATAGGTGATCTATGCCCGCCAATAATGACCCGATCTTCAGCAAGGCTGCCGACGCGCAATGGAACGCGACTTCGGCGCTGTTCACTTCTGCCATGACAGCCGGCAACGTGTCGAGCTTCGACGGCACCGACGCCAACGCCAAGTTGCTGTTCACCGCTGACGCGACAAACGGAGGCTTCCTCGGGCATTTGCGCGCCAAGTGCGCGGCCTTGACGGGAACTTCGGCCGCCTCCGTGCTGCGCCTGTTCCTGAACAACGGTTCCACGCCCGCGACAGCCGCCAACAACTGCCTGCTCGATGAGATCGGTCTGCCTGCCGTGGCGAATACCATCGTCGCGGCCACGCCGACCTTGATCCTGCCTCTGGGCTTCGCTATCCCAGCCGGCTACCGTATCTACGGTGGCTTGGGCACGGCGGTCACGACAGGCTGGGCGGTGTGCATCATCGGCGGCAAATACTGAGCCATGCTGGACCTGTCACATCTGCCGATGGACACTGGCGCGAGTGTTGTCCAGACCTTTCTGGGAGATGCTGTAGCGGTCGGCACGGCGTGGAAGACCTGGGTCAAGCCGCGCGGCAAGACCATGCTGCACTTGCTGCTGGCTGGGGCAGGCGGCAATGGCGGCACGGGGGTCATTGGCACCAACAGCACGGCCGGTGGCGGGGCGGGCGGGCAGTCGGGCGCGATCACCAACCTGATCATCCCACTGGCCTTCTTGCCGGATCGGTTGTACCTGTCTTTGGCGGGCCGTAAGCCAACAGCCACAGCCAACTTCGCCAGCCTGATCGCCATCGCGCCGGTCAACACAGCCAACAACATTCTGTCGTTCGCCAACGGCGGCTTGCACGGCGGCAATGCCTCAGCCGGCACAGGTGGAACGGTCGGCACGGCCGCCGCGATTGCGACGGCCGCCAACATGCCTTTGGGATGGCCATTTATCACCAGCGTGTGCTTCGCTTCGCAAGTGGGCACAGCCGGTGGTGCTGCGGTTGCAGCCGCCAACTTTACCATGCCCACTACCGGCTCTTTC
>JANNEV010000699.1:0-2050 GCA_031379145.1 Gemmatimonadaceae bacterium
CTCCATCAGCATGCCGAGGTGGTTAATGCGAAAGAGGTCCCGTCGGCGAAACGCGAGCGCGCGTTCGGTCAGGTATTCGGCCGACACGCCCGAGGCTGCGGCGGCGGCGATCATCGCGCCGATGCTGGACCCCGCCAGAAGCGTCGGTTGAATGCCAGCTTCGCTGAGGGCGCGCAGCGCGCCGATGTGTGCGAGCCCTTTGAGGGCACCACCGCCGAACACGACGCCAACTCGCGGCTGTGGTCGAGCACCTGCGTGTGTCATTGCGCTCATGTCCCCTAGATTCACCCGCATGCGGATCCTGCTTGTGGAGGACGACGAGGTGCTGCGCGAGAGCGCAACCGCCTACCTGCGCGCCTCGGGTTTTGCGGTCGATGCCGCGCTCTCGGGGAAGATGGCGCGGGAGCTGGCCGCCGTCAGCCCCTACGACGCAATCGTGCTCGATCTCCGATTGCCGGACGAGGACGGGTTCACGCTGTGTGTCGCGCTCCGCCTTCGACAGCCGGCCCCGCGCGTGCTCATGGCCACGGCGCGAGACAGTGTTGACGATCGCATCGCCGGTCTGGACCTGGGTGCCGACGACTACCTGGTCAAGCCATACGCCCTCGGCGAGTTGGTGGCGCGCCTGCGCGCGCTCCTCCGCCGGCCGAGCGCCGCTGCCCACACCGTCCTGCGCGTCGCCGACCTGGAACTGGACCCGTCGACTCGCGAGGCGCGGCGCAACGGACGAAGCATCACGCTCACCACCAAGGAATTTGCGGTGCTCGAAGTGCTGATGCGGGAGAGCGGACGTGTGCTCTCCCGGGAAGCAATCAGCGAGCACGCCTGGGATGACAACTTCGATCCATTCAGCAATGTGATCGATGTATACATCGCACGGCTGCGTCGAAAGATCGACCGACCCGAAGAGCCTGCGTTGCTGGCCACGGTGCGCGGGGTGGGGTATCGGATTGCGGCGCCGACCGAGACACGCTGATGCCCGCCTGGCGGCCATGACGGCGCGCTACCCTTCGCGCATCCGGCTTCGCATCGCCGCACTGTATGCGACGACGCTGCTTGTGGTGCTTCTGGGCGCCGCAGGTGCCCTCCGCCTCGTGGTGCGGTCGGCGCTGGAGCGCGAGTTTGAGGACTCCGTGCGGGCGTCGGCCTTGCTCATGCGGCAGTTCTTCCGCGTGGAAGTCGCAGAGTATCAGGTCATCGAAGCCACGCTCGCCCATATCGTGACCGAGCTGGTGTTCGAGGAGCGTGCCATTCGGATTCGGAGGCCGGACGGCGTGATCTTCCAGCCGTCCGGTGCGCTGCCGCGGCGGGTTCCGCGCTGGGTCGCCCCGCCGGTGCGCCGCGTCTCCATGCCGCTCGATCCCGAGCTCGCGCCGGGATGGATCGTCGAGGTGGAGGCCAGTGCCGCGACGATGCGCGCGGTGCAGGCTCGCATCGACTTCTGGTTGATCGTTGGTATTCCGGGGCTGATCGTGCTGGCCACGCTGGCCGGATGGTGGCTGACCGGCCGCGTGCTGCGGCCGGCGGGGCAGATGGCCGATGCAGCCGCACGTATCGCGCCCGCGCAAGGCGATCGACTGCCCGTTGACGACCCGCAGGACGAGCTCGGACGACTGGGGCTGAGCTTCAACGCCTTGCTGGATCGGCTCGACGGCGCCTTGCACCAGCAGCAGCAATTCCTGGCCGACGCCGCTCACGAGCTGCGCACGCCGTTGGCGCGCATGCGCGCCCGCGTGGAGCTGTCCCAGCTGCAGTCTGCGCAGACGCCAGGAGTTCTCGCGGAGCTGCACGAGGACCTGGTCCGCATGTCGCGACAGGTGGATGAACTCCTGCAGTTGGCGCGAGCCGATGCCGGCGAAGATGGCGCTGCACACACGATGGTGCCGCTGTTTCTCGACGATCTGGCGGCCGACGAGCTCCGGCGATGGAGCGCCGAAGCCACCCGCGCTGGTGTCACGTTGGAGTCCACCAGACTCGATGAGACTGCGGTCCGTGCGGAACCGACGCTGATGGTCCGGATGACTGGCATTCTGCTCGACAACGCGCTGCG
>JANNEV010000701.1:0-18693 GCA_031379145.1 Gemmatimonadaceae bacterium
CTGTCGCGTTTCGAATGCTCAAAAACCTGGATGCGATGGCGACTGTCGGCGATGCCGTCGACGGCGACTCTCTCTCGCACCCAACTTTGCAGGCACCGTCGCCGCTGCACGATGTTGCGGGCGATGTGTGTTTGCGTTCACCGAGTCAATGGAATGACGGACCTTCCGTCCACGATACGTGTTCTTGTAGCCGAAGACAACGCTCTTGAGCGATCCACGTTGGTGGACATGCTAGGTGTTCTCGGGCACATGGTGGTTGCCGAAGTGGATTCCGGGGCTGATGCGATCACAATGGCGCGGCAGTTCACGCCGGACGCCGTACTGCTGGACGTACACATGCCTGGATCCAACGGCGTGCAAGCGGCGGAGGAGATTTCGCGCGCCCTGCCCGGTACGGCTGTGGTGCTGATTACCGGTGACCTCTCCCTCACGCTGTCGGCCGCCGATGTACTGCGAAGCACCGCCGTGGCATTGCTGGCCAAGCCAAGCCAGCCCACCACGCTCGACGCGACTTTGCGAATGGCCGTTGTCCGTGCGCGCGAGCTGCTCTCGGCACGACGCGAGGCGACGGATGCCAAACAGCAGCTCGAGTCCCGGAAGTTGATCGAGCGCGCGAAGGGAATCCTGATGCGACGCACGGGCAGTACGGAGCAGGAGGCGTACCGCATCATGCAGCGCAGCAGTCAGGATCGGTCTGTGCCGATGGTGGACATTGCCAAGGCGGTCATCGACAGCGAGCCCGGTCTCAAGAGCTGACCGGGCCGCATGAGGCGCCGCGACGGTATCGCCCGTTTCAAGTCATGAAATTGGTTTGCCGGGTTGCCCGCTCGACACTTGCTTGACCAGCTGATACAGGAACTCCAGTCCGTCGTAGAAGGATTTGACGCGCAGCTTTTCGTCGCGACCGTGCGCGTTGGTTTCGCCGGCGGCGGAGAAAATGCCACTCACGCCATAGGTGGGGATACCGGACGAGCGCAGATACGCGCCGTCGGTGGCGCCCGTGGACATGGTGGGGATTACCGGGACGTCGTTGAACATTTTCTTGGTGAGTGCGGCGGTCGCGGCGAGGAGTCCCGGGTCGATCGCCGTCGTTTTCTTCCCGAAACGGTCGCCGCGGACTTCGCGCATGGTCACCTTGACGCCGGAATCAGCGACGACGCGGGCAATCGTGGCCTTGACGTCTTCGGCCGACGATGTTGGCACCACACGGCAGTTGACGGTGGCGGTGGCGGTCTGCGGTAGCGCGTTGTCGGCGTGACCAGCGGCGAGACGCGTCGCCACGCAGCTCGTGCGCAGCATGGAGGCATAGCGCGGATCGGTGGAAATGATGCGTGCCGCCGCCGTGTCCGCCGGGTTGGCAACGATGGCGCGCATTGCAGCCGCAATGCTCGGCATCTCCACCTTGGCGGTCTGCGCGAAAAACGGCCGCGAAATCTCGTTGAGATCCACTGGGAAGGTATAGCGCTCCAGCCGCGCGAGAGCGTTGGCCAACTGATAGATCGCGTTGTCCTTGCGCGGTACGCTGGAGTGCCCGCCGGAATTGAGCACAGTCAAAGTGAAGTTCACCGGCACCTTCTCCGCCGCTTGCACCGAGTGGAACAGCGGCTTGTCGTCCAGCAGCGTGCCGCCGCCGCCTTCGTTGATTGCGTACTCGGCGTCGAGGAGATCCTTGTGATTGGCGAGGAGCCACGCCACTCCGTTGGTCGCGCCGCCTTCCTCGTCCGCTGTGAGCGCGAGAATGAGGTCCCGCTGCGGAACAAACCCCTCCTGCCTGTAGCGGAGCAGGTTGGCCACGAACATTGAGGCCATGGACTTGTCATCTGAGGTCCCGCGGCCGTAGAAGTACCCGTTCTCTTCGACAAGCGTGAACGGATCACGCGGCCAGTCGCTGCGAAGCGCCGCAACAACATCGAGATGGGCCAGCAGCAGGATTGGCTTTCCCTGATTCTTGCCGCGATAGCGGACGACCAGGTTACCCTTGGTTGGCTTGCCGGGTGGAACGAGTACCTGCACATCGGCCTCAGGAAAACCCGCAGAGCGAAAGCGCGCGGCCATGGCCTGTGCCGCTTTCGTGACGTCTCCAACGGAGTCGACGGTGTTGATCTCGACGAGCTCCTTGTACACGGCGCGAGCAGCTTGCTGTTGTGGCGTCAGGGTCGTTGGTGCGCCCGGAGCCTTGGTGCCGGGTAGCTGCGCGTAGAGCGCGGTGGGTGCGAAAAGCGCGGCCGCAACCACGCGCACTCGGAAGGAAGACACGGTGAACGACATCGGCGTGAGGGAACGAGAGGGCACGGGCATGTTCGAGCCAGAAGAGGGATTCCGCATGGTCGCCTCAGCGCGTGGAGGGCAATGTGGCGACGCCGGTGCGAGGATCGAAGCGCCCGCCAGCCGGAAGAACGTGCATGGACATGCTCGCGGCGCCGAGTGTACCCGAGGTGGTGATGGCGCTCTTTCGGGCATCGTAGATCACCACCACGCTTGAACCCGCCACGCGCCAGCGGCCGTCGGGCTCGACGATGATGGCCGTGGATTCATCAATCCCGGCGCCGAGATGCGGTTCGCGCTCCAGCACGAGGCTGATGAGTCGGTTGTGCCGCTTGCGGCGCAAAAAGTGCTGGTCGATGATGGCATTGTCGAGCAGTCCGAAACCGTTTGCCGTGGTGACGTTGTCGCGATCGATGGTGACCATGGATAGCGTCGTATCTGGCCGTGCACCTCCTGGCCGACGCTCATCGCCCGTGAGCATGATCGCCGACATCACCGCCGCTCCGGCAGATGTTCCACCCACGACAGCGCCGGCGCGATAGCGCACCGCGATGGCCGCGGCCGTGCGCGAGCCGCCAAGGGCGGCTGTGAGCTTGGATTGATCGCCGCCGCCGAACCAAATCCCGGTGGCCGTTCGTACCGCCTCGACAATGGAATCCGCGTCCGCGCCGTCGCGCTGCACCCAGAGATTCACGGCCTCCGCGCCAAGCTCCCGCAGGTCCTTCGCCTTGGCTTCGCCGCTGCGCTTTCCGTCGGCGCTGGCCATGGCAAACACGAGAATGCGGGCTTTGCCAGCACCACCCGCGAGCTCCACGAACTCCCTGACGAGCGCCGCAGGCTGCGGGCCTCCTCCCACGATGTACAGCGAGCCGCGCACCTCGCGCCCGTTCGACTGTGCACCGAGCGGTTGTGCCGTTGACGCAGGGGCGATTGCGACGGCAAGGGTGACAAGACACGCGACCACGACCGCGCGAGACTTCGCCAATGGACTTCGAAGCGTTCGTCTGCGTGTGGAAAGCGGCGTGGATGGGGCGGTCTCGGGAGCAGCAGCAGGAGAGATGGCGACAGCGGACATGGAGTACTTGGAGAGAGGCAAGCGGCGGGTCCGGCGGACCCGGATCGGGCCGAGCATGAACATGCCGCCGGAGTGTGTCATTGCACCAGACACGGCGGCATCACAAGCCAGACGGGGAGATGGCACTGGAGTCGATTACCACGGTCGCGGCGGTGCCTTGAACCGGGTACGACTGCGCGATGGCACCGTCGAACCAGAGCCGAACCCACTGCCCTGGTGTGAGTGAGCGCAGGTCACCGGCCTTCCTGTTCGGCAACCAGATTACGGTGATCGCGTCCACGCGAGCGACGGCCTTGAGCCCGAGGTTCACGCTGAACGGATTGGCCTCGACCCGCATGCTGACCGCGCCGGTGCCCGTCGGCACCACCGACGTGACGCGCCCCGCCATGTACGGTGGGCTTGTGGGTTCGGTGGGCGCCACAGCATCGCTGCTGCTGCAGGCGAACAGGCCGGCGCTCAGCAATCCGACGACTCGAATCCTCGTGGCACCGTGCCGTCCGCTGCTCATGTGTGCTCCCGTGATCGGCCGTGGGCGAACACCATCGTCCGGTGAAGTATCGCGCGCTGTCAAGCCGTGCGGGTCGCTCCGTTCCTCAGTCCCGTGGTCGCGTGCGCGGCCGGCCCTCGTCGTGGCGCCTCCTCAACACGAACCGGTCGCGCAGCGTATCTTCTCCGAGCGGGACGTGATGCGCCCGCGACGAGTTCTCACCGCGTGATGCCTGCGCGTTGCCCGCCTCTTTACGGCTCATTCGAGCTCCCCCTGTGATTCCTTCATGACACGCTCCCGCCGCGATTTTCTCAAGGCGAGCGCGGCGGTGGCCGCCGGCACAATGGCCGCCACCTCGTCGCTCTCCGCCGCGCCCGGCCTGATCACCCGCGTGACGCCTCGCGGACTGCTTGACGCCGACACACCATTCGATGATCCCGCCGTCAAGGCGCTGATGCAAGTGGCCATCGACACGGCCAAACGCGGCGGTGCGTCGTACGCGGACGTGCGCGTGGCCGCACGACGCCAGCAGAACGTCAATACGCGGGACCGCATCGTGCAGGGCGTGAGCGATACAGACACGTTCGGCCTCGGTGTGCGCACACTGGTGGACGGATCGTGGGGCTTCGCCGCCACCAGTGCGCTCAGTACGGACTCGGTCGCCGACATCACGCGCAAAGCGCTCGCGCAGGCCAAGGCCAATCGCGCCAGTCAGATCCGGCCGGTGAATCTGGCCCCCACGCCGGGAAATCAGTCTGGCACCTGGAGCAGTCCGATCAAGACGGATCCGTTCACAGTGGCCATTCCCGAAAAAGTGGCTTTGCTCTTGGCGGCCAACGAAGCCGCACTCAAGGTGAAGGGCATTCGCACGGTCAACTCGTCCATGTTCTTCCTGCGTGAAGAGAAGACGCTCATGACGAGCGACGGATCGTACCTCATCCAGACGATCTTTCGCACATCGCCATCGATGTCGGTGACGGCCGTGTCCGCAGACTTCTCCGATTTCCAGTCGGTGGACAGCAACGACATCGCGCCGATGGGACTGGGCTACGAACATGTCGTGGATTCCAGACTCGTCGAGCGCGCCCCGCGCTATGCCGAACAGGCCGTGCAGAAGCTGACCGCGAAACCGGTGGAGCCGGGGCGCTATGATCTGTTGCTGCATCCGTCGAATCTGTGGCTGACGGTGCACGAAGTCATCGCCCATCCGAGTGAACTTGATCGTGCCCTCGGTTTCGAAGCCAACTACGCGGGCACCAGCTTCATCGCTCCGCCGGAGGCTGTCCTTGGCAAGTTGCGCATCGGATCTGATCTGCTCAACATCGTGGGCGATCGTGAGCAGCCCGGTTCACTCGGCGCTATCGGCTGGGACGATGAGGCGGTGAAGCCGACCAAGTTCGACATCATCAAGAATGGCATTTTCGTGGACTACCAGACCACACGGGAACAGGCCACCATGATGACCGACTACTACACCAAAGCCGGAAAGCCCGTGCGCTCGTACGGCTGCTCGTATGCACAGAGCTGGGCCGACGTGCAGTTCCAGCGCATGCCCAATGTGAGCATGGTCCCCGGCCAGAACGACGATACGTTCGAGAGCCTGATCGCGAAAATGGACAAGGGCATCGCCATCGAAGGCGACGGCTCGTTCTCCATCGATCAACAGCGGTACAACGGTCAGTTCGCCGGGCAGGTATTTCATGAGATCAAGGGCGGCAAGGTCGTTGGCATGCTCAAGGACGTCGCCTACCAGTTCCGTACGCCTGACTTCTGGAAGTCGCTCAAGGCGATCGGTGGCCCGAAGAGCTATCACCTGGGCGGCGCTTTCGGCGACGCCAAGGGCCAGCCCGGCCAATCCAACTCCGTCAGCCACGGTTGTGTGCCGTCGCTCTTCCAGCAGGTGAACATCATCAACACCGGGAGAAAGGCGTGAGCAACAGTGCAAGCGGTAACGTCGGCAACTTCCCGCCGCGGTCGCTCTTCGCTCCGGTTGGCGTGCTGAGTCGCGCGGACGCGCAGGAAATCGCTGCGCGCGCCCTCAAGAACTCGCCGGCCGAGGAGACGCGGGTTTCGATCAACAGTGGTGCCCGCGCCGACACGCGTTTCGCGTTGAATCAGGTGACGACGTCCGGAGAGAATCAGGATACGACGGTCACGATCACGGCATTCGTGGGCAATCGGTCGGCGAGTGTGAACACGAATCGGCTGGATGAAGCCTCGTTGGCGGCGGCGGCCAAGCAAGCGCACGAGATCGCGAAGCTGGTGCCGCCCAACCCGGAGCGCATGCCGGAGCTCGGCGCACAGCAGTATCCTGCGCCGAAGGAGCGCTCGTTCTCCATGCCCACGCCGGCCGAGCGAGCGCTGGCCGCAAAGCAAGTGACCGAGTTGGCGCGCGCCAGTGATCTGATCGCCACGGGATTCATCGAGTGTCGGGCGGGTGCCACTGCGTTGGCCAATTCCAAGGGGCTGTTCGCGTACGATTCGAGCGCGGTGATGACCATGACCGCGACCGTGCGCTCGCCCGATGGCACGGGTTCCGGATGGGCGTGCAGCGATGGGACCAGCTTCTCGGACCTCGATCCCGCTTTTGTGGCGGCCACCGCCGTTCAGAAAGCGAAAGACTCCCGCAATCCCGTGGCCATCGAGCCGGGGCGCTACACCACCATTCTGGAGCCGACGGCCGTTGGCAATCTGGTACAGCTGATTGCCGGTGCCATGCAGGCGCGGGCGGCTGATGAAGGCCGGTCGTTCTTCTCCAAGCAGGGTGGCGGCAACAAGATCGGTCTCAAAGTCGTCGACGAGCGTGTGACGCTGTTGTCAGACCCGGAAGATGCGCCGAGCACCACCGGTGGTTTTGACGGCGATGGCGTGCCGGTGGAGAAGGTGGTGTGGCTCGAGAACGGCGTGGTGAGGAACCTCAACTACGATCGATACTGGGCGCAGAAACAGGGCGTACAAGCCACGCGTGCCGGCGGCGGCGGTGGACGCGCGCGCGCGCTGCGCATGCTGGGTGGCACGTCCAGCGTGGCTGAGATGATCAAGGGTACCGAACGCGGTATTCTCGTCACGCGCTTCTGGTACATCCGCCCCGTGGATCCCCGCACGATTCTTTACACCGGGCTCACGCGCGACGGCACCTTTCTGATTGAAAATGGCAAGGTCACGCGCCCGATCAAGAACTTCCGTTTCAACGAATCGCCGATCTTCTTCCTGAACAACTTGCAGGCGATGGGGCCGAGCGTTCGCATCAACGCGTCGGAAAATCTGGGCGCCGGCGGTGCGGTGTACATGCCGCCGATCAAGGTGCGCGATTTTACCTTCAGTTCGTTGTCCGACGCGGTGTAACCCTTTCGCGAGCCATACCCACGGCCGATTGCGCAGAGACGCGCAATCGGCCGTGGTGTTTCCGTGGAGTTGTGTTAGCTCGCGGCGACGAACGAGCAGCCGTTCTGTTGAGCCAGCACGTTGGCGAAGATGCCTGACGGCTGCAGAATGACACCGGGCACCAGCATGGACAGCGCCTTCGCGCGTGCTTCGGGCATCTTCAGCTTGTCTTGCTTGGAGACGTCGTAGACCGCGCTCGCGAAAGCCATGTTGCACGCCAGCACAATCACCCCGCGCGCCATTTGTTGCTCAAGCATGTAGGCATCGAACGGCTTGGGCTGTTTACCCGGCTCCGGCGGGGCGGCCAGCGCCGGGTTCTTGTTGGTCTTCTTCCCCTTCCCGTCTCGCACATTGTTGCGCTTGCCGACGTTGTACTCATCCCAGAAGGCTTGATTCATGGCCAGGATGATGCCGTTGTGTCGCAGCACGATGACGGCGGAGAGATCCGACGCGGGCATCTTGAAGACATCGGTGTACTGCTTGGCCCAGACGCCGGCCCGGAACACGCCAGCGCCCTCGCTGACCTCAGGCGCATCGAACATGGCCCGGTGCTTGCCGGTGATTTTCTTTGTCCAGGTGGTATCCCATTCGGGGTCCGCAGAAAGGTCCATGGCAGTGGCATTCATGGCCAGCGCCCCGAACTCGGAGAATTGCGCCCGCTCGTCGCCGTCAGCGTCAGCGTCAGCAGCGGCATCAGCATGAGCAGGCCCAAAGGGACTGGCGTGCAATGCGGTTGGCGCGGCGGCCATCGCGGCAGTGCCAGCGATCATACGATGCAGGAATGCGCGACGGTCTGAGGAACTGCGTGCGGACATGCGAACTCCAACAGGGCGAGGGGTGAAGCAGCGTGGGTGCGGTAGGCACCGGTTCGTCCTGTGTAGAATGCTGACCCCGGACGATCGGGGGAAGGCGCGGGAGGTGGTTGCCTTCCCGCCAAGTCGACGACTCGTCGCTCGCTAGTCTTTTTTCACTCGTGGCGCGTAGAGTTCCATGTCGCGACCCAACAGGAGCGTCGCCGCGACCAGGGTTGCACTCAAGAAGAACGGACTGGGCTTCCCCACGCTGTCGTAGAGCGCACCGAACAGGATCGGGAAGCCAACGCGAGTGATGCCGCCAAACGTCTGCTGCACTCCCATGTACAGCCCGCGTTCGGCGCTGCTGACCACGCGCGACAGCATCGCCGTCACGCATGGGAACGTGAACGCGGTTCCGAGTGGAAGCATGCCCACCGCAACGGCGAGCATCCAGTAGTTCTGCGACACGGCAATGCCGATCAAGCCTGCGCTGAGGAACATGAGGCCCCATCGGCTCAACTTCGGTTCGCCCACGCGGTCCACGAACTTGCCCAACATGACGGCACGGATGAAGACGCTGAGGACGCCGATGTACGCGAAGAAGTATCCGATGGTGTTGGCCGTGACGCCGAAACGGTTGCTGAGGAACAGTGCCAGAATGGACGTCGTGCCCTGAAATGCGCCGATTGCAATGGCGTAGATGAGGATGAGACGCGACGCAGGTTCGTCGGGATGACTGATGACACGCAGGACGGCTTCTCGGCTGCCCTTGCGCTTGACCTTCGTGCCATCCGCATTCAGTGCCTGCGTGCCACCCGGTTTACGGATCTCGGTGAGATAGCGGCTCGCGAAGACGACGTTCACTGCGCAAAGCCCCGCCGCGATCAGGCCGGGCACCTGTGCGCCCCACTGTTGCACGAAGCTGCCCAGCACTGGACCCAGCGCCACGCCGGCATTGGTGGCAGCGCTCAGCCAACCCAGCGACTTGGCCCGATCCTCCGGCTTCGTGGCGTCGGCCACGTACGCTTGAATCACGCTCACGGTACCACCGCCGGCGCCCTGCACGATCCGCGACAGGAACAACAGCCACAGACTGTCGGCGTACGCAAACACCACATACGCGATCGCGCTGGCTGCGAGTCCCACCATCAAGGCGGGTCGTCGGCCGTACTTGTCACTGAACCGACCCCAGTACGGTGCGCTGATCAGCTGCGCGATGCTGAACGAACTGACCAGCAACCCGACGATCAACCCGCCGCCACCGAGCCCCTTCGCGTAGAACGGCAGCAGGGGCAGAATCATCAACATGCCCAGCATGTCGATGAAGGCGGTGACCATCAGAACCGCGAGCTTGCCGAACGCGCTCTTCTCGGGTACGGCGGGATGTTCGCCGGTTTCAGTCCCGCTCATTCGGATTTGCCGAGCGCGGCGGGAGCGACGGAGCGGCCGACCACGCCGGCCAGCGCCACGATCGTGAGGACGTACGGAATCATCTCCACGAACTGACTCGGGATGAGTTGCGCGCCCTGCAGTTGGATCTGCAACGTCTCGGCGCCGGCGAAGAGCAGGCACGCGACGGCCACGCGCGATGGTTCCCATCGTCCAAAAATCACCGCGGCGAGGGCAATGAATCCCCGCCCTGCAGACATGCCATCGGTGTACTGGTGCTGGTCGAGGGCGAGATACGCGCCACCGAGCGATGCGAGCGATCCGGCGATGATGAGCCCCTTGAGTCGTAGTGGGATGACCGCGATGCCCAGCGTCGCCGCGGCCTCGGGCTTCTCGCCCACGGCACGTGCGCGCAAGCCGAAGGGCGTGCGATAGAGCAACCAGCCGAGGGCGGGCAAGGACACCAGGCCAATCCAGACCAGCGGATTGGCGAACGAGGAGAGCAGCGCGTTTCCGGTGCCTTCGCCGCCGAAGCCGGGGACGCGAGGCGAATTGCTCGCGCTGTCAAATGTGAGGCGCAAGAAAAAGCGCGTCGCCCCGACCACGAGCAGGTTGATCGCCACGCCGACCACCACCTGATTGGCGCGGAACCGCAGGGTGGCGACGGCGAGTATGCTGGTGACGACCAGCCCAGCGAGCAGCGCGCCGAGCAAACCTACCCACGCGCTGCCGCCAAAGTGACTGCCCAAGGCCGCGCCAAAGGCGCCGGCGAGCATCATTCCTTCAAGGCCGAGCGCGATGATGCCCACGCGTTCCGACATGACGCCGCCCGCCGCAGCCAGCAGGTACGGAATGGCAATGCGGATGGTTTGCAGCACGAATCCGAGCACGCTCACGGCGTCCCTCGCACGGCCCGACTGGACCGGGACACGGCGGCGGTGGCCGCGTCGCGCAGCAGGCGTTGCACTTCGGGCACGGCGGTCGCGACCGACAGAATCACCACGGCAGTGAGAATATCCGTGAGTTGCTTTGGCACCAGCGCGTTGACGGCGAGACCGCCTTGGGAGAGCGTCGCAAAAAGCAACGCCGCCAGCAGAATGCCCAACGGATGATTTCGCCCAACCAATGCCACGGCAATGCCGAGGAAGCCCGCGCCTCCCGCGAAGCCTTCCTCGTAGTAGCCCTTGTAGCCCAGCACAAAGTTCATCCCGCCCAGGCCAGCCAGTGCGCCGGAGAGACACATTGTCGTGAACAGAACGCGAGCCACGCGGACGCCTCCGTATTCCGCCGCGTCCGGCTGCAACCCCACGGCGCGGAGTTCATAGCCGGCGCGCGTGCGAAAGAGGTACCAGGTGTTCGCCAATGCTGCGGCAATTGCGACGAGCAGCGTCCAATTTGCTGCGCTCCCGTGAAACACCGGGAACTGCTCCGCGATGCGAGGAACGCTACCCGCGAGAATGGGTGGCGTGTGCAGTGTCTCCGGGACGTGAATCTTGGCCGCCACGAGCCAATTGAGCAGTGCCAGCACGACGAAGTTGAGCATGATCGTCACGATCACCTCGCTGGCGCCGAAGCGCGCTCGCAGCGCCCCTGGAACGGCTCCGACTGCCGCACCGGTGCTCATGGCCGCCACCAGACAGAGCGCGGTGGCCAGCACCGCCGGAGTGGACGCGGGCAGTACCAATCCGGTGACGGCCGCCGCGAAACCTCCCATCGCCAACTGTCCTTCCGCGCCCACGTTGAAGAGCCCCGCTCGCCCCGCCAGGGCGAAGGCGAGCCCCGTGCACGTGAGCGTGGTGGCCTTGTACAGCACCTGGCCAAGTCCGTACCAGTTGCCCCAGGTGCCCTCGACCAACAGGCGAAACACCGTGGCGGGTGCTTGTCCGAAAGACAAGATGAGCAAGTCGCCAACCACCGCGGCGATGGCCAACGCGACCAGCGGTGCCAGTGCGGCGGACATGACACGCGTACCAAGCGCCTGGAGTGGGCTCGCGTGTATGCGCCCGGAAGCACTCCCGCTGCTCAAGCGCTCGCTCACGTCGCGGCACCGGTCATGAACGGTCCAAGCGTTTCCGCGTCGCATTCCGCGGCCGGAAGCACGGTGACAAACGTTCCCCCGTACATCACGGCGATACGATCTGACAGCGCCAATATCTCCGGCAAGTCGGCGCTGACCAGCAGGATTCCCTTTCCAGCATCGCGCGCAGCGCGGATTTGAGCGTGAATGAATTCGATCGCGCCGACGTCGACGCCGCGAGTTGGCTGCGCCGCCAACAACACACGGAACTCCCGGCCCATCTCGCGAGCGATGACGATTTTCTGTTGATTGCCGCCCGACAGTGCCCGTGCGGGCAAGGCGGCCATCGGCGGCCGAATGTCGAAGGTGCGGATCTGCGTGGCCGCGTTGGCATCAATGCGTGAGCGATCCAGGACACCGCGCGCGGTGAAGTGATGCTGGCGACCGAGAATCAGATTGTCCGCGATACTGTACTCGAGCACGAGTCCGCGCCGATGCCGATCTTCGGGGACGTGCGACAGCCCCGCGTCGGCCCGCTCACGCACGTTCATCGCGTCGATGACCACGTCCTCGAGCATGATCCGGCCACGCTCCGGCCGGCGCAGCCCGGCGATCGCTTCCAGCAGTTCTGTCTGCCCATTCCCCTCCACGCCGGCGATCCCCAGGACTTCGCCGGGTGCCACACTGAACGACAGGTCCTGAATGACCACGGTACCGCGGTCGCCGCGGACGGTCAGTGCGTCCACGCGCAATGCATCCCGAAGGGCCTTCCTGGATGCGTCCGCGCGCATCGCGCGATTTTCACCGGTGACTTGAATGCCCGGCGACGCATCGAGGGCGAGGGCCACTTCGCGACCCACCATCGCCTTCGCAATGTCGCGCGGCGTCGTCTCGGCGGTGGCCAGCCTGGCAACGGTACGCCCTGCGCGCATCACGGTAATCGTGTCGGACACGTCGATCACTTCGTCCAGCTTGTGCGTGATCAGAATGACTGTGCCGCCATCATCCCGCAAAGCACGCAGCACCTGCCAGAGCTCGCGGACTTCCGGAGGAGATAGCACGGCCGTCGGCTCGTCCAGGATCAGGATCTTCGCACCGCGATACAGTGCCTTGAGTATCTCGACGCGTTGTGCCTCACCGACACTGAGATCGGCGACGCGCGCGGTCGCATCGACGCTGAGCCCGCAGCGCGCACTCAGTGCCCGCACGTCGGCGACGCTGCGCGCAGTGTCCAGCATGAATTGACGCGACGGCTCCTGCCCGAGCACGACGTTCTCGGCGACCGTGAGCGAATTCACGAGCATGAAGTGCTGATGCACCATGCCAACGCCGGCCGCGATCGCATCGGTCGTTTTCCATCCCGTCACCACGCGCCCATTGACTTCGACGCTGCCGGCGTCCGACGGGTACAGTCCACTCAAAATGCGCATCAACGTGCTCTTGCCTGCGCCATTCTCGCCCACCAGCGCGTGAATCTCCCCTCGCGCAACGTCGAGTGACGCATCCTGATTCGCCACGACAGCACCAAAGACCTTGGCGACCCCACGCATCTGCACTGCCCAGCCGCGCGGCGGCGGGAGTGCATCGGTCGCGACTGCCACGCCGCCGCGCGGCGGTACACGGTCGCCGCTGGGGTTGGTCTCGATCATCGGGTACTGGGGACCTTGATGCGTCCCGCGATGATCTCAGCGGTGAGCATATCCAGTCGCGCGCGTACGGCCTCGGGAATGAGCGCTCGATTGTTGCTGTCGTAGATGTACCCGACGCCTTTTTCGGCCAAGCCGAATTGCTGAATGCCACCGACGAAGCGCTTCTCCTTCACCGCCTTGATCGCCTGATAGACCGACTCGTCGATCCCTTTCACCATACTGGTCAGCACGAATCCCGGTGCCTCGGCAAACTGATCGGCGTCCACGCCGATCCCGAGCTTTCCCGCCGAGCGCGCGGCTTCGAACACACCAAGTCCGGTGCTGCCGGACGCATGAAAAATGACGTTCACCCCCTGATTGAACTGACTCAGGGCGAGCTCCTTGCCGCGGCCGGGATTGCGAAAGGCCTCGGGTGTCACTCCGGCGTACTGCGCAATGACTTCGCAGTCACTGCACACATGCTTCACGCCAGCGCGATAGCCCGCTTCGAACTTGTGAATCAGCGCGATGTCCATGCCGCCAACAAAGCCGACCTTCTTGCTCTTCCCCACGAGCGCGGCCAGTGCGCCCACGAGAAAGGAGCCTTCTTCTTCGCGGAACTTGAGCGCCACCAGATTCGCCGGCAGCGGCAGCGGCGCGCCAGTGCTGTCGGTCGGTACCGCGTAGTCCACGTCGGCAAAGGCAACGTTGGGGTACTCGCGCGCGAGCGGGGTGATATCGTCGGTGAAGATGAAGCCAACACCAATCACCAAGTCCAACCCCTCGGCGGCGAGCAGGCGCAGTCCGGCCTCGCGATCGGAACCCTCCCCCGGTTCGACATAGCGAACGCGCGCGCCGAGATCCCTCGCCGCCCGCGAACCGCCGAGATACGCACCGTCGTTGAACGACTTGTCGCCGCGCCCCCCAACATCGAAGACGATGCCGACATCGAGTCCCTCAGTGCTGTCCGCCACCGTCGCGCCGGAGGGCGTCACGGTCAACAGGGCAAGGTGGGCGAGCACAAGCGCCCCGACGAGGAGAAGAGTCCGACGCATTTGCGGGAAGGTTCGCCGTCAGCGCAGTGGTTCGGAAGGGGAAATCAGCGCGTGGCAGGACTCAGCTTGACGAGTCCGTTCAACATGTCTGACGCGAAGAGCCCCGTTGACGACCAGTGCACGCCCCAGACATACAGACCGTTCAAGCTGCCGGCCCCGAGAAACCTGGCTTTCTCGCGTCCCGATGCGCCCATGTTGCACCGGCCATCGGCGAGTTTGACGGTACAGCTGGCCAGATCGCCGCGCACATCAAGCACACGGACGCCGCCGTTGTAGTAGGCGGCGTAGAGGAATCCGTTGGCTTCGTCCACGGAGAAGTTGTGCGTGCCGGCCCCCGCCACGGTGAAGACGGCCACCTCCGACGCGCTCGCGAGTGTGCTGATATCCACGACATGGATGTCGCCGATGGACGAAGAGCCGATGACGCCGGAGCCTTCCTCGCCGACGAACAGATACTTCTTGTTCGCCGTGGTTGCATCGTGATACCACCAGAGGTTGTGCACCTTGCCGCCCACTGTGGCTACCTTGGCCAGACGCCGCGGCGCCGCCGGTGACCCCCCCTGCACGCCAATGTCCCAGATCCCCACGCCGTCGTTCCACTCGGCCGTGAAGAGCGTGCCGTCGCGCACGAAGACGTCGTGAATGAACGGTGCGCCGAGCTGCACGGAGGAGACCGTTCGCGGCGCGCTTGGATCGCTCAGGTCGACCGTGACCAACCGCGCGGGAACGTTGTTGACCGGATCAATGGCGCAGAATGCGTAGAGCACGCCGTTGACGCGCGCCAACTCCGCCGTATGAACACCGTACTGCAACTCACCGCCGGTGGTGCGTGTCAGCAGGCGCGGCGCGCGCGGAGTATCCAGTGCGTAGATGGCCAATCCGCCGTTCGGATTCGGCTCGATGGCGACGACCAGCAACTTGCCGTCGTCGGAAACCTGCACGTCACCGGTCGTTCCGGCGTTGGCCACGATGACCGAATCAATCAGCCGCGGCGTGTCGGTGCTGACGTCCCAGATCTTGACCGCGTTGCCTCGAATACCCGCGCGCGTTCCCCAGCTCGACGTGTACGCCGTGGTCCCGCGTACCCACACTTCCGAGGTGTAGCGTTCACCCACGGCACCGAGGCCGAGCAGCCCGAGGTTGGTGGGGGCGGCCGGCGTTGGAGGCGTCACCGGTGGGGTGAGAGGCGGCGACGGGGCTGCGGGCGCCACGGGCGACGGGCTGTCCGTGCTGCAGCCCCCGATGACAGCGGCGAGCAACGTCATTGAGATCGCAAGAGCGATGCGACGCATAACTGGTCGAGACATGGCGATGTTTCGCTGAGGGGTACTGCGCGAGAGGGGATTGACGCTATTCATCGGGCATCGCGTGCGACATCGACTGGTGCGCCGCGTGCCGCATGGTCGAGGGCACCGTCGCTGGTGCGAGTACCCCGTACCTTCCCATTCGATGCCGCATGGCGCCGATGTGCAGTCGGCCACCGGCGCTCACCGAGAGCTGTGTTGCGCGCCCGTAGAAATCGGCCGGTGCAAACACCGTGGGGAATCGGCGCGCCGCCGCATGCGCGCGAGACACCTCAACAAACGGTGCGACGCGTGCAGCGCCAAGGCGCGCGAATGCGAGCGCTGGTGTGGAGATCTGCATCGTCGCGATGTGCCAGCGTGTCACCCCGATGATCTGGAAGTCGATGTGTCCGTTGGCAATCCGGAAGGGGTCGAGCAGGCGCTCGTTCTCCGGCCGCTCGGTGCGTTCCGCGCGCAGGGCGAGGCGCCAGCCACGGTGTTCCATCATGCCTTCGGCAAGCAGGCTTTCGAATCGAAAGGCACGCTGCCCGTTGGCGGCTTCGTCGGTTCGCGCGAACTCCGCCAGCAGCACGCGAGCATCACCGCGCTGGTTCGCGCGTTCCACGCGTAGCGACGTACTCTGTTGCACGTGGTCGAAGGCGCCGCCCTGAATGATGCCCGGGGATTGCACAAACGCGCGACTGGACTGCACCTCGACTCCGCGAAGTGGGAAGAGCGTGATGCGGCTCGCTCGCGAGTCACCAAAGCGCGACCAGCGCGGTGCCGAGAACGGGGCATAGGGTTCATCGCCGTTGAAGCGACCGTGTTCCACCGTGAGCCCGCGACCCGCGCTGCCAACACGCAACGCCGCGATGGCCTGCACGCGCTCAATGATCTGCGCATGATGATGATTGACGGGATACGTGATCAGTGTGCGCATCATCGGGTCGTCGGTTCCGTAGGGCGTGAATCCCTTGCCCACGGACAATGATGCCCGAATTCGCCTCGTCGTATCGGTGGCGGCGGAGACCATCGCCTCATGCACGAACGTGTGTGGGTGCCGACGGTCCACATATCCTTCGCCGTACATGCCCGCGTTGAGTTGACCGCGACGCAGCGTGTATCCCTCGAAGTTCAGCGTGGCGAACCCCTGGAGTGGACCCCACCGGAGGTCACTCATCACGTTCGGCTGCGTCACGTAGCCTTCGGTGAACACCCGACCGAGGTACGCAGGACTGGCGCGCGTCACGACCCCGATGGCCATGAACCCGACCGACGCCACACGCGCGCCGGAGGCTACCTGCCCCTCGGCGCGCGCGGAGACCAGCAGCAATGCGAGTGCCGCGATGCGCACCTACTTCAACGGCTTGTATCGGTAGGCGGTCGCACCGGGCGCTGCAGCCTTGAAGGTGACGTCTTTTTTCTCGCCCTTCTTGATCGGGCCAACGGACTGGGTGTCGGTGCCGACGACCGCGCCCTTGGGGTCCAGAAACTCCACTGTGATGCTGTAGGTGCCCGGCGCTGCCGCCTGCTGCTCCACGGAGAGGGTCAACTGTGCGGAAGCGGTGGCGCGCTGAAACGTCGTCACTTCCACCTTGGCCGGAAGGCCGTCGGCCAGCGTGCGATACTTCACCAGCGAATCCGTCCACGCCTTCTTTTCCGCGGGAACCTTGGTGCTATTGGCGATGCCTTGCGCGGCGTACGCGTACATCATCCAGGCATCGAAGTTATTCGGATCGATCGCCACCAGCTTGGCGGTCGGATCGAACATCTTCTTGAACTCATCCTTGGCGTAGTACGTCGCGGCGAGGTTGCGCAGCGCGTCACGTGCGGCCGGGTTCTTGGCCACGGCACCCTCGAAGAGCGCGCGAGCGTCCTCGGTCTTGTTGGCACGCGTGGCAATCACCCCGCCCATCGTCAGCGCGAAATCGCTGAAGTTGCCGGGCGCGGCGAGCAGTGCGGCGTAGACCGTCGGAACCGACGCAGAATCGCCAGCGAGGTTGAGCGCTTCGGACCAGGAGTTCATGGTGTTCGGCGCATCGGCGCCATCCGGCGCCAGAGCCAGCAGGGCCTTGAGGTTGACCGCAGCTTCGCGGGCCATGGCCTTCTGCTCTTCGCCCTTGGCCGATTGCGCGGCTTCCAGCTGGCTCGAGGCGAGGTAGTACAGGCTGCTGTTCTTCAGCTCGCGATAGCTTGTGTCGCTACCCGATGCCCGAATGACTTCCTTCCAATGCCCCATCGCCGCAGGGACGTCTTTGCGGAGGTTGGACACATTGGCCATCACATAGTGCGGATACGGGCTTTCCTTGCTCAAGCGCAGGGAACGCGTGGCGTAGTAGTCGGCTGAGTCGAGCTGCCCCGTGTTGGAGGCGTCGAGCGCCCGCCGGGTCAGCGCCAACCACGCGTCGTTCTGGCGCAACGCTACCACTTCGTTCGCGCACGACGGAGTCGTGGCGACGATGGTATTGAAGGCCGTGTCGAGGTGCGCGACCAGATCGTAGGCCTCGGCAGGGTTGGTGGCCAGTCCAAGCGTTCCGCGGGTGGGCATGAAGCCGACACCCGGTTCCACGGCCCACATGACGAGCGCCTGCGAGAGGGTGTAGTTGTACCCGGAGAGATTCTTCGCGAAGCGTTCGGGCTTCGTGTCGAGCTCCTTCATGATCGCCATCAGCCCCTTCTTTCTGTCCTCAGGGGTGGCGGCTGCGCGCGCTTTCTGGAACGAGAGCGAGAGTAATGCGAGTTCTTTGGGACTGTTGGGATCGATGTTGCACACCGGTGCGACACCACCGGGCTGGGCAACAACGGCTTCGGGTACCACCACGGATGCAGCCAGTGCAACCGCACCGGCAAGGAACGCCACACGCATGACGTCGACTCCTGAACAGGGAAAAGACTGGACGCCAGCCCGACGGATGGGTGGCACGGGCGCTGCAAGGTCCATTACTTGAAAACTACATGACCGAACGCATTCGCACCCGGTTTCTCGTGATTGGCAGCGGCGTCGCTGGATTGCACACCGCTTGGCGCGCATCGGCACACGGCGATGTGACGGTGCTCACCAAACGTACGCTCTTCGACTCCGCCACGGCGTACGCGCAGGGGGGGATCGCCGCGGCGCTGGGGGCGGGTGACTCGCCCGCGCTGCACCGTAGGGATACGCTGGCGGCCGGCGCGGCGCTGTGTGACGCCGAGGCGGTGCAGGTGCTCGTCGAGGAGGGCCCGGCACGGGTACGGGAGCTGCAAGCCGCTGGCGCGCGCTTCGACCTCGATCCGGACGGCGACTTCAAGCTCGGCAAGGAAGCGGCCCATTCCCGGC